>NZ_QVLZ01000023.1:0-110713 GCF_003435205.1 Bacteroides sp. AF32-8BH | reverse complement strand
AGGGCGGAACCGTATACAATTATGCCCTTTCAGGGCGCAAATTCAGATTGTCGTTTTTACGTAGGGCGTTGCCCTACGCTATATAATTAAGCCCTTTCAGGGCACCCCGCAAAATTATCATTTTTCCTTTTCAATCATTATAACAATATCCTTTTTTCTACTTTCCGGTAAAACTTTCAAGTCCGTCACTTTTCCGTTTTTGAGAGTGGCTTCTACTGTTGTTTCGCCCGGAGCATGAAGTTTGAAATGTACGTTCCATTCTTTCGGCCATGCCGGGAAAAGGAGTATTTGTTCTCCATTGGTTTGCAATAGCATTTCCTGAAGTCCTATCATGCCGCTACCTCCCCAGTTGTGATCGGGTGTCCAATCATATCCCGGTCCCCAAAATGCGGGGAAACGATGCGGTCCATTCGATAATTTGGCTAAAGATAGTTTCTTTGCTTCTTCGGTCAGGCCTAAACAGGCAGCCCATATATTATCTTGTTTCCATCCGGTATGCGAACGGAACTTGATGGCATCCGGGTCATAAAAGTAGGTATTACGGGCTATATCCAGATCCTCCTTTCCTACTCCATAAATACGCCATGGAAACACTGGATAAAGTTGTGGCGTTTCAACATTATTAATTCGTTCCCAACTTACGGCGGGCGAAATTGTTTGCTTCAAGACCGGAGCAATAGTCGGATTCAACGTATCTTTTATTTCTATGTACCGCAATGGAATCGGAGGGATTGTCTTTAGCATCTCTTTTTTCTTTCCGTATGTTTCTAATACCACTTTCAAGGCGGCGATGGTGCTGCTTGCGTTATTGGTCATTTTATATGTTTCACAAGCAGAACCCGGGAAAAGAATCAGATGTCCGTTGCCATCCAACGCTTTCCGTCCTCGGCGGGAAGCTAGTTGCCGGTAATGTTCGTCGAAGAATGTCAGCGAACTTTCGATCAGAGGTAAATAAGGGGTAATATCAGCATTTGCATAGTTCTTTGTTTCCAATATCATTTGGCAGAATTCAAGAACCGTATCCCATTCATATTCCAGCCAGGCATTATATTCCAATCCTTTGTCGAACCAGTCCGGTCGTTTGAAACCATATTCTGCGGGGTTCGGCAAACCGAAATTTTCGATCTGCTCGCTAAAGCAGGCTCCATTATGTTGCCAGTATACACGGCTCCGGAGTTCTGCATTCTTCAACATGCGGTTATAAAAATCAAACTGGGAAGGCATCATATCAAAGTCTCCGCTTTTCAGCATCGGCCAGTATACTAAACGTTGATTCTGTGCAGTCATTGTGCCACCTCCCCATTTCCGGTAGTCGGGAGTAAAAGATTGTTTTTCATCGACATGGCAAGGATCAAAGGTAAATAGTCCGCCATTGAATTTAGTCGGTACGCTGCCATAAGCATTACATCCCAGCATATAGCGGAAAAGGGTGTAGTTTCTAGTTATTTCTTTTGCTTCCCCTTCTGCTTCGATAAAACTGCGTTGCCAAAAGGAATTCCACCACGAACGTGTCTGTTTTTTATCCTGTATGATAGTTTTCGATGAAACTTTGCCTTTGGGGACTATTCTTTGTAAAGCAGTTTGTAGTCCCTGCTCCCATTCTTCTATTGTTTCTGTCTGGTCTGTATGTAACACAATACAGATATGTTCTTTCCGGGCTGCTTTGGAAGAACGAAACTTCCAGGCACGATAGTCTGTGCCGGCATATACATCATCCGCAGTGCCTGCAAATTCTAAGTTTTCACCCAAAAGAGTTCCTCCGAAAGTCAGGTTTTTCAAAGGATTCATCATTTGAGATTTGACTTCGTTCATTCCTTGTTGAGCTACAACTACATCAAAAACGGTCTGTTCGGGATTGCGATGATAGAACAGAAGTTGATTTGTATTTACGGAAACACAGTCGGCCTCCGTCACAGTACCTTTCGGGGGAGCCCATTTGTAGGAACACTGTTGCCCCTCTCCTTTTCTGACAGGTCGTTCCTGATAGCGCCAATTTTCATAAAAGACTTCAGTCTGCAACGGTTGTGCATTTGTTACCTCTACATGTATAATCGAATGAAAAACATCTACCCAAAATTGTATCTGTGTGTTTCCTGCCGCGATTTCTACATATCCGTCTTTCAGCTTCAACTCCTGACGAAAATCTTTAGCGTCTTTGAAAGGATTGGGCGACAGGCGGAGACGTACACGCCCTTGTTTTAACTGGCAGTTGTTTTCGTCGAATGTACCGCTACGGCTCATATAGAACATTACATCACCGTCTTCTACCCATATATTCATCCCAATATCTCCACCGCCACAGGGCATAGATTCAGAAGAATTACGACTGGGAGTATTCCAAATGACATTGGCATGCTGACTCCAAAGAGCCGACACGCCAACAAACAGTATGGTTATAATCAGATAAAATCTCTTCATATATTTTTCATATTTTACCTTGTCTATTTGCGATTACCAATCATCTGAACGAAAAGACCCTAAAGGCAATCCGTCGCAATATACATCTCCTTCCACATAGTTTTCAAAACAATATCGAACAGCTACCGGGTGCGGCACTTTATCGCTTTTCACCAGCATCTTACTACGTTCTATCCATGCTTTGGCCGGGTAAAAAACTTTATCTTCGCCGGCTACCTGAAAGTTTTTCGATTCGAAACAGTTCTTGCCGCTGATCCACATATTGGCACGTTCGAAGCTGACAACTACGGTGTCGTTCTTTATTTCAATGCTTTTATAATAAGGACTTTCGCCATTCACGCCTTCCACTCCATACGTTTTAGTTAAAGCCAGAAGTGCCAGGCGTTCACCTGCAACCTGTTTCTTTGCGGGATGAATACCTTTTTCCATTCCTGCATCCAGTAATACAGCCATACCGCTGTTAGCTACACGATGTTCTACTTTTGCCTGTGCCTCCCGGAGATATGCCGAATTTATCACTTCCTTTCCTTTTTCGGTAATAATCCCGTAATCATACGGAGCTATCTGGCAATAATAGAAAGGAAAATCTCCCTGTTTCCATTCGGCACGCCAACCATTAATCAATCGGGTAAACATATCAGCATACGTATGGGCACGATTCCAGTTATCTTCACCCTGATACCAAATCACTCCTTTCATGGTCATACCGATTAATGGATGCAACATACCATTATAAAGCACGGTCGGAGTACGGTTTTTAGATTTTATGTCGGTTTCCGTTTGAGGTATCTTCGCTTCCGGAAAGGCTTTCAGCCAGTCTGCCGTCATCCATGCTTCACAGGCGGAACCACCCCAGGCTGCTACAACTAATCCGACCGGAACATCTAATATTTCATTTACCAGTCTCCCGAAATAATAGGCTGTTGCACTGAAATCACGGACACTAACCGGATTGGCTTCTTTCCAGGAACCGATAACGTCATTCTGCGGAGTGAATGTAGAAGTACGTTTCACCGTAAACAGACGGATTTGCGGATTCTTGCTGTGAAGAATGTCCATATTGGCATTTTCTACCGGTTGGTTTTTGAAGCCTTTCATCGGCATTTCCATATTACTTTGTCCGGAACAAAGCCAAAGTTCGCCTATCAGAATATTATTCAGTGTCTTTTTGGTTCCATCATCAAAGGTCACAGTATAAGGACCTCCCGCTTCGGGAGTAGCTACTGTCAGTTTCCATGCCCCATTTTTATCTGCTGTTGCTGCATATTGTTTTCCATTCCAACTAGTGGTCACTGTTACTTTTTTATGAGGAGTCGCCGTCCCCCAAAGGTTTGCATTGGTCTGTTGCTGCATCACCATGCCATCAGAAAAAATAGCCGGTAGCTTTACTTCTGCGTGTGTTGACAGGCAGGCAGCAAGCAGAAAACCTGCCAACATTGTACCTGTTTTAATAATTGAACTTTTCATACTTTAGCTATATTATAATGAATTGGGCACGGATTATATGGATTGCGCTGTTACTTTATGTAATACGATTCTCATAAACCGTGTAATCCGCGTAATCCGTGTCTTAAAAATCTATTTTAGATTTTCAACGGTTTGGCACAACCATTTGAGAAATAAACATTTAACGGAGCATTTGAGAAATAATAGTAACGAATTGGCAACCGTGCGATTTTCAGCGTTTTGCGGTGCTATGCTGTCAAATAACTCGTTTCTGATGCAAAGGTAAGGAAATATCCAATACATGCAATATTGAAGAATAAATAAAATACCGACTATTGGGTAAGTTTGTTTAATCTCATTACGATTGAAGTTTGGCTTCTGCCAATTTTGGCTGCTATATATTTCACACTTTTACCCTCATCATGCAATTTCAATAAAAATTGGTCTGCTCCTCTTGTCCATCTTTTA
Organism: Bacteroides sp. AF32-8BH; assembly: GCF_003435205.1. Lineage (NCBI taxonomy): Bacteria > Pseudomonadati > Bacteroidota > Bacteroidia > Bacteroidales > Bacteroidaceae > Bacteroides > Bacteroides sp. AF32-8BH. Next base: position 106,381 of record NZ_QVLZ01000023.1, on the reverse strand, counting down.
TTGGCATTAGGGTGCTTTACGTAGTTTTCTTCTGAAACCCTTTCGGGATGTAAGAACTCATCTACAAATACAGAAGGGAAACGCTTGTCATATAGCACAAGGGTTTTCATCTTTGCCCTTGTTATTGCCACATAAAACAATCTACGCTCTTCTCCATATGGAAATTGGTCACTTTTAGTGAGTACATATTTAAGCACAGGGTCATCACTCACAAGAGAAGGGAAGCCATACGTATCTTTATTACATTGCAAAAGTATTACATAATCGGCTTCAAGACCTTTTGATTTATGTACGGTCAAAAACTCGATTTTTCGTTCTCCTATTACGTAAAAGAACCTATTACCCTCTTTAATGGATTGATACATAAAAGAAAGGTAATAATCATCAAATGAATAACGCCCCAACAAAAATATAGATTTATCTGATGGAATAGATGCCACAAGTTGTCCTATCGTATTGCAATAATCTCGCCTATCGTAAGAATAGAACTCCAACTCTGTTTTCATTTCAGAACTGAACGAGTGTATATCTTTTTGTATTTGGGCTTTATTGCGCTGTATGAAGTGAGAGGACAACGAAACCAAAGGTTCTCCAAATCTGTACGTAGTTTCAATTTTGTTTATCTCCGTTGCTCCAAAGTATTCGGGGAATTGATTAAAAAGAGCCATATCACTTCCCGAAAAACGATATATGGATTGCCAATCATCACCCACGCAATACAACTTTGCAGGTGGATTTCCGTCTCGTAATACTTTCAAGAAATTGTAGCGGTCAACTGATATATCTTGAAACTCGTCCACAATGATATAGTCATACTCGACAAGGTGCGAAGTACGACATATTTCCGTGGCTTGAAGAATCGCATCGGTAAAATCAATTTGATTACTATCGCTTAATGCACTTATATAGCGCTCATATACAGGTTGAAATATATTCTTGATAATAAAAACACTTCGCTCATCATCTGCATTCTTTGCTTGTTTCAGAACTTCTTTAACTGATTTACAACTTGATTTTACTAATGTCACGAAAGTAACAGCAAGTCGTATAAATGCCTTTTCTTGCTTACTACCTTTTGGTAAAACCAAATCATATAATTCTTCATCTGTTTTCTCTTGAATTGGTACACCTGCGTCATCTAATAATTTTCGGAGTTTCCCCCTTATATCAGAGTAATGGAAATCTGCACTTGATGTTACTAAAAGTTGAGTGCCAAATTTCTCATGAGCTGCTTTCTTCCAAGTTATACCATCATTATATTTTTGATTGGCTTCTTCGTATGTTATATTTTTGTCTTTTGCAAACCAAGCGGGCACAAGACTATGTTCATCAACTCCAAAATGTTCCAAATAGATGCGTTTGATTACTCCTGCTTGCTCAAAATATATTGAGAAATCGGGGCGATATTGAGAATGCATTTCATCTGCTAATTGATGTTCGTATGGCTCTTCATATCTGAATTTTACTCCAAGTGATGATAAGACAAAGCATATCTTTTGCTCCTGTTCACTTCTCACATATATAGCCCGACCATCCATATCGGGAAACATCGCTTTTAGCTGCACGTTTTTTTGTTCCGACAACTTTTCTCGCCTTTCATTCTTGCGCTGTTCCCAATCCGCTTCATTAGATTGGTAATCAATGAAATATTCTACTACGCTATTCTTAAAAGCCTTATTCTCTAATAGAGTGTGATAAATATCTATAAACAAAGAATCTGTATTATCGCAAATAGATGGCTTTGTACCTGTCGCTTTTCCGATAATATCAATGGCTAATTTGTGAAATGTATAACCTTTCAAGCCATCAGTAGCCATTCTTTCCGTAAGTTCGGCTGCTGCTTTGTTCGTGTAACTAATGAGTAAGATTCTATGAGGTACAATGCCTTTTATTTCTGTTAGATACTTGACTTTTCCAACAATAGAAGAGGTCTTTCCACTACCTGCGCTACTAACAACCAAGCAATTATCTTCTTCTGAAACGATTGAGCGTCTTTGCTGCTTATCCAATGGATATTTCAAACAATGGTCGAAAAATTCTTTATGTGTATTAAGTAAAGAATTTATAACCGCATCATTATGTTGCTCGACAATCTTATTGATATTTCCAAAGTCACGAATTAGGTTTGAGATTGCTACAGATGGAGTGATATTGAAGGCTTCAAGTCTCTTGACTAATGAATGCGCCTCTTGAAAATATGGTATATAATGATTTGTGAAATCCTTTTCTTGCGTTGCAGAGATTATCTTACATGAAAAAACATTATTAAGGTCGGTCGGAATATCAATAAATGTTTCGTTATTTAATGCCGACAATCTCTCTTTTGCTTGCTCATAATTGGATTTATTACTATAAGAAGATATGTGGTTTAACTTTTCTGAAAGTTCCTTGGACTTGTTTTTTAGGCGTATTCGTATTGTGACTATTGCAATAACAGAAATAGCAACAAGAGAAACCACAACTATAAGTAAAACCAACTGCATATCAGAGGATGATAACTATTTAAATTTTTCAATCCACCTATAATCATCCCCCTTGGTACTCCATTGGAATTTCCATATGTCACCTGTTCTATCATTTATGAGATAGTATTGATACATGCTTGTCAATGGTTGAATAGAGAATATACAATTTTCGTTATCAGATACTAATTCGTACTTGTTTATAGGTATGCAAAATAGATTATCTAAATCTTGTGTACTATATTGGACTTGCCATAGTCGTCCATTATACGAATCTAACAGTATGAAAGTCCACATGTTTTGGGTGGCAAACATCTGAAACCTATTAGTCCAATTTGAAGTTGTTTCTGGATATGCAAGAGAGAGGATATTGATTGGGGCAGCAAACATATAATCTTCACCTTTTACACTAAATTGAACTTGCCAATTTTTACCTGTATATGTATCAAGCATTATGAAAGTCCACATATTTTGTGTTTCATAAAGACGAAACCTACTTTCCTTATCCCCTGATATTTCTCTTGCACTGCAAACAATCCAAGACTGACCATCATCCTGAATTTGCTGTACTTCACCTGTCATCGTATTTAAACGAAGCTGGTTATGATAGTTTCGCGTATTATACATTTTATAAACTTGAGCATATGATGCCAACGTAATAACCATCAATGCAAACAATGCTATAAACTTCTTCATAATCTATTGTATTATTGGTTATTAATTGATTTTATTTTTCAGGGAATAAACTTGACAATGCTCGTCTGATAGCTTGGCGAATATCATCAGCTTCTGTTTCTCCTTGTCCCTCTGCTGTGCAAGAACATATCATTTCATTGGTTTTTGCAGAACTAAATTGTATGGTTACTTCTATTGTATAGCCTAAACCTCTGTTACGCCTACCACTCTCGCCATAATTGACGATTAAGGTTTCATTCGCTAATTCGGATTTGAGTTCAGGCAATATAATATACCCCTGTTTTATCAATATTCCTGCTATCACATCACTCGGATTAACACTTTTGGTTGTCGAAGAGCCATAGATACCATATTGACCTCCATATGTACCTCCTGTGCTTGATGTCAATTCCTTTGTCGGAGAAATGTATGCGTATTTATACATTTCAATAGGAGCATTCCTTACTATTACAGGTGTTCGAAGTGGTGCACACCCATTTGCTAATAGAATGGTGCAAATAACTAATAGCCAATTTTTAATTGCGTTCATACACTACACATTTATCCTCCAGCTTCCACAAAGGATGGGTTAAATCACGAAGCGTGGAACTGTATGCCACACTCTTACTTGAAGGTCGTAGGAAACCTTGGATACGGATGTAACAATAGCAGCCCACGCTATAGCGTGAGAACCACTATGCTATCCTTGTATCCAATTTGAAAATTTCCTACGTTTTCAAGTACAAGATAAGCATAACGCTTCTTCTTTTTTCTTATGTCTTGGAAAGAGTTGCCTCAATCACGGTACAAAAGTACAAAAAAATCCGTGATGTAACTTCAACTATCACGGATTTGTTATGATTTACAGCTTAATACTCCTATTTTGTTTCTTTGTAGGCATTCCCAACGCTTCCATAAACTCGTCTTTCTTGCGTCTGAACCAACTGACGTGCGAAATACCGTCTATGTTGAGTTCAAATTTTCCCTCCGTGTTCTGTTTGAGAGAACAAACTGCATTGTCTGTTTTGAAATGCCGGTTAAACTCACGGGAATATAGTTCACCTTTAATGGAAACATCCTTGAACGTGCATAGTTTTCTAATGACGATATCGCCAAAGTGCAGAGTGTCACGCAGGAACTTTATTGTCGGCATCAACTTCTCCACGTATGGGAAATAGCATTTGACAAAGTTCACGAACTCGGACAGCTTACTATTCTGTTGGTCGTATGTGCTTTTCATTTCCTGCATCTGTTTGGCTTGTTGTCGTTCCCGTTGTCGGGCTTCTTCTTCAAGTTCAATGATGCGGTTTTGTAGAGCTGTGTTCTCCCTCTCCAGTGTCTTGACCTTGTTACTCCCGAAAAGAGAGCCGACACTCTCGGCGATGTTGGCGGCTGCGGTCGTCGCCGCCCCTTTCAACCGCTCGGTCTGTATCTCCTTTTTCGCCCGTGCAAGTTCCTCTCGTGCCGTATCTTTCCGCTCCTGCAAATCCATCACCTCCGCTTTCAGTTCCTCTGTCTGACGCTTTATGTCACGGTAGTACTGCTGCGTGGAAACGTGCCTCGCTTCCGAACCGTCAATTCCCCTTTGCAGCCCGTATTTTACCATCGCTGCGGCATAGCTGTCCTGATAGGATTTCAGTTTCAGACGGCTCATGATGTCATCTGCACACAGCCTCACGCTGTCGGCAGGTTTCTTGCGGTAGCGTTTCTTCGCCTGCTCCTCCCGTTTCCTGCGCTTGCGCTCCCCCTTGACTATCGGGACGAGCGTGACGTGCATGTGTGGCGTTTTCTCGTCCATGTGCAGGTGAGCCGCCACGATGTTCTCTTTTCCGAACGTGTCGGCGAAGTATTTCAAGTTGTCAGCGCACCACTCGTCCAGCCGTCCCTCCCGTTGGATGCGCTCCATGTCCTCGGGCGTTGCCGACACGTTGATGCGGATTGCCCTGACTTGGTTGCTGCCGACTTTGCGTGTCAGCCCGGCTTCTTCCAGCCTCCTTTGGATAGCCGCCGAACGGTCTTTCACACCGTCGGGATACTCGATGAGTTTCCGATTGAGGTGTGTGCGTGTGGGGTCGGCGTTCCTCGGTATGATTGAACGCTCGATGTGGGCGGTCGTTCCGCTGTCGGAACCGTGCGCCTTTTCCATGTGTAAGACTACAAATCCCATATAAAATTCCTTTCTTTTTTAGCTTATGAAACAATGATTCTTCGTATCTTCGGGGACGGCAAAAAGCCGTTCCCGATGGGGTGTGCAGAGGGGCTTTCCCCTTGCCTTATTGGGGAATTTTCAGCGTTGCCTGCAATGCGGCTCGGAAAATTCCCTAATAAGCTACGGTATTTCCTGTCTGTAAATACCCGTGCGCCGTCCGTCCCTGCCTGCTTTGCTTTGCCCGCCTTGTTTACCAACTTTGCATACATGACAATGTGAACAGAGTGTCGGTAGTCCGTCAGCATTGCAGCCGTCACAAACTCCCCTTGTTGTTTTTTCCTTTCGTCGTCGGTTGCCGGGGCGGTCGTTTCCGTTTACGGAGGCTCTTTTGCGTGGGGCTGTCGGATGCAAGGTTCATGGGAAGAATACTACCCGAAGCATGAGGGTGGAGATTGTTCCCATGACGGCGCAGCCGCCTGACCTTGAAGCCGACGTAAAGCCCCATGCTACCTTTGCCTCTGAAAACGGAAATGGCTGCTCCAGTTGCAGCAAATGGGAACTCTCCCTATCCCATTTCCCAGCCGGGTTGATGACGGATGAAAATCCGATAATTTGATGAAACGGCATATAAACATCTGTATATTAGCGGTATGTATGCTCATCAACTTCTCATCAGAATACTCGCCAAAAGAGAAACGACACGGTAAGGCATACTTTCCGTTCATCGACAAATATCCGTTGATGAGAATTTGATGAACACATATATATCTTATAATCATATATTTACTATATGTATTCATCATTTCATCAGAATAACGGTGTATCTTCCGACGGAAACAGTCGCACATGTTTCGTGTATGGGTACGTACTAACAGCAATACGCACCCCCGAATGATGGCAGGAACAGACATATTTTCTCTTTTTGCCGGTACATCCTCTTTAACAAGGCATTGCGCAGCCTCTCCGCACCGCATGAGACGATACGGAATGCGAGTGCGACAAGCATTTCAAAACTGTAAACGTCCAGCCCGTAACCGTTCTCCAAACGCAGACAACGCTTCGTGTCGTACTCTTTCAGAACTCCGCTTTTGTAAACAGCTCTGATTCCTGCACGGACTGTCGGGGCAATTACCCCGAACAGCCCGACAAGTTCCGGCTCGGACATCCACACATTGGCTGTATCGGTCGGCATGATGATATTGCCGTGTTCGTCCATCGTGATGGTATTTCTTTTTTCTTTCATCGGTATTCGCTTTTAAGGTCGTTATTAAATGGCACGGCAGATGTTCTTCTCCATATCCTCCAACTTGTGCGACAAGGCTTCCATGTCCCGGCTTATCTTTTGGGCGGTGATTTTGGCGTATATCTGCGTGGTCTTGATGTTCGTGTGCCCCAACAGTCGGCTCACGGTTTCAATGGGTACACCGTTGGATAAAAGCACGGTCGTGGCGTTCGTATGCCTCGCAACATGATAGGTCAAGCGCACCTTGAAACCGCACTGCCTGCCTATCTCTTTTAGTATCTTGTTGCAGGTGGTATTGCTCGGCATGGGGAAAACATGACCGTCCCGTGTCATTCCCTTGTATTTCTCTATTATCCTTTGCGGAACGTCCAACAGACGGATGTTCGATTCCGTGTTCGTCTTCTTCCGCCGGGTAATAATCCATAGATTACCGTCGAAGAAGGTTTGCAGGCAGTCGGCGGTGAGGTTCCTCACATCGGAGTACGCCAGCCCCGTGAACACCGAAAAGACGAACAAGTCCCTTACGAGTTCATGCTGCCCGTTCTTCATCGGTGTATCTATAAGCGTCTGTATCTCCGCTTGGGTAAGGTAGCCCCTATCCACGCTTTCGGGAGAGTTGATATACCCGGCAAAGGGGTTGAACGGCAACCGCCCGTCATTCCTCGCTATCGAGATGATATGTTTCAGCACAATCATGTAGCCCCACACGGTATTGGTACGGCATTTCTTCTCCGTGCGTAGGAAATACTCGAAATCGTTGATGAAAGAGAGGTTCAATTCCTTGAGAGGAATATCCTCACGCTTGTAGGTATGAGGCAGGAACTCCCGAATGTGCTTGCAGACGGTCGCATAACGTTGGTATGTTCCCTGCGCCCTGCTGTGCCCCACTTTCTTGGCGAACTCGGCGTTGTGCTGCTCAAACAGCTTCAACAAGGTCTCCTGCTTGACACCGATACCGAGATAGGTGTCTTTGAGCTTGGCGGCGGTTACATACCCGTCCGTCTGCATAAGCTCCTGATAGCGGCGGTTCACGTCCACACGGATTTTATCGACGGTACGGTTGATTCGCTGCGCCTCGACGCTCTTGCCCGAGGCACGGCTGTTTTTCACGTCCCACAAGCGTGGGGGAACGTCCAGCTTGCAGCTGAACTGTTTAATCTCGCCGTCTACTGTAAGACGGCACATCAGGGGCAGGTTGCCGTTGGGCTTTGCGCTGCCTTTCTTCACGTAGAATAAGACTTTGAATGTACTTCGCATAACTCACACTTTTTTTGGTTACAAAATTAAGTTACAGTGAGTTACCAACAGATATGCAAACCTGCGCAAATCGCAGAAATAGAAGCGTTTAACCGAAAACTTTCATCCGTTACGGTAGTAATGGGGTGGTAACTGAACTCCTGCCGCATTTGGCTTCAAAGTGGCTTTCAGTTGCTTCCTTACCACACAAAAACGAAGCGTAACGAACACTGTTTCAGTGCCATTCGCTACGCTTCGCTCAAATTTGTCTTCTCGCCATGTGTTTATTTTATTCTGTGGTAGAAAAACTCAAAGGTCCGAGTAATCCTGCCGGAAGTAACGTTTTTTCTGCCCTGCGATATTTTGCATTAGTCCAAATGCCATCAAACGGCGCTTTTCCTTCATCAGCTCCTGTCAGTGCATTCGCCCATGTATTTGTAACCTCTATTTCAAGCTCATTAATTCCTTTTTTCAAGGCACCTGTAATATCTGCACGATAAGGAGCTGTCCAGATTGTGCCACAATCTACGCCATTCACACGAACAGTTGCCAAATTATAAACTGTTCCCAGATTCAGATAAATCTGTTGGTCTTTATTCGGTTTATTTTTCCAGCGAAAAGTGGTTTTATAGGTCGCTGTCCCCGAATAATAACGTATCTGTTCGTCCGATTCTTGGCTCCAGTCGAAAAGTTCTTTTCGTGTGAGCGTTTTTTTGTTAGCTGCAAAAGTTATAGTATATTCCTTTGCCTCCAAAGCTATGTTTAAAGAGGCTTTGGCGGTGTCTTTTTTCTCCTTTTGCAGTTGGAGAGAGGACTCTCCATAGCCTTCATCTACTCCCTCCGCAGGATATACGATGAATACGGACTCGTTAGGAGCCAATGTGAGAGTAACTTCCGTCCGGTTTCCGTTGATACGATAAGAAGGATGAATATTCATCTCACCCGTCACCGGATTCCAACATTCCGGTTTCTTACCGTTAATACGCATACTTGCAGTAAACGTGCGTGTTTCGTTCTTTTGGTTGGCTACGAAATAGAGTTCGCCAAGTTCGCCACAACGATGCGTCCAGGCAATATCTTCTGGCACAATCATGTCACGTTCCAGACCATACACGGAAAAATCTTCTTCTGTATATGGTAAAGAAGGAACCAAAATGCCAGCTTCTTTTAATTCATTGATTTTCTTCTGCACTTCCGATGACAATACAGGTTCGGGATTCATAGGACGCGAAAGAGGCAGTACCAACACTTTATAACTTGCTCCACCCGGCAACGTTATTCGTCCGTTTTCGGCTTTCGCCAAACGAAGGATTGCATCTTTATTAAAACTATCGTATGCATATCCACGAAGCGGATTCACCCATTTCTCCGGATCAGCCATGTTGGCTGAATGAGTAACACCTATCGGGCGTACACGTAAAGGCTGTCCCTCATTGGCCAGACGGATGCGTTCACTTTCCACTCGTTCCGCACCGAAGATTCCCGGCAGAGAGGGAACCAATCGTTCCGGTAATATCGAACGCCTCGGCACTTCTTCACCTGTAAAGACTGCGATGTCTGTTACCGGATGCCCATATTGCAATAACGACTGACAACGGGTAGCATATTCGGAAAAGGCTTTTGCCCCTTTATCCCACCAGGTCTGATCCCGTTGGAAGAAAAGTCCGATGCCATCCAATGTCATGCCGGGCTTGCGGTCCAGCCAGGGATTATGTACATATACATGGTAGAAAAGGCGGTTGATTCCTAATGCGTAATTACGATCCAACAAGGCTTTCAACATTCCGGGGGATTCATCCCACGTGCCACGCACTTCGGTGAATCCTTCAGCCTGAATTATATTCTTTCCGTAGATATGTGCTCCGCTAATAGCGTCGAGCATATCATTCGGTTTGTCATGTGTGGGACTGTTCAACCAAAATTCACCCATCGGAAGATCTACTTTTTGATAATGTAGTAGACCATCGCTTACCATCGTCGGAGCTACACATTCTGCCGAGAACTGGCAATCATATTCTTTCGCACAGTCCGCCAATACCTGATAGAACACATCTACGACGAGTTCTGATATGGTAGTACGTACGTCTCGCAGAATCTTTTCACTTTGTTCGACACTTTCCATCGGAATACCTGCCAATAGAGGTAGATAAGGCATCAAATCGTAGCCACGACGTTTCTGAAATTCAATAGCGAAACGTTTATTCCAGTTTTGGCTGCCACATTCCCAACTGTCGACATGCATATATTTCAGTACGCGACGAGCTATTTCGGGATTAGTCTTTGTAAATGCCTGCGCAAACCAGTTATCGAATTGCTTCCGTACCGTTTTCGGGTTAAACTTATCACATTCCAATCCTTTTCCACCTCCCGCTGTCGCATTGGTATGCCCGGTAGCTGTATGTCCCATGCGAAGTAATTTCCATTTTCCTTTGGGGAGAGTGGCGGTCAATGTTTTTCCATTCGAATGACCGGTATATTGCTTTGTTAGATTGATGACTTGTGAAAGTGAATAGCAATCCTGTTTCCCGACTTCCTCTTCTTTAGTCGCTTGAGCAACACGCCATACCAGTCCGGCTTTTCCTTCCCATTGGTTCAGACGGGCTTCCCGGTGCAGGCGTAATTCTTTTATTTTCAGATTGGGCTTCCATTTGGCAGCATCCATATCTTCACTTCCCGGTTCGCTTCCTTCAGGAGTCCAGTAGAAACGGAAGAAACGGGCAGTAGTCGGAGGAATACTATGAGTTGAGTTCTCATCCGTATTCTGCCATCCCTGACGGGCAGGGACCAACTGCTTAACCAAACGATAATTCACTCCGTCGTCACTGGCCATTACTTTCAAGCGGTGTGCCTGATAATTATTACCATTTAAAACGATTTCGATGTTCCGGCAAGTGAAAGGTTGTTCGTATTCATACTGGATATAGCATGGATAGGATGAACGGATCACTCCCGCCGCGTCCATATTCACTGTTTGAGCAGCTTTTACGTTTCCTGTCGTGGCTAGATTGACACAGGTAATTTTTGCCTGCATCTCGTCCGCTGCGTCTTCTACCGGCAAAGCGAATAATGCAATATCTTCATAATAATTTTCATAGGCTTCCGGTTGTGGCAAGCGAATAGCCATCAACTTTCCTCCGTTTACAATCGTATCGCTCCAAACCACTTTCTGCATAGATTCTTCGGGAGTAATCCAGGGACCTCCCGCCAATGCAAAACCATCACAAATGTGCATTCCCAATTTCAGCCCCAAACGATCTGCTTCTTCCATGCTGAAACGCACCATCTCCCACCATTCGGGAGTTAGCTGCTGCGCTTTGCCATTGTACTGGGCACCTTCATGAATACCTTTAATCGGCATCAGGTAAGTACCTCCCAATCCGGCATGTTTCATTGCCTCCAAATCGGCTGTAATGCCTTCTTTAGACACGGCACCATACATCCAATACCAAAAGGTCCAGGGTTTTGCTTCATCGGAAGGACTTAAGAATTGATCGCGAAGCGAGCGTGTTTGCTGTGCATCGGCAGGGCATACGGCTGTCCATGCTAATAGAGAAAGTGCAAATATTCGTTGTTTCAGTCGGCTTTTCATTCCAGTCTATATTTTTACTTATAGATAAGACGAAAAACATTCTGTTTTGTACTCACTGTATTTTCCTGACTCAAATTAAATTAAGCTATTTAATTTGTCAGATAGAATTAAAACGATAGTTTATCTATCTCTTCTGTAATAGTTCTTCAAACACTTCAAATACCCTTGAATATGAAGTGTGCGGATTGTTTATATCAATGGAGATGCTACGTGCATGATTTATGGCAGATTCTAGCTTTTCTTTGAGTTGGAGATATAAGTTGTTCTTTGAAAAATACTCAATGCTTTTTTCGTACTTTTCAAGACGACCATTCTTTTTCAACTCTGTAATTACTTCGTTACAGTTACGAAACTGCCGGTCGGTAAAGACAAAGTGTAATAATAGCCAAAATTCAAAGGCAGGATTACTCTCTATGAAATAAATCTCATTTTTGTATGCCTTGATGCATGATGACTTCTCTTTATCATAGGCTTGTTTACGTACATTATCAGCATTGATATAATCCATATCAATCAAGCAAAAAACGACATCAAACTCTTTCGCTAATAGCGATTGAGCTTTCGTTATGATATCACTGTAGTCAGGATGTTTGGGTTTATCAGGTTTTAGGGTAACATTGAACTTCTTCAATAAGTCTTTTTCAACATTACGAAATCCATCAAAATAGAAAAACTCTGTGATTCCTTCACCGATAATCGCATAAGATTTCCGAATTTCTTTTATTCTTTTTTCGCGTGCCATACTTATCGTTTTTTAGAAATAAAAATACCGCCCAGCGTTGGTTTGGCGCCAAATTTCCCTGCATTATATGCATTGAGAAACGAAACGCCATTGCGGATATTGAAGTCATCAAGTGAAAACAGGTCTGTTGAACCATCATCCTTTTTTTCTGTAAACCAGACTACATCTTTACGTAAATCCTCGGTGTCTAATGATTGAAGATTATGCGTACTGAAAATCAGCTGCGAATAAGTCGAATTAACCAAAAATAAGTTGATGAAATGGGCAAATAAATCCGGATGCAGCGAATTCTCAAGTTCATCAACAGGTATGATAGCATTTCTTTCAAGCAATATATTCAGAATAGTTCCCAAACCATAATAGCGCATTGTTCCTGCTGATTCAAGTATATCAGGCAGGTAATGAACAGAAGATGTTCCATTGGCTACAATCGTATGTTCAAATATCAAATCCGTATCTTTTTTATTTTTCTCATTTTGTTGAACATCAAAACCGGATATATTAAAATCTGCACGGTGCAGTAAATCTAATAAAAAGGATTTATTCTCCTTCTCTGCTTCCATTTCTCCTGTTGTCCATGTTTTCAAATCCGTTTGGGGCAAGAGTATAGGCAACCACTGCTTCAAGAAATAGTTATAGACACGTTCTAATTCAGGAAACATAAAGTTAGCTGTAGCATAAGCTGAAACAACACTCATATTACTAAGCGTATTTACCTGCAACTTTTCCTGCTCGGCCACATTGAGTTTGACTTTGCTTCCTAATCGGATATGAGTGATTCCATTAATGGTCTCTCGGGAGAAAATTTCGGCTGGTTGCTTACCGGGATAATATTTAAGTGTTTCTTTTAGGACAGCACTATTATCTACTTCAAGATAATAGAGATGCTTCATATTGTTTACAAAAAAAGTCAATTCAAATACTCCACATTCTTTCTTTGTCGTATCATCCAAGAGAAACGGAGTAAACCCGATAGGTTGCATCTTGTTTATCTTAGGAGAAATGGCTATTTTTCGTATGAAGTCAAGTGCTAGCAACACGTTAGTCTTTCCTGAAGCATTAGCTCCATAGAGGATACCGAGTTTTAATACTTTCGTATCGTTGATAGTGGTACAGTAATATTCTTCTGAAACCTTATCTGCAGAGGCTTCAAAACTTAATATCTGCCAATCCTTAGCTGATCTGAAATTTCTAAATTTAAACTCTAAAATCATACTCCAATATATTAAAAATGCGACTATTTTGCAAATATAGCATTTTAAGCTATTTATTCCACATTTTAATCTATTCTTTTTTTAGCTATAAAAAAAGGTGCACCTCCTTTCCTACTCTCGGAAGAAGGTGCACCACACAAACAAAACAAACAATAGACGACCTTCACAGGCGGTATTTCATATATAACTCAACTAATTATAACTCAAATTCATTTTTAACGTAAATTCTCTCCCTGTATTCAGACGGAGTCATACCGGTATGTTCACGAAAGAATCTTGTCATAACAGAGTTCGACTGGAAGTTCGTGCGTGAGGCCACTTCTTTTATTTCAAGGTCAGAATCCCGTAAAAGAGCCTTTATTTCAAGAAGGGAGTAATCTATAATCCAGTCTTTTGCCGAACGACCGCTCATATCTGTAATTACCATTGTAAGATGCTTGGCGGACACACACATCTTTTTCGCATAAAACGCAACATCCCGACTTACGGTATGAAATTCGATCACCAAACAAAAAAAGTCGAATAAAAGTTTTTCCTTACGGGTGTATTTTACTAATTCGGCAGCTTTCGGATTTCTTTTATAAGACACATATATATCCCAGTAGAAAACACGTAATAACTGCATGATAGACTCCCGTCTGAATAAGTTGCGGGGCAAGTTGATACGAAAAATCAAAATATTGCAAAAGTGAATGAAACGTTGGCACTCTTCATCGTATAGCGGAGTACTGAAATTTTTCCGCATATAGAAAAAGAAATCAAGCGTAGGTATACATATCCCGCTTATTGTATCCATAAACAGGCTTTTGGGTACTTTTAGAAACGTCATTGAAAAGTCACTGCTAATCTCCGTGACAGAAGCCAGCTGAAAAGGGAAAATGACTACCAGATCATTGGAAACAATCCGTCGTTTGTTACCAAAAACATTGAATAACGCACTTCCTCCCGTGCATATCCCATTTATCCCTTCTTCAAGATACATAGGATTTTCATCAAGAGGTAAATCGTCAATTTTAGTATAGACGTTAAACTCTTCTGTTTCCAATATATTATCGAATACTTTATCCTGCTTATATGGCTGGTTCTTTTCCATGGACTGCTATTTATCAATTATGTTGTTTGCCGTTATTTTTATCATACGGATGTCAGTCGTGCCATTTCGATTGAGCAAACTGTACCACCAAAGATATGGGAAAGATGTATAAAAAACTTTCCTTATCTTTCATCAAAATCATCAGTGCCAGGAAATATTCACCTTCATTAATATCAGGAACTGTCATATAAATCTTATCGTCTGAATATTTATGGATATCTTCACATTCTATCAACATTCTGTCATTGACGGAAGAGACAAGATATAGATTGGTACTTTCCCATGTCAGCATATCCAGGTTCTGTCCGGTGATAACAATGGGAGCTTCCGGTGTAATGTTCCCATTACGCCTTTCATTTGAAGGATCATATATTTCTTTGATGACAGGAAACGGCGCTCCTTCAATCATTAATATTTCGGCTTTTATCGTTTTCATTTTGTATGATAATAAGTTACAGGCAATGATTTTGTCTCGATTCATTTTAATGGAATATCTCGAATACAGCGGAGATAAAGAGCATTACCCTTAGAAATAAGACCTGATGTATATTTCACAGTTGTAGGATAAAATTTTATAGACCATGCCGTCCCGCTGCTATTATTTTCTGTTGCCAACCAATAAGCTGTCCCCTTACTATCATTTGACGAAACGTCAAATGGCTGGAAATCGGTCCCTTTGCTTCCGGTTGCTTCTAATCCCTTATAAAAAATCATAATCAAGCTTCCTTCCCGTAATGTAGGTACCCGCCATGTTCCAGGTTCGTCTTTTCCATTCTTTCCACGATACATTGCGCATCCGTTGTGAAATCATTTGTGTTTGCTGTAGCGAGATAACCGTTTGCTGTAGCCCACTTCATTGTTGCCTCTCCCTTATTGTGTCCATCACCATCATTTCCATCGCTATATACAATATCTGGAGAAATGATAAAGTATTCTGATACTTTCCAGACAGTCTTTATTTTTGAATCATTTTCACTACCAGAATGTCGTGTAATCCGTTTTACAAAAACATTTTTACCGTCAACTTGAATGGGATTAGTATTCATGCCGTCTTGGGTGTACTCAAATAATTGAATAGTTTTATAAAAATCAGGGTTCTCACTTCTATTTTCCACCCTGTTTGCCGATAGCTCTTTCGATTTAATGGCTGCATACTTAATTCCCGCTTCCTCATATATTTCTATTTTTTGAGAATACCCTTTTAGCAGGATAAAAAGAGATACGAAGATTATGATTGTTATTCTTTTCATTTTGTTCATTATTTATTTTTTCGTTCATGTTATCATTAATTAATATCAAATGAGATATCTATATCCCTGACACATCTTGAAGAAGTTGTGTTCGCTTTCGTATAAGAATTTACCCCATAAAACCATCTTTTAACCTGATTATTTCCGTCTTCTGTTGTTGCAGCACCAGGAAAGTTATCATTATTTAAAATGCTACCTAGATACATACCGATCATTTGATTGGAGGCCGGGAAATACCATTCCATCTCCTCTTCATCTATTTGCCCGTTTCCATTTTTATCCCTATTTTTGTCATAACAAATTCTCGCTGAAAAGGAAGCGGCCGGATATTGATATTGATAGAGCAATATATATCCAGATGCATCTCTCTGCGGAGTAGCTATTTTTGCGTTATTCCAGGTAAGATTCTTAATATTTTCAGCTAGATTTCTTGTTGCCCCTTTTCCGTAATCCATATTATCGGTTCCGTATGAGTAGGCAGCTGTTTCAACATTATCATAACCATATTGTATTACCCCCATAGTTATGTCTTCTAAATAGCGTGCACTGCGCGCAGATAACCTGTCGTGCACTAGCCCCATCGTATAGTTCCCCTCTGCATCTTTCTCTCCTCCGAAACGTCCGGCATATACAGCAGGGCGCTGATCCATCCTGAATATATGATAAGCTTGTACCGCTTCTCCTCCCTCACCTTCAGTTGTGGTAGTTACCTTAATATATAGGGAACGCTTTCCATCCTTATCGTTTTCACCAGGATTGACTAATTTGCCGTTTTCATCATAAATGTATTCATCATTGTAAAGGTAAAACTTTACTTGTGTAGGAAGTATAGTATTCGCCTTAATAAATGTAGCCAGTGGCTCATCAGTATTGTTGAACGCATCAGTATAGTTAGATGAAGAAGACAGATGAAGCCAACTCTTATCTGAAGAGACTTTTTGGGTACAGAGATTATCCGTATATATCTCAACTTCTACTTTCCGTCCTTGAGTCTGTATGACCATGGGACGTACGTCGTAGGCTGCATCAAAGTCATAGTTTGCACCTGCTTTGTTGTATTTAGTATAATCAAATTTTGCTCCTCCACCAGTGTTTGTATTCTGAGTGGCATGAAACTCCAAATACTGACTGGCGGTGTAAGTTCTAATTCGTTCATCATTTTTTGCCGAGTTTATGTCTGCATTTATGGTAGTACGTAGATTATAAAAATGGTTAGGCTCCACGTCGAAGTTATTGGTATTGTTATTGCCAACATACATTTGGTAAATTGCATATTCGCCAGTCGCTGACGCAATTATCGGGTATGCCCATGCCTCAATCTGCGTACCCAATGGCGGAGCATCACCTGAAGTTTTTTTATCAACTATTTTATAATAACGTTGATTTTCACTAAGAATACTTTCTATCGTCCCTTGGCAATTCTGTGCGACGTACCAAGTTGCTGAATAGAAATTATTGGAATCGGGTCCTTCAAAATCAATCGTTTCAAGTGTAGCATAAGTGTCCTCGGTGGTATTTTTTGGAAGGTTGGCAAGTCGAATCGTACTATTGACATTTAATAATTTCAGTCCTTGTAATTGATAATTTTCCACTTCAAATTTATAGTGTAATGTAATGCGTGCCATTAACCTTCTGATTTCGATGCCTCCAACAAAACCGACAGGTTTGTTATATTCCACTAAACCACGCTTACCATCATCAACGTTTACGACAGTGACTCCCGAAACTTCTCCGGCAAATGGTACCTCGTCATCAGCGGTGATAAGTGATTGGGTATGTCCTTCAATATTAGTTAAATATTTAAAATTCCATTTTTTAAGATCGTCAAGCGTTTCCACCTCACTCATATCATAGTCCAGTTTAGGGCCCAATACAAGCAGATATAATGTCTGATTATCTGCCACTACCAAGGGAACATCTATAGTCGCCATGTCATTAATAGCTGTCTCTACATCACTTAGTTTGTGAGGTTTCCCGTTAATAGAACCATTCTCATGAAACTGGAAAAGCCAAAGATTATGTAATGAGGTTGTACCATCGGACACCCGGGTAGTGGAATTCGTTGCATATTCCTCTTGCTCTTCTTCTAAAATCACCGTAAACGGAGAACCGGTATTGGTTTGGTTTCTAAAAAATGACTTGGTCGCTGCATACTCACCTGCGGATATTGGCTTTACGGCAGGGGGAAGACTGACATTTAGGCTGACCATCACCACTTTGTCGATAACATTCCCTGAACTGAACTCATCCAGTTTATCTTTTGTACAGCCTACGATTATCAATGAAAACAAGGTAGCGCAAACTGTTCGGAAACTCATATTATATTTTATTTTCATTGTCATATTATATATTTGTCATCATACTTTCACTTCAATTCTCATTATTGAATAATACTGTCCCATCTTGTTCAATTTTGGGACTGCCGAGCGAAATCGTTAATCCGCTTTCATATCTTAAATATATGTTTCCTACAAGTTCAATACTACTTGGACTATTGTTTTCCGGAATGGTTATATCAACATTATAGCTATATTTATTCGGTTCGATATCTATTTCAGTACTTGTACATCTTAGTATATTTCCATAAGCAATTTGCAAATACAACTTTCCGGCAGGCAAGGTTACGTCCGTAGGAGTAATGTCAATAGCCGTAGTATAAGAGTGTCCCCCTTGCGGTATATTACCTATGCTACTTAATCCCGTCTTTGCACGTAGAATATATCCGCTTTGCGAAACTGTGAGCATTTTAGTCTCTGTCTTTCCGTCCAACCCAATGCCCTCCACTTTCACTCTGAATGAACGAGATGAAGTGCTTTCTTTACGTTTGACGTATATAGGAATGTTTTGACTGTTACTACCATGAGTTGTATGTGTAGTTTTTCCGGACGCAAATGAGAAATCGTTAAATTCTGTAGCTGTTCCTACATATATTCCATCTGTGACAAGTGTTGCTGTCCAGTAAGGAATATTTGATATAATACCGAAACTGGAATTTTCGCCTGTTTCGGTTCCTTGATAAGTTGGACTACTGATAACACCTATCTCCAGTTGGCTTTTAGGTATCACATTGCGCACGCAACGGATCATATACGCATTTTGCCTGTTCATATTTTCTCTAAGTTCTGAACTTTGCGGATCTCCTCCGGAAAAGTAGAATACAGTGGCATTGCTATCCCAATACCATCCATTAGAACAGTCTCCTCGCGATATACCATCCGTATCCCTATACCTGTTATGTGGAGAAAACAGCCAATGGAATGAAGGGTAACCATGTGAATTATTTTCATTATCTGCTGCCGACTTCAATATTTGATTTTCAGTCGGGGTAGCCATGTGCCATTGCTTATTATCTACAATCCCCAAAGTCTTGATTTGGGATTCGGACAGTCCGGCAAGTTTGCAAGGATCTCCCTTCCCAACTGCTATTTGGGCGGCGGTATTATTTGCAGGTATTTTATCCGTGTCCAAATAAGGGATATCCGCCCATTTCGTGATACTTGAGGGAGCGTATGAGCCCGGATACCAAAGTACATCGTTTAACATATCGGTATTGGCAGGTGGGCTGAACCCCGTACCTGCATCCGGAGAACTGATAGCTATCAGACTGCCGTATTTGAACAAGACATCCTTATATCCCGTCTCCGAATGATATGCTTTCAGTATACCCGAATAAACACTAAAATCATTCCATATATTTACATTTCTGGATGTATCGGCAACCGCGTCATAATCTGCCGCTTTATCACTCACAATGACCAGCCCGTCGATAGGTTTCCAGTTGATGGTAATATCATGTTCCTCCATTGCCACTATTTCCGCATATAACCCCATAGCACCCATACCGGTAATGGTGGCGTATATCTGATAATGGTGGTTTCGTGTCAGATTATGGTTCCCAGGGGGATTCTGACCGATATTCAGTAGATAGATACAGTTCAATACTTGCGTACCTCCGTTTTTAAGCACGCATTGCGCGTCGATTTTAAGATAGGTTGCGTGTGATGCATTTTGAGGGTCGGACAATATATGTTCGGGAATATAGGTAGCGGGAGTTGTTATACAATCCACTCCGTCTTGTATGGTGTAATTATTTCCATCTATTGTATATGTACCATTTTTATCGAGTTCGCCTGTTCCCGGGATAGTAAGGTCATCCGACCAAATATCTTCCGTATATGCCTGCCCTTCTCCTATAGGAGTGGCGACCGGCATACGACATACTTTAACATTCAGTTTGGTTACTTTAAAATCCTCATTCTCACTAGCGATATTTTTAATTGCCATAAAGCTGATGCGGGATACCATACGGTTTACCTTAACCGGCAGTTCCGTCATTGTAATATTATTGATTGTAACTTTAGCATTTGTTCCGTCGCTGCGGGATTCCACATAGGCATGTATCACATTTCCATACATGGGTGGAGGAGCAACGATACCTACGGCAGAGAATGTTACTTTTTCTATTTCATTTTCCAGTGTAATAGCAGCGAGCTTTTTGGCAAGCTCCGATGTTTCATTGCAGATGATATAAATGTTGTTATATCCCCGTGCCGCTCTTATAGAAGCGGTGTATGTGCCATCGATTATGGAAACATCAGAAACGCTGTTGTATACCAGCTCGTTCTTGTCATTAAATACAATTGCACGTACGGAATTTATGGCTTCATCTTCGTTGGTGGTAGCATTGCGCGTCCCCATTTTAATACTCATCGGTATCTTTTCTCCTTCGTAAATACGTGCGCCTGTTACTTCGTTCTCTTTTGTACAAGAGTAAGTAAACAGGGCAAACATTGTCAAAAGCAGGACATTTGCCGAAAATTTTATGTTGATAGTTATATTCATCCTTAATCGTGCCATAATTCCGTTTCAAAAAACGATTTACATATCTGTTGGTTGGAACCAGTAGGTCCAATTATTGATGGTTATACTCAATGCAATGTAGCCATTCTCTTCCTTATCTCCGATTCGAATGTTGATATCCCATTCGTATCTGCGGTCGAGGTATTCTTGATCGCCCATCATTTCCGGTTTGCTCATCAACAGGTAGTCAATAAGGTTTATAGTTGTTTTTCCTCCGATATCTATTGTTTTTCCTGACGCTTTTTCGGTGATAGAAAAAGTCGTGTCAGCATCCTTAATAAACCTAAGAGTATGAAGGCGGGTTTGTAGGGCGGTCTTACTGTCTTCCTCTTCAACTGAACAAGGATGGTAAATTATATTCTTGCTGTTCTCACCTACATTATTTTTATAGTCATAAAAATTGTTTGCAGTTATTAGTTGTATGTCATATTTTGAAGCATCCACCGGATTATTTCCTCGCATAATGCCTATCGTTATATCATTAGTATTGCGCACCAAGCTGACGTTTTCCGTATTACTGATATTTTCCGAAGAAAACATTAATAGAGGACCGCTATGCCATAATGCATCAAGATGGTTGTTACTTGTGTTGTTTTCCGGCTCATATTTCAGCGTTAATTTATTTATTGGATCACCTGTATCCATTGTCGGAAGCTGATAGAATTTATCCGTTTTTCCAGCCCATACAACAGCTGTACAGCCTTTCAAACGATAGGGTATCAGCATACGATAGTCCGGACTTTTTAGCGAATGGCCATTATCAGTAAGTGTCTGTATATATTTTCCTTGCGTATCGAACACGAAAACCTTTACTTCTTCCACCTGTTCGGCGAACCAATCTTCATTTGCCATATTATAGTCATATCGGAATTTTAGAAAGAGGTCACATTGATCGAGGTCGTTATGAAGGACATCGCAACCGGTAATCCCTGCCACCATCAAAGCGGCAAGGATTATTTTGTATTTCTTTATGTGTCTTTTAATTCTCATTTATCAATGCAAATCAACACCTTGTGTCCAGTAAGTCCATGGATTGATAGTGATTTTTACAGAAAGGTAAGCATCTGATTCGTCATCATCAGTTCTCGGAGGTGTAGGATTTTCAGGATCAGACGGATCGGGAATCCACGGTGTTCCGGGACCGCTCACACTCTGAAGGTCAAGGTGATACCAGTTATTGCGCACTACTCCGTATCGGCCTAAAGCCATCTTTTCGGTTACATTCTGATCGTGACGGATCAGGACATCGTAATAGCAAACAGATTCATGATAGTAACGCACGGCACAAAAACGTCCGATGATACCGGTTTTCGCAGTAAGTCCGTTCGCTTGAAGGTTTGTAATAAAATTGTCTATAGTGCTTTGATCGGCATCTCCAGCCACGAGCTTTGCTTTCTTTAAGAATATAGGTAAGTCTGTTTTTAGTCCGCCACTAGGAGTGTTTTTATATTCAGTTTTAAGCTGTTCTAATGTATAATAGTTTCCTTTCCAAGAAAAATAGCTACTATTTTCAGTCAAACTATTAGGAGTGTACTGTGCCTTTACTACCACCTTGGTAGTGAATCCTAATTGCTGTGCCTTAGCTTCCATTGTATTTTCAAGACAATACAGACTTGTTCCCTTACTCTGTGCAACAGCAGGCATCTCCTCACTTTCGCTATCTATATTTTTTAGATAATTGAAAGCTGCATCCATATTAGTTTCCATAGTACTATTATCACTAATATCAGGTTGTTCGCTCTTTAAATAGTTCTTATCCCGACGATAAACCGCTCCAGGCGTGGCATTATCGTAAGTGATAAGTTCGCTATACAGTTTCACACTTTTATTGGTAACGCTTAATTCCCAACCGCCAAAAGTAAATTTGGCACCGTCAGGTTTTGTAGAAAAAGGATTTTTAACCGCAAGTTCTACTTTTGCACTCAATCGATCCACAGAGATTTCTGCAGGATGGTCTTTTGCTTCTTTTTTTGCCGCATCTATTTTGTCTTGGGTATATCCATCCGGCTTATGCACCGTTACTCCCATCAATGCTCCTTCTATGCCAGCTCCTTCGCCTGCACTCGCCATCATGAAATTATCATTGGTAGCGATGTTGGCAATAACTGCTTCAATAGCAGTGTTAATTGCAGACCAAGGTTTACCTTTTACAGCATCCGCAGTTAAATTCCACCCTTTGCTCCCGTCGGTGTAAGGATTGATAACCACAAATACTTTTTTTGTTTTCTCTGGTACTAATTTTGCATCGCTAGCTACAGCTTCCGGGGTCCCTGTTCCACCGGATTCTCCTCCGCTATTCCCAACGGTCAAACCATCAAAATCAGCCACATCAAGGCACACATCATCCTCGTCAAATAATAAAACTTTGACGGCCTCTGCTTTACTTTCCCCAGAACTTCCCGGTTTTTCTTCTACATTCACTGCTCTTGAAGTAGCTGTGTGACTTTGCAGCGAAAGCGACAGATACGCTTTGCCATCCAGTTCACCACCCGGAATATTCCCTTCCCGGGCATCTTCACTACTACAGCCGGCAAATATAAAAACTGCCAATGTAGATAATAGAAAACTTCTTGTTTTCATCATTGTTAAATGTTTAAATGTTGTAAATAAAAAGATAATTATAATATATAAAAAAATCAATGATCTAGTTTGCTCATCAATTCGATATTCTCTTCTTTTTTGGCTAATTCTTCCAGATTGAGAGATGCTTGTTTCAATCCGGATTCAGCAGCCTTATTTAGATGTAACTTTGCTTGTTCATAGTCACCTCTTAGCAGATGTAATACTCCCACGGCATTTTCATATTCCGGTGTGGAAGTCTCCGCCCTCTTTAAATATTTTTCGGCCAAAAGAGTGTCTTTACGTGAAAGTGCAGCCGAAGCGGCATTCAGATTGGCAATCTTATCATCAGGAAAGACACTAATGGCTGTTTCAAATAATTCAATAAACTCCGGTGAACCATTTTTGTAAGTTAGAGCAACCAAATAAATTTCATTCAGGCTCAAATTTTGTGGCCGACTATGAATCAGCACTTTTGCTTGTTCTATATTAAAATTCTGAACATCGTACTCTATTTTACAGATTGCTTTACGCAGATGTGGGTAATACTCACGTAACATAAACCGATAAGGATTGCCATGTTTATATAACATCAACGATTTCTTGCGACTGGTATTCGTTCGGTAGTTTATTTCAACTGGTATGTGATCTATAATATGAAGAATTCCATCCTTTTCTGCCATGTCAGACCCTGCAACCATTTTACGTAGTCCTTCCCAGTTTTCGCCACCATATTCCACCTTATATAATTCCTCGGAGAAAGGGAAACGAGGGAGAAGGTAATTAACAAGTGCCTTTGCACGTCCTTCGGAAAGCTGTTTGTTAAAAAGGACAGAACCCTCCGGTGAAGCATAACCAATGACTGATATTCCACGAATGGTAATGGCTGTATCATTTTTCACTTCGGCAAGCATGGAGGATATCTTTTTTAGTTCAGTCGGATTATTCATATAGTCCGGTTTAATGTCGGTTTTTGATACGACAAAGTCCAGAAATGCTTCACATGACATCTCACGACTTTTGACTGGTTCAACTTTTGGCTGTACGTAACTAATATGTGGAGTGATTTGATAAGGGACGGGAAGTTTCTCCAAAGTAACAGTACTAAAAAGAGGAATAGCTGATAGTAACCTGCCTGGCCTGCAACAGCCCATCACTTCTTTCTTTACATTCAGATATGCATCCTTCATCCATGGCTCGAATGGAATTGTCAACGAGTACCGAATCTGTTCTTTTCCAGTCATTCCATACCCTTTTAATATGGAGTATGGAGCTTCTGACTGGTAAAAAGCACGTTCCTGCGTATTCATCAAAGCAAGTTTACGTTTCAGATTCTGATAGTTCTTACGACCTTTAATGGATATTTCCGGCAATTCCATCTGATGGTTTGCAGCAATCAATACTGGTATCAGTTCTATAGAATGATTGGAGCTGACTTGTATATTATCAAAGTTGTAAAGTATTTGAATATGTAATGAATCTCCCGCTTGCTGTAGTTCAAGAGCTGTTGGCTGTATAATTCCTGTATACCATTTCTTGGGATTTTCTTCTCCGTATGATAAAGAAGAAATGGTTAGGAATATGATTAACAGGTATAGGAATGATCTTAATTTTGTCATGGTTGTATTATTTTATAAGAAATATAAGTGAGATTGCAGCTTTAGTTGGTCCAAAATAATTGCGGTTTTCTGTTCCGACCTTTTCACCACAAGTCTTACACCGGAACTTGTCATAATGTAGCCGCACATATCCTGCACCTATATTTGCTTCAAGGCTCCAACGATTACTAAGAAGGAAGTGATAACCATACGAGATGCCTCCTCCTGCTCCCCATCCTTCATATCGGTAATGGCTGGAATTGTCCCCGAATAAAAGTGGCAAGTGATGACCTGCTATGTTATATTGTGTTCCTATTATATGTATTCCCCAAAAATGTCCGCTAAATCTTTCACATGTCCAATAACGATATTCCATTGTACCGAGCCAGTGCACCAGTTTTTTATTTGAAGATGCTTTATTGGGTGTAAACCAGTTAAGTCCAGCGCCAAGTTCTATTGTAGTGCGTGGAGAAAGTCCCCACTCTACTCCCAAGTTAGGAGTACCTGAATATGCACCGTAGAACAGGTTTGTTTTTACTGCTACCTTTTGGGCCGAACATTTTAAAATGCTTCCCCAACATATCAAAAGTAGAATTGCTATATATTGTATTTTCATCAGATGCGTATATTGAATATTTTGCTTTTGCTTGCGTTAATAAATAATTATCGAATGCGAAATTACAAAATAAATATATATTAAAGTAAAACGTTCTGAAATTGCACATGGATTCCGAAATTTCGTCCAAAATAGTTCTATAAATCACTAAAATGAGGGTTAGATAACTATAAAAAGGCCTTATCGGATAAACATTGTTAAATTATTATCCAACTTATTCAATTATCTTTTGTGACATACTAAACGTTTATACACGCGCAAAACAAACGATGTGTAAGGGTGGTTATTTATATTTACATATTACTTGTGGTATTTCAACTATGCGTTTTGAAAGATCAGAATATTACAGCTAGTTTTGTTCCCGGATTTTAAGGAACCATCCGTTTCTTTAAAAGGAACAAGGCGTTCCTCGGTGAGAAACAGGTCGTTCCTTTAAAAGGAACGGCTCCTTGGTTTTAAACCAAAAAACAGTATCTATAATACACTGTATATCAATTTATTATAAAAAAAGAAGAATTCCGTCCCGATAACCATGGGAATATTCTCAATAAACCAAACGGAATTCACAGTCCAAGGGGTTGTATATACATACTTTTTTATTACAAACTTAAAAAAAAATCCCATGGTTACAGTTACAATTAATATCAAGCCATATTTGGCTGGATATATGTATGTCCGATATCGACAAAGTTTAGAACCCGATCCAGAGAACCAGTCTCATTCCTCCTCTCCTTCTTCTGCCAAACGACTTATCCCTATCCATCTCTCCCACATTACTCCAGTTTATCACTTCCTTCATCAACTATCTGTCCCTCATCCGCAAAATACTTCATGGAAAGAAATTGGAAATATTTGCTTTGTACTGCCCAAACCGCGTAATGGGAAGAATCCGGAAGTCTATAACTATATCGGAAACGATAGTGCATTGATTATAGAAAAGGAAATAGAAACGGAGATGAAAGCGGAATTATACTCTTTTCTATTGGATAATAAGTTTAATAAAGGAGTGATGTTTAAAAAGTCAATAGAACAATTCGTAGAGCACTACGAAATGGTAGGACTGGTACAGGAAGAAACGCTGATGAGGGCATTTCAAAGATGGAGGAAATTGGTGAAAGAAGAAAAAGCTATAATAAAAGTATATTGATTTTGATTTAATATTCCATAAGGAAACGTGATATACTATACTAATTAATTGCAAGAAAGAAGGAACTTTTCTATCTTTGCTAATACTAATCTTTTTCGCTAATGGATTAAGATAAGAAAGGAGAAAATAATATGACCCTCAAAGAAAAACAATTAGAGTTTATTATCTATTGTATAGAGAATACAGCTGAACGGTTAGGACGCTATAGTGCAGATGTATATAATAAACTAAAAGAATTAGGTGCTATAGACGGCTATATAAATGCTTTTTATGATACTTTGCATACCCAAGGCAAAGCCTACATAGTAGATTCTTTATTAGAATATATCTATCATCGTGATCCACAATGGTTACCGAAAGATTATCGTCCTTTTCAAGTTTCGACACAGCAAAAAGGAGATAAGTCATGTTAACTGTTTATCATGGTTCTACTTACCGTGTAGAACAACCTATCTTTTGTTACTTGCTGTCCTTTACAGCTTCCTCAATTCGAGATACAAATTGCGGATTGCTGGGACGTGCTGTAGTTCCGAAATCTACAATTTGCCCTTTTCTATTAATCAACAGATAATAGGGCATTCTATCTATTTTCCATTGTTTGCGAATTTTCTGTAAGTTCTCTTTTCCAAAATAATCAGATGCATAAATACATTCAATTCCCCGGTTTTTCAATGAATACTCATTCAGGCACTCTTCCCATTCTTCCTTGGGTTCACTTACACATATGGAATATATGACCAGGTCTTTGGTGGAATACTTACTCCGCAATTGTTTCAAAGGTTCCATTTCTGCCAGGCATGGTGGACACCACCTAGCCCAAAAATCGAAATAGATCACTTTCCCGTGATGCTTCTCAAGTATATTATAGACGGGTTCCATGTAAGGCATAGATGTTTTTAGCTTTGAGTTTTCGTGAAACTCACCATATAATAAATTGTTGGAAACTGGTTGCGGATTTTCCAGGTAAGATTTAGTCTGATTATATATCTGCATCACTTGTGCACGCAAATGCGGCATTTTTACAATCGAATCAAACTGTGTATGCCTCGTTGTTAAAGCAAGTGTATCATTTGCATTCAAAGAGCCAACTGCCATTTTTGTATATATATACTGGTTCAGTTCATTCTCTCCTACTGCCGACATTATCTCTTCTACAGATGGATTTTTTTTATCTTTGTATGTTATCCCATAAGCTATATAGCGTTCTACCTCATCAGCAATATCATATAAACGTGCCGAAAGAATCCCTTTATTATAAAGTTTATTGATTGCAGGCAGAAGTTTATGATACCGATCCATTTCTTTTCTTGTTTTAAACTGGCATTGGTTACCATAGAATAACAAAGCGTAATAATAGTCCTGTTTCAGTAACTCTTCAGTAAATAACGTAACATCGTCCATTGGCTTATACTTTGTCAGATACTCGTTTCTCCGCTCCAAACGAAAGTCATATTCCTTCTTTAATTCAGCCTCAAAATCCTTAATATTCAAATTCGGGTTTATACTATAATTCTGTATGTAATAGTAGGCGCTTTCTGTAAATGCCAGTATTTCTTGATTCAACTTTTCTGCATCACCTGTTACTTTGGGATGAAAAAGATCTTTGAAGTCTATTTCCACGTGTATGCTATCTCCCGGGTGGATATACAAATGTTCCGCATAATTGCGAATGGAAACTTCTCTTAATTTTGCATAAACCGGAAAGCGGAATGAAAATGAGCCATCTTCTTGTATGGGGGTGCGATATTGATTTTCCATTTTCCAAAAAAATGGAATGATGAGAGTTAATTCCTTTTCTTGAGGATAAAAATCCCGGTTCAACACTTTTCCTGTGATAACAGCTTCTTTAATATATTCTTTCGCTAACGAATAACTTTCTTCTGTCTGTACAGATGATTCGAATTGAGATTTTGTCCGGTCTTTTTGCCCGCATCCGGCTAATAACAAAGAGGTTATTATCAGAAAGGAATAATAGTGTTTCATCGTGCCTGAATATTAGAAAGTTTACAAATCTAAATAAATAAGAGTTCTTGCTCCTAAATATATGAAATTAATTTTAGGGGCAAAAACTCTTGACAGACAATTCGTCTCAATTTTAAATCTTTTACAATATATACATTTAATTTGCGAGATAAACAGACAAAGCTATAACCAGCGCACAAACTTCTTGATATACCAGTTCTTCACGATCTGCGTCAAAATGCAATAAGAGAGCAAAATTCCAACCAGCCAGGGGAAATAGCTCAAAGGAAGAGCTGTCAATCCGATGGAACGCCCGAAAGCGGTGAAAGGAATAAGAATACCTATTGCCATGATTAAGAAGGTCAGTCCCATCACAGGCCATGTGGCACGGCTTTGTATGAACGGTATCTTGCGGGTACGTATCATGTGGACAATCAATGTCTGTGATAACAAACCTTCCACAAACCATCCGGTTTGAAACAGTGTCTGGTGTTCGGGGCTGTTGCAGCTAAATACGTACCACATGACCAGATACGTGATAATATCAAAGATAGAACTGATGGGACCTACATAAATCATAAAACGACTTAGATCGGACGCATCCCATTTACGGGGTTTCTTCAGGAACTCCGGGTCCATACGGTCAAAAGGAATGGTGGTCTGCGATATGTCATACAACAGGTTCTGGATCAATAGATGTATCGGCATCATGGGCAGAAACGGCAGGAATGCACTGGCAAACATCACACTGAACATATTCCCAAAATTGGAACTGGCAGTCATCTTTATGTACTTATTGATATTGCCGAATGTCTTTCTTCCTTCGAGCACTCCGTCTTCCAATACCATCAAATCTTTTTCCAACAAGATAATATCTGCGCTTTCTTTGGCTATATCCACAGCAGAATCGACTGATATACCAATGTCCGACTGACGTAATGCACCTGCATCATTGATTCCATCTCCCAAGAACCCTACCGTATTGCCTTGCTCCTGCAACAGAGAGATGATTTGCGTCTTTTGTAATGGAGTCAGTTTTGAGAATAAAGTGGTATCCTTTACCGCTTCTTTCAATGCTGTTTCGTCCATATTCTCTATTTCTATCCCGGTAAGAAAATGACTGGTATCAATTCCTACCTGTCGGGCAATCGCTTTCACTACGACATCATTATCTCCCGATAGAATTTTCACTGCTACTCCATGCGCATATAACTGTTCGATGGCTTCGGCAGCAGAAGGTTTCGGAGGATCAAGAAAAGCAAGATACCCAATCAGTACCATTTCTTTTTCATCTTCGATGGCGAAATTACAATCTTTCTCGATAAAACTTTTTTGGGAGACTGCCAATACCCTCATCCCCTGCTGATTCATATCTTCACTAATCATCTGTGCTTTGATTTTCAAGGCATCAGTCAAGGGATGAATCTGCCCGTTGAACTCGGCATAGGAACAGACATCGAGAACCTCTTCTACCGCTCCTTTGGTGATGATTTGCCGCTTTCCCTGCCTGTCTTCTATTACAACAGACATTCTTCTGCGCGTAAAGTCGAAAGGTATTTCATCCACTTTGGTATAGTCATCCTTCAGATGTTCCAGGCTCAAATCTCTTACATGGGAAAGAATCGCTTTATCCATCAGGTTCCTTAAACCGGTTTG
This sequence comes from Bacteroides sp. AF32-8BH, assembly GCF_003435205.1. Lineage (NCBI taxonomy): Bacteria > Pseudomonadati > Bacteroidota > Bacteroidia > Bacteroidales > Bacteroidaceae > Bacteroides > Bacteroides sp. AF32-8BH. Next base: position 76,330 of record NZ_QVLZ01000023.1, on the reverse strand, counting down.
GAAATAACTGTTAAAGTACGCATGACGAAGAATACGTTTACTGTTGTCGTCACTGCCATCTGCATTGATATATTTCTCCAATACGATTTTATCGCAGGTCAATGTACCGGTTTTGTCAGTGCAGAGTATGTCCATCGCTCCAAAATTCTGAATGGCATTGAGATTTTTTACGATTGTTTTCTTTTTGGACATGGCTATCGCTCCTTTGGAAAGGTTGGCAGTCACAATCATCGGTAACATTTCCGGGGTAAGACCAACCGCAACGGATATGGCGAAAATGAAAGCTTCAAACCAATCCCCTTTCGTAAAGCCATTCACGAAAAATACAAATGGAACCATAACCAGCATGAAGCGAATCAATAAAAAACTAACCTTGCTAATGCCTTTGTCAAAAGCTGTAGTGGCACGATGTCCGACCAGGCTTTTTGCAATAGTACCCAGATAGGTTTTGTTCCCCGTTTCAAAAACGATTCCTTTTGCCGCACCACTTATCACATTGGAACCCATATAGCAAATATTGTCCAATTCAATGACACTTCCTTTTCGGAACTGCTGTCCCCGTACTTCCGGAAACTTTTCTATCGGTTCGGACTCTCCTGTTAATGAAGCCTGGCTGATAAACAAGTCTTTAGAATCGATGATCCGAATATCAGCGGGAACCATGTCCCCAGCTGCCAAATACACGATATCCCCCGGGACGAGTTCCGTAATCTCGATCTCTTCTTCCTGTTCACCGGCACGTTTGGCAAGACATGTGTTTTTTACCATTTTCATTAAAGAATCCGTAGCCTCACTTGCTCGCCATTCCTGCCAAAAACGCAGGATAGCACTGAACAGCACCATGGATGAGATGATAATGACTCCCGTCCATTCCTGCTCTCCAGGATCAGCCATCAATACATCCAAAAATAAGGATATTATGGCGAGCCCGGTCAGAACGCCAATGAAAGGATTGATAAACGTTTTGATAAACAGGATAAACGGATTCTTTTTCTGTTCATGTACCACTTCGTTTCTTCCATAAATGGATTGTCGCTCCTGCACTTCTCCCTGTGTTAATCCAAGCTTGGTTGTCTGCAAGTATGAATAGATTGACTTACCGGGTTGTGTGGCAACCAAAAATACTTTCTCTGAATTGAATGTGTACTGTGGTGAACGCAGTTTTTTCTTCCATACCATAATCTCTAATTTTTTTTAGTTACTAACTGCATTTATTAATTCGATGCAAAAGTAAGGAGGACTTCACCGGGAAGCTGTTAGAGAATGATTAGAGTGGTATTAGAAAACGATTAGAATTTCTTAGATATGCGGGAGCTTCACCACAAAGGTAGTGCCCTCATCCTTATGGGAAGATACGGTAAGTTCGCCTTTGTGAAGGTGGATGATCTTTTGTGTCAAGGCCATACCTATACCATTTCCGGGAGCAATATTCTTGTTTTCTCCGCGATAAAACAGTGTAAACAGGTTTTCTTTATCCGTATCAGACATGCCTACACCGGTATCTGACAGGCGGATGATTGCCCATTGCTCCCAATAGGCTATCAAGACTGACGAAGTTCGGTTGGAAGAATATTTGCAGTTATTCTCTATTAAATTCACAAAAGCGGTAGTCAGCAAATAGCTATTCCCGATTACCGTCAACACATTATCTTCTTCGGCTTCCTGCTCAAATACTAATTCGATGTGATAATCTGGATGGGCTTTTAATACCAACTCTCTGGCGTCCAGCAACAGTTCGTCCAAACGGACTTCTTCCATCGTTATCTGTTCCGACTGATAGTCCGCTTTTGCCAAATTCAATAATCCGTCGATCAGGTTTACAATTCTGTGAGAATCCTGCAATGCATTGCCGATAGCTATCTGATATTGCTCGGAACTCCGTTCTTTCAATAAAGCTAAATCCAGTTCAGCTGTAAGGGCTGCCATGGGGGTACGCAATTCATGAGATACATTACTGACAAACATCTTCTGTGAATTGAAAGACTTTTCCAGGCGTTCCAGTAAAGCATTAAATGTCGTACTCAATTCTCCCAGTTCATCCTGTTCATTCTTTACGGGCAATCTTTTATCAATATGCGATGCCGTGATTTTCTCCGCTTCTTTCACGATGTTACGTATCGGTTTTAAAGTGCTTCGTGAAAGGATATATCCCACAACTACCAATACGCTCAATCCACCGATAAATAGGAGAATGAGCATGTTTCTTAGCGCATCCCGGTTGGCGTATCCATAACCGTCGTAGGCTGCGGCGGTAACCACATAGTCTTTGCCTTCAAACGGATATACCAGTCCTATGGCCTGATATTCGTCCACATAGAAATTGATGTTCTTCCGCTGCAAAATACGCTTTATCATTTCCGGAGTTTCTTTGACAATATCGTTTTGCAGAGCATCATGATATAATATTTTAAAATCTGTTGTATAGACGGCAACCTCTACTTCATTAATAAACTTCTGATTATTCAGGTAAATAGACTGCATGGTTTTGGCATCTACTTGATCCTTAAGGAATAAATGTGCTTTGGTTATAGCTTCACTTTGAAGATTACGAAAGAAAGCATTACTACGCGAATGTTCACTGACATAGTAGACAGCCATCACAAAAACAAAGAATACCGCAGCTGTAAGCCCTGCATATTGTAGAGTCAACGTTGTCCTGATCTTCATAATTTATCAGTCAGTATGAAACCCATTCCGGCTTTGGTATGAATAAGTTTCGGTTCAAAGTCCCTGTCTATCTTTTTGCGGAGATAGTTGATATATACATCTATGAAATTCGTTCCTGTATCAAAATGGGTGTTCCATACTTTTTCTGCTATTTCAACCCTGCTCAATACTCTTTCGGCATTTTCTACCATATATAACAGTAAGTTGTATTCTTTAGGAGAAAGTTTAATGGATATGCTGTTTCGTTCTACGTCTTTACGTTGAAGGTCAATACGCAAATCTGCATAGACAAGTTCCTGCGGCAATTCCTGTGCATTACCCGCCACACGTTTCAACAGCACTTTGATTCTGGCATTTAACTCTCTGAAATCAAAAGGTTTCACCATGTAATCGTCTGCACCGGCATCGAAACCGTCCAGTTTATCGTTCGTCGATCCTAATGCCGTCAACATCAATATAGGGATATGGGGATTGGTTTTGCGAATTTCTTTCGCTAGTTCAAATCCGTCCATCTTAGGCAAAACGATGTCAGATATAACCAGATCGAATGTGTGCGTCTGGAAAAGCCGTAACCCCATTAGTCCGTCATAAGCCACCATTGTCTGATAGCCATTTTCCTCCAGTCCGTTCATCAGCAAACTTGCAACCCGGGGTTCATCTTCTATAATTAGTATTGTGTACATAGGAAAGAATTCATTAATCTGAATGTATAAAACGAAACAAAAATAATGATTATTCCCCACTTATAGCCTTTTTCCTTGAAAAATCGGTGAGAAGGCCAAATAAAAAAGGTACCCAACGCAATGTGGATACCTTTATATGATTCATTTACATAAACCGGAAAATGACTCGTCCGGTTTGTGGACCATTTACCCATTTCGGTTGTGAAGAGGGACCACACAAATCGGTGGAGTTTACTTTATTACGTACCGGAGGAATCACGTTCAGGACAGAGATTCCGCTTTCGGGAAGAGTATAAAGCAAACGGTCGCGGCCATCACGAGGCTGATATACTCCTATATACGTGTCGGGAATTTCGTTTGTTAGACTGATAGTGCCTTCTTTCGTTTGGATATTCATCCAGGAAACATCACCAAAGTATCCTTTGAATTCGGGATATGTGAAGGTCTCACCCGGAATAGGATCGTTATAGTCGTTTTCCCATACATCGTATTGCGTCCCGTGAATACGGTTTTGCCATACACGGTAAGGTCCGGCACCCAGCCAGCGTTTGCTGGTTACCTGATCTTCAGGATAGTCGAAACGAATACCCATCAAGTCTACGACACCGGAGAAATTGTAGGTGTAGTCCAAAGCCAAATCCCCACTCGGGTTGATTGTCCATTGAGCTTTATCCAAATTACCCAGTTTATAATTGGCGGTAACAATCAGATCACCTCCATCTTGTTTTACGTCCAGTTTCGTAAATACGGCAGCATCAGGGAATTCGCTATATGTACGGTCTTTTTCTTTTGCTTTCTCATCATCATGGTTATAGAACTGATCCAATGAGCGGTCTGCACGACGGGCTCCAATGAAACGGGGACCATTGGCGAAACTAATCTTACGGTTATCTACAGATACCCCTTTCAGTTGTCCGTCTTTCTTTGAGAAGATGAATGTACGCTTATTCGCTTTCACAGTAAGATCATTTTCTGTCTCTGTATAAGTAGGACGACTGGACAAGGGAGAAAGCTGTTCTGTCTGCTGATTCAGTTTGTTGACCGGGAAAGTCCAGCGCCAAAGTTCATGGCCGTATGGATCGATTGCTGTCAGGAAGAGGGCGTCTGCATTGGGGAGGATATTTGTTTTTATATCCAAAATGCCTGCCGAGTGAGCAACCACGTCACTGCCTTGCACTTCACCTTCTTTCAGTACTTGAACAGCGGCATTGGAAGCATCTGTTGCCAACGGGAATTTTACTTGCTTCCAAAGGAAACGGCAAGTATTCAGATTCAGATAATCGTAACGGTTTTCTACGGAGAATTTGCCATCAAATTGCTTGTCGATAGAAGTATTCATGATTTGCACCGGACTCCATAACTGCTTGATAGTGTAGTAGCTACCCTCCTTTTCGTGATGTGGTCCTACAATACCATCTGCTCCAAAGTTTCCCTGGTTATCAATGAATCCGTCCATATCTACACGCTTCACACCTTCGTCTGCCAATACCCAAAGGAAGCCACCGATACAACGGGGATGCTTGCGCATCATTTCCCAATAATCATATAATCCAGCACCATGGCCGCCATCGTACAAACCATGCAAGAATTCCGTAGGCATAAAGATTTCCGGTAAGCGCATGTAGTTCTGGCTTTCTCCGTAAGAGCGGTAATGCATGGTTTCAAAACCGGAGAAGTTACCTTGCGGGTGAATAACCGGACGTTTCTGCGGATCGTATTTATGAAACTCTCCATCCAGTTCGGTATTCCATCCTTTTTCATTACCATTACTCCACCAAATAATAGACGGATGATTCACGTCACGTTCTATCATGCCTTCAATCAGACGTACTCCGGTGGGGGTATCATACTTGCCATGCCATCCTCCCAATTCGTCCATCACATAAAGTCCGAGAGAATCACAAGCTTCCAAAAATTCCGGGTCTGCCGGATAATGGCTCAAACGGACGGAATTCATATTCATGCTTTTCATCAAAAGAACGTCTTCGATATTCTTCGCTTTACTTAATGTACGGCCACTTTCAGGACGGAAACTATGACGATTGACACCACGTACATTGATACGTACTCCGTTTATATAAAGTCCGTCGCTTTCACGTACTTCAATGGTACGGAAACCAAAGTTTTCCGTTTCACTATGCAGCACTTTACCGTCCTTATCCAACAGGGAGAATTGAGCTTTATAAAGATTCGGAGTTTCCGCAGTCCATAGTGCAGGGTTAGAGACATTCAGTTGCAAAGAAGTCCAGTCGCCACCCGCTTTTACAGGTACAGTGCCTTCCGCTAACTTCTTTCCTTTTTTATCTAAAATCTGTGTACGGATGCTCATTCCGTCATTAGAAATATTTGTGTAGCAGTTGGCACGGAAAGTTCCATCCATCTTTGCGTCAATGGCAATGTGCCGCAGGTTTACGGCTGGTTTCACCTCCAGGAACACCGGACGGAAGATACCGCCAAAATTCCAATAATCAGCACGACGTTCGGCAAGGTTCACACTGGCATTTTCACTCTCTTTGGCAACAGTGACTTCCAGTAAATTCTTTTTGCCATATTTCAGAAAATCCGTGATGTTGTATGAAAAACGATAGAAGGCCCCCTGATGTTTGGAACCAACTTTACGTCCGTTCACTTTTACTTCCGTATCTGTCATTGAAGCTTCGAATACAAGATTGACCTGTTTGCAGCGAAACTTTTCCGGAACTTCAAACTCGTACTTATACATACCTTTTTCATTGGCAACGCCTTCAGGGAATGGTTTACCATAGAAAGTGATTCCATACTGATAGGTGCCGAATCCTTGCAGCTCCCAGCAGGAAGGTACACCGATTTTCGTCCATTTCCCGGAATTGCGTCCGTCGGTACAAAAGAAGTCCCATTCAACCATATCGTCGCATCCGTGACCGGAGAGATATTGCCTTTCCGTTTGTGGAAGGTTTTGAGCAGCCAGGGTAGTTGCCAACGCTAAGGTCGATAATAAAGTGGTTACTTTTTTCATTGTTACTTTTATAATTGTGTTAGTTATTTATTGCTATCATTGTTTACTACTGATGCGGATATGCAGCGTATGTTCTTTTTTCTCTATGGCATATTTCTTCAATACACCCGGTCCGCAACTACTGTTTCCTAATCCAAGTACGGCAGCATCCATACTAAGAATGATTTCCGCACGTGGTTTTAAATTACAATCGTGAGTTTCTTCATAGATGTCCTGTACGGTGTAATGCAGGGCAGATGCAGAAAATGCGTTTTCTACCGCGTCAACACGAATACCTTTATTCTGTTTGTCGGTCAGGGTCAGATAATGCACTTCCTCTTTGTTCCCACTATCCTGCGGACGTGGATAATGTACGTACTGTTCTGCAACGCTTCCTTTCCAAAGCCCTATCATAGCAGATGTTTTGCGGTCAGGATAGTTATCCTGTGGCCCTCTGCCATACCAGGTAAATGTATCATAAGCAGGCGCCAGACAGAATGCGATACCTAAACGGGGAATTTCAGGAAGAACTCCTTGTGGCAAGAAAGTTGTTTTCAGATCAATTGTTCCATCTGAAAAGACTGTATAGACAGAAGTAGTCACCACTTTTCCTTCTTTATATAAATTACTAGTTTGAATCCGGACAATGACCGCCCCGTCTGCACGTTTTTCATGGTGGAAAGATTCCAGATTTATCTGCGGATGATCCATTCCATGCAATTTCCAGTCTTTAGCCAACCAGTTTCCGAAGCTCTTGTCATTATCTGTCGGAGCACGGAAAACTTGAGTGACAGGCTGAACCGGAAAATCATCGGAGTGAGCCAGCATTTCTTTGTTCTTATATATAAGGGAGGTCATACTTCCGTTCACTTTCTTTTCCCACTGAACAGAAAAACCGCGTCCGCTAATCAATAAAGATTTATCATCCTCTTCCACTTGAAGCGTTCCTTTATTAATTAAATCAGCAGAAGCTAAATCTCCTTTTTGCAAACAGAATTGTTCCCAAGTTACTTCATGTCCTGCCTTTGCCCAAAGAGCATCCGATTTCAAAACAATGCTTACTTTCAGTTGGCAATCGGAAAGAGAATAAATATCTTTTAATGATCGGAAAGCCGGCAAATCAATCGTTTTACTTTCGCCTGGAGTTATTTCCGGCAATGTTATTTCTCCCCGTTCTTTCTCCTTACCATCCACTGATAATGTCCACAGGCAACGATAAAGTGATAAATCAATATGATGATTCCGGTTGGTTACTCTCAACTCTCCATTCTCAACTCTCAACTCAACCGGTGCATATACCTTCTTTACCTCCCAATATTTAGGCGTAGTTTCACGGTCACTCATCAGTAATCCATTAAAGCAGAAAGCTTTTAAGTTCGGCTTATCGCCAAAGTCACCACCATAAGCCACCATGGTATGACCGTCGGGTAAAGTCTTGTAGATTCCCTGATCTACCCAATCCCATATAAAACCACCCAGCATACGGGGATTACTATATATCTCATCCCAATATTCCTTGAAATTTCCTAATGCATTCCCCATGGAATGTGCATATTCACTCGTCATCACCGGACGGTCGTCATTGGTACGCTCCGCAATCTCCAGCAACCGTTCCCAACGTGCATTTTCAGCGCGTTCTTTATCCTCTCCTTCTGCAATACCGGGATTTAAATATTCTTGTTTCACCCGGGTATAAAAGCGGCTGATAACATCTACCGTCTTCGGGTCAGGATTTCCGTCCACTCCCTGTGCCCCCTCATAGTGTACAGGGCGAGTGGGATCGAAATCATGCAGCCATGCCGAAATAGCAGCGAAGTTTGGTCCGTAACCGCTTTCGTTTCCCATGCTCCACATTACAATACATGGATAATTCTTATCACGTTCCGCCATACGGACTGCACGGTCCATAAATGCCGCATGCCAGTCGGGGGTACTTGCGAGTGTGCCACGTAATCCGTGTTCTTCTATATCTGCTTCGTCCATCACGTACAGCCCCAAGCTATCGCATAGCTCGTACCAACGGCTGACATTCGGATAATGGCTGGTGCGTACGGCATTTATATTCGCCTGTTTCATTAAAAGAATATCCTGAAGCATCCGTTCTTCGCTCATGACACGTGCCGTCCGTGGATCATGTTCGTGACGGTTCACTCCACGAAAACGAACCGGATTACCATTCACTAACAGTTGTCCTTTTTTGATTTCTACAGAGCGGAAGCCCACGGCCTGTTCTATCTGTTCTACGACTCTTCTTTCTTCATTTTGGAGAGTTAAGTGTAATTTATAGAGATAGGGCGTTTCTGCCGTCCATCTTTCCGGTGATTTTATAATAGCTGACAAGCGTCCCATCTTACGCGGGCCACGCTGCGGATACCATTCATTCATCCGGCTTGCTTTATGCTCCAAATCAAGAATATCTTCCACATCGCCTTTCAATGTGGCAACTTCTTTGCCTGAAGCATCCTTTAATACTCCCTGTAAGACATACCCTTTTCCGGTCATCCCTCGATATACACTGAATTGCGGATCAATCTGCAAAATAAAGTCTTTATAATCACCCACAGATGCGGGAAGAGTGCGTACCGCATAATCACGGACATGAATATCCGGTGTATGTATCAGATGAATACTACGATGAATACCACCAAAACGCCAGAAATCCTGATCTTCCAGATAAGAACCGTCACTATATCGGTAGACTTCCAGTGAAATCTGATTTTCTCCGGATTTCAGATACTTCGTGACATTAAATTCGCTCGGTTCCATACTGCCTTGGCTATACCCTACCCGCTCACCGTTGATCCAAACATAAAAGGCGCTCATTACGCCCTCAAACCGTAGAAAAGTCTGTCCATTCACTTCCCATCCGGTCGGCAATACAAAAGTGCGGCGATATTGCCCTACCGGGTTTCTTTCTTTATACGTGGTATAGTCAGTTTTCGGTTCTCCCATCACCCGTGGAGGATCTATTTTAAACGGATAGCCTGCTGAAACATAGATAGGCGTGCCATATCCGTTCACTTCCCAATTGGCGGGAACAGGAAAATTCGTCCAATCTTTATCATCAAAATTTATCTGATAGAAATTCATGACTCTTTCATTGGGAACGGGAGTCCAACGGAATTTCCAGATTCCGTCTAAAGAGATTGAGCCGTCTCCTTTCTGTACAGAGAAAGGGGTAAAAGCGGCTCTTGCCGGTTCACGATTGATCTGGAGAACATGATGATTCTCCCAATCATGCATTGTTTGTGCCTGTGTAGGACTTACAAACAATGCGCCAAGCAGTAAAGTATATATTTTCATTCGTTCTTTTTTCTTCATATCAAGTAGACGAACGAAAGGGCATTTTGTACCCCTTTCTTTTACAGAAATATTAAAGAACAATAAAAGGAGTAACACTCTATAAAGAAAAGCTTTACCTTGTGGCGTATAATTACTTCTAATATTATGATGATGAAAAAACTACTATTTAGCAGCCTCTTTTTATTTGGCAGTCTCGTTTCACAAGCACAGCACGAGTATACGATTGAAGGTAAAGTGGAAGGTGTAAAGGATGGAACTCTTGTTTCTCTTTTTCTACTTGACGGAAATGTAGGAAGTACAGTAGCCATGGATACCATACAAAACGGTACTTTCTTCTTCAAACGAAATGCCGGAGAAGATGGTTTAGACAAATTATCTCTAATGTGTACCCGTAATGATGATTTCCCTTCCATGTCGCTGGAGATTTATGCGACTCCTAATGCAAGAATCAAAGTAACCGGAACGAATACCTTGATACATACGTGGACAGTAGACAGCCCTGTAAAGGAACAAATAGAATATAATAGGTTTATTGAAGATTCACACGATTTATGGGATGAGTATCAACGTTTGTCTATCAAAGCAAGAAGTCTGCGTTCTGCCCCGGAAGCAGAACGGAAGGCTCTACGTGCGAAAGAAGACAGTATTTCAGCTTTAATCAGCAAACGTGAAATGAAACTGATGCAGGAACTTCCTGTATCAAACATTTGGATGGACAGGCTATATAAATTGAGCATGTCAGTGAAGTACAATCCAAATTTCTCTTATAAAGATGAAACACTGGCTTTGTATAATAGAATGAATGAAGCACAAAAAACTTCTATAACAGGACAGGAAATTGCAGTTAATCTTTTCCCGCCTACAGTTGTGAAAGAGGGAGATAAAATGGCAGATACCGAACTTTTCGATTTGGATGGAAAGATTCATCATCTGACTGATTTCAATGGAAAATATATATTGCTTGATTTCTGGAGTAGCGGTTGCGGTCCTTGCATTATGGCTTTACCAGAGATGAAAGAGATTCAAGAACAATATAAAGAGCGTCTTACTATCATTAGTCTAAGCTCCGATACGAAAAGCAGGTGGAAGGCAGCTTCGGCAAAACATGAAATGACCTGGCAGAATTTAAGTGACTTAAAACAAACAGCCGGATTATACGCTAAATATGGAGTTCGAGGTATTCCCAACTATGTCCTTATCTCTCCCGAAGGCAAAATCATGAAAATGTGGTCGGGTTATGGCAAAGGTAGTTTGAAACTAAAAATGCGCAGGTATCTGGATGCTGTCAAACATGAAATGAGTATTACATGGCAAGGAAATACAAAAGTCGTTAACTATCCGGTGTCGGAATCAACCAATACCGATATTCTTGAAGTCAAGCAAGTGGTACTGACAGACACCGCTACCATCGTACATTTCAACGCTTATTATATTCCCAAATACTGGATACGAGTCAGCCCGAATTGTAGATTGGTAGATGAGAAAGGTGAAACGTATACCTTAAAGAAAGCAGATGGGATTAAACCCGGTGAGCACTTTTATTTGCCTGAAAGCGGCGAAGCAGAATTTTCACTCACATTCGAACCGTTGTCTTCTTCTGTGCAATCATTCAATTTCACTGAAGGAACAGAAAAAAATGACTGGCAAATAAACGGAGTGAGGCTTAATAAATGAGTATCGAATCTTAAAAAAGGAATATCGTATTAACATTCAATGTGTTGCAAATTAAAATAGCTGTATAAACAGGTACAAAAGGTTTGTTGAAATAATGTTTTCTTCAGTAAAATGGCTTTCTTTGTTATGAATTTAATTATTATCTTGTACATTGAACGAAAAATAACAAAATATGGAAGCGAACGGACAAACACTCTACAATGATGATTTGCTGAATATCCTACCTGACGGAGTTATCATATTGGATATAAATAGAGAAGTCATACAACTGAATCAGCAAGCTTTTACGGAACTTCATGTACATTCGTCAGTCAATGCGATGATGCCTCTTCCGACCAACAAGATATTCAAGCTGTTAAATAAGAAAGAAGATATACTCTCGACCATTTTGGAAGAAATCCGTCAGGGCAAAAAAGTATACTCGCTGCCTGAACATACATTTATGCAGGAACAAGTTGACTATACACAATTCCCGATAAGAGGAGAATTTGCTACAATGGAAAATGAAGAGGGCGAAAAAAACATCTTATTCTTTTTCCGCAATATTACAGTAGAACTTACACAGGAATATATTCTGAATACTGCTTTGCAAAGAACCAGAATCTATCCATGGTATTATGATATAAGCCGGAGTGAATTTACTCTTGATGATCGTTATTTTGAACATTTAGGTATTCCAGCCGGAGAGAATAATACTTTGACAATGGAGGAATATGTGAATATGATTCATCCGGACGATCGGCAAACTATGGCTGACGCCTTTGTTGTACAACTTAGTGGTAATACAACTTTTGACAAAACAGTTCCATTCCGTTTGCGCCGGGGGGATGGTACTTGGGAATGGTTTGAAGGGCAGTCTACTTATATTGCAAACATATCCGGTCATCCCTATCGGTTAGTGGGAATCTGCTTGAGTATTCAGGAATATAAAGACATAGAAAACACCTTAATCGAGGCACGTAAAAAAGCAGAAGAAAGCGATCGTCTTAAAATGGCATTTTTAGCCAATATGAGTCATGAAATCCGTACGCCGCTGAATGCAATAGTCGGCTTTTCTGATGTTATAGGTTCTACTTATGATGAGTTAAGTGAAGAGGAACGTGCCGATTTCGTGCGACTAATCAGCATCAATAGCGAACATTTAGTACGATTGATTGACGATATACTTGATTTGTCCAAGATTGAATCAAACACTATCAAGTTTACTTATTCCAATTATTCCCTCAAATCCATAATGAAGGATATAGAGAAAGAGCAGGTCGTGAAAAATGTGCCGGAAATCGAAATAAAAGCAATCTTGCCGGATGATGATATTTACATAACTACTGACGCTACACGCTTGAAACAAGTAATATGCAATTTCATAAATAATGCCCGGAAATTTACAGAAGAAGGATATATTCATTTCGGTTTTATGGTTAATCCGGAAAATGACGATTCAGTTTGTCTGTTTGTGGAGGACACGGGGGAAGGTATTCCCCAAGAATGCCAGAAAGAAATATTCGACCGTTTTTATAAAGTCAATACTTTCAAGCAGGGTACGGGGTTGGGACTCTCTATCTGCAAAACGATTGTAGAACATCTGCAAGGGAGTATTTCTGTTGTATCGGAAGTAGGAAGAGGCAGCCGTTTTACCGTTACATTACCACTCGAAAAACAGCCGGTGGAAGCTTAATGTCCTCTGTATTCCTGTGGGGTAACACCCGTATGTTGCTTAAAAAACTTATTGAAGAAAGAGATATTATTAAATCCCAAAGATAAGGCTATATTCTTCACCGGTTCATTGGTTGACTTCAGCCGGGATTTGGCATCCATCAGAATGATGGAAGCTATGACTTCTAAAGGAGTGTTTCCTGCAACCTTTTTTATTGTTGAACAGAAATGCGGCAAGCTAAGTCCTAGATGTTCGGCATAAAAAGAGGTTCCGTGATGAATAGTATAATATTTCATGACCAATTGCAAAAATTCCTGATAAATCTCGTACTTTCTTGACTGGGAAGATAAATACAAGTTATTTTGCATTTTATAAATTTCAGTGGCTCCCTGAAGGAACATGGTAAGAACCGCCTTTACTATTTCCTTGTTTGCCAATGTTTTTGGAGAAGCATACGAAAGAATTGACGATTCATAGAACATTTTATAACTGCAAGCCTGCAATGGAGATAATCTTATTATCGGATTTTCCATAATTATAGGGAGAAGATGTTCTGTAGACTTCATTAGATTTATACCCTCTATGAATCCGGATGAGAACCCGGCATAATAGATATGAATATCCGGTGAAAAATCAAGAATTTCCATAAAATATCCGGGCGGTAAGGTTATCAAATCATTTTCACCAATATTTTGAAGATTCCCATTGATTGTCGTTTGCATTATCCCTTTTACACAAAGAATGAAAAAACCGGCTTTTACCCTGCAAGGAAAGTTTTTATACCTTTTTAATAAATTTATCCCATACCCTTCTCCAACCATATAATCAGACGGCAAATCAAAATTAGGTAAATCGCTCTCCATTGTGTTATTTTGTTTTTGATTTCAAATATAGGGATTATTTGAAGTTTCTCCCTCGAATAATTAAAATCAGAACATCGAATCTTAAAAAAATAACATCTATATTTTATTTATAAGAAAGTATCAGAATATGAAAAGCAGGACACCGGAAGTATATTCAAACTTCTTAATGTCCCGCTTCTATTTTTCTGTTTATATGTGTGTTTTTCTAAAAAACTTATTGAACATCCAATGCATCGAATGCCAGACCGTCCATATTTTCTGCCGAAAGTAATACTTTGTAATGTCCGGCATTGATAAAGGTTCCGGTAGTGGTGCTCATCATCTTCCATTTATCCGGTGTTTCCGGGAAGTTCAATATGTCCTCTTTCAATACTACTCCTTTTGAATCAATGAATTTCATCAAGACAGGTATTGGCTTTCCGGTAGTGTTCATATATTTAAAGCGAAGCGCGTACACTTGCGCCAACCCGGTAGAAACATTCCATTCAATGCTGTTGCCTTTTCCTTTACCAAAAAACACTCCGATCTGTTTGCGATGTTCTTTCTTTTGGAATTTGCCTTTCAGTACAGCCATTTCCGCTTCGTATGATATACTGACACGAGCATTTTTGTCTTCCGGAAGCAACTCTTTCGGAGTCTTTTCCATCACTTCTTTATCCGCCTTTTTCCAGCTCCAACCGGATGCAGGGAATACCGTCGGTTTCAGTTCCTGATCTGTGCTGGCAATAGCAATGCCTGAAATCAAGGCTTGTCCTGCTTTCACTTCCGGGAAATGAATTTTCAACATCCCACCTTTCACTGTGGCATATACCACTTTCTTACAAACTCCATCGTGACCGCTTTCAGCCCAAATATCCAAGTCATCTAATACAATAGAATCATTCACGGCAACATCAAATATACGCAGTCCTTCACAGTCGGTAGAAGCGCTTCCGCCCGTACCATGCCACGGCTCTGTGAAATACAGTTCAATACGATATGTTCCGTCTGCCACAGGGAAACGATATTCCAGTTGGTGACGTCCGAAGCGGAAATGTTGGAATAACGTCCAGTCACGAGTGCCATGAATCGGATCATTGGTGGTACATTGACTGGCAAGATAAGGATTCAGATCCTTGAAATTCTCCGCCCATGAACGGGAATAATTCGTATTGTCCTGCAACCAGAGCTGTCCGAAGCTATCTGTATAATCATCCCCTCCACAGTTGAGACGATACAGATAATTATATCCTGCCTCTCCTTTCAATATCTTTTTATCATCCTGATAAAGAAGTTTGAAGTTAGGGGCTTGCTCCAGACCATTCAATAGGATCAGGTCTTCTGCTACCGGTTTACCTTTATAATATCCTACAGCACGAAGCACATTATAACGAATATCCCGGTTTTCCCACATAAAATGAGTGCCTGTTCCGTTGTTCTTTTTACGTCCGAGGAAGGTTGCCTTTTCATTTGTCAGATCATTATATAGCAATACAGAATCACAATTGCTGTAAGCCTCGATAGTGGCACGGCGACGTCCTTTTTCAAAACGGTTGGCCCATGTATGTGATACCAGGTAAACCATCGGATCTTTTGCAGCCGGAACATAGTTGGCACGATACATATAATATACATCCAACGGTTCTTCCCATGGAGTAACCAATCCTTTATAATTGAACGGACCTACTTTATCTATTTTGCGATACGCTTCATCCGGCTGACGACGTCCGGGATTATCATGACTGCTGTATATCCACTGGAATTGTCCGCAAACACTATCTCTAGCCTGTTCTGCCAAACGGATTTTAGTTTCCATCAGCTGACACATACGGTCTTCACTCCACACTCCGTTCACTTGAAAATCCCCTGGTTCCGTATGCAGACCGATGCTTCTCCACGCTCCATATTCCCCGTTCAATAATTGGTTCGTTTGAGAGAGTTCACGACCGTATTTCGTCACATCTCCTCCATACGTACCACTCCAATTTTGAATTACATTCCAGTCTGTACCTTCACCGCCATTACAGGTTGTTATGACACGCATTGTCTTTGCAGTCGGATCCATCTCCCGAATAATATCACTGCACTCCTGTGCAAACTCACGAGGCAAAGTGCTTTCATTCTGCAATCCCCACATCACTACTGACGGAGAATTACGACGTTCTTTCACCCATTGACGAAGCAACTTTTTAAAGTTCTCACGAAACTCCGGAGTGTCATACCACACGTGGGCGGAAAATTGTGTCCAAAACAAGATTCCCTCTTCATCCCAGTACTTCTGATAATCGAGATGATGGGGCTGATGAGCATCCCGGAATGCATTGAAACCGGCTGCACGTATCTGTTTTACCCTTGCGGCAACTTGTTCATTACTGAACGCATGGCTTTGTCCGAACTGATGCTCATACTCGCATACTCCATTGATAAACACGGGCTTCCCATTCAGGTAAAAACGTCCGTCTCCATCGTTTCGTTTTACCGGCCAGCTAATGGTACGAATACCGAAGGGTGTCGAAATTTCATCCGTCGTCTTCGTATCACGCTTTATCATGCTGGCCAATTTATAGAGATATGGATTTTCCGTATTCCATAAGACAGGATTCTCAACAGGAGCCTGCTGGCGAATCACTTTCATTTCTCCCGGAGCTAAAGTAACTTTCTCAACCAAACGGAAAACTTGTTTTCCATCGGCATTGCTTAGTTTATTGACTAACTCTACCGTTTCTGTTGTTTTACTATAATTCTTGACCTCTGTTTCTACAAATACGTTAGCAGCCTTTTCGTCATTCCAAATATGTACACCGAAAGGTTCTATGCGAATCTCATCTGTTACTTCCAATACCACAGGACGGAAGATTCCTAACGGCTGGGAACCCTCACTGAATCCCCATTCCGACGAACATCCCCCACATACCCAAGGCATATCGGCAATCATTTCAGGATGCTCGGCTTTCACTTCCAGGCGATTTACTCCCTGTTTCAATTCATCTGTGACATCCAAAGTCAATGTGGTGCGCCCTATGGGATGGCGACCGAAATTCTTTCCGTTCACTGTAATGGTGGCGTATGTACCCACTCCGTCAAAACGAAGGAAATACCGTTTCCCGGATTTTACATCTGCCGTGAAATCTTTCACATACATAGCTGTTCCATGCAGGTTTCCATGTGTCAACTGGCGGTATCCATAATAATCGTCCCAGTTATGAGGAATGTTCACCGTTTTCGCACGCATCATAAAATTACCTTTCAAATGAGTTGCCTCTGTAATCCAGGTTTTCCAACCCTCATTCAATGTAGTGATCTGCCGGCGGTTCTTGATTTCCGGTTTCGGGAAACGGACAGTCGAACGTCCCATCGGCTTACTGGTAGCAATGGCAATGCCACGTTGCTCTGTGTTGTTTACCGCACAATAGAAATGATAAACCACTCCATCATGTTTTACCACATAGCTCTTATGAGCAAACAGTTCATCGTAGTTCTTGGAGGGAATAATCAGGTCGGCCCCTTTCCAATCAGTCCAGTTCACCAAATCATAGCTGGCGGCAAATGTATTGAATGCTTTATATTTACGCGAAGGTTCAAAAGCAGAGAAGTAAAACATCACATACACATCTCCCATCTTTTGGATATGCGCATCTCCTGTAATGGTTCCATCTGCTTCATGCGCAAAGACCGGATTGCCGGAGTAGCGTTTCCATGTTTTCATATCTTTGGAAAGCGCAATGCCGACACGTTCGCCCTTTAAATCCGTTTCCGGATGACGCCCGCCCGCATTGTAATACATCACAAACGGAGCTCCCAATGTTTTATCTTTATCCCAATAAACAGTACTCTTATATTGAGTCAGTTTTTCCCACCATTGGGCATCTTTATCATGGATGCTCAAAATCGGTTTGTCCAGAGATTCCCATTCATGTGCCGTAGAAATATCTCCTTTTGTCCATGCCAGTCCGACATAAAGCGGGGCTTTTACAGCTTCGTAGCCCGTTCCTTCACCACCGATATAAGTCATCCAATGGCGACCTTTATAAGTCTGAAGCTCATAGCTTCCACCCCATTCCATATCCGGCAATGCAGGAAATCCGCCACGCTGATTGCAGTCCCATTTTCCATCCCGATAAGAAAGAACCCGTCCCAAAGTGCGCCATTCGAGCAGATTATCACTTTCTGCTATCCACGTTTCGTAACCACGACCATCGGTTCCACCTTTACCGTTGTAAACCACATAAGTCATCAGCCACTTGTCTCCCTGGCGAAAAACGGTAGGACAATCAATCTTATGATAATTGTCTGCCGGGGCAACTGCGAGCCCGTACTTGTATGGTGTCTTTACTTCCTCGTAAATCTGCTCCATTCGTTCTTGCGGAACTTCCCGTTGCGCATATAGAGAGAAAGTGGTGGTTATACTAAAAACTGCCAGCAATAACTTCTTCATGATACTTTTTCTAATCGTTTAATACTTAAATAGTGCATAACCACTAAATGATAATTTTGCGGAGTGCCCTGAAAGGGCTTAATTATATAGCGTAGGGCAACGCCCTACGTAAAAACGACAATCTGAATTTGCGCCCTGAAAGGGCATAATTGTATACGGTTCCGCCCTTTCAGGGCTTGTGGCTGGTGTGTTTTTTTCGTAGGGCGTTGCCCTACGCTATATAATTAAGCCCTTTCAGGGCACCCCAATAAATATATAATTGTAAGGCTTTCAGCCTAACTGCAAAATTCCCATTTAACCGATAAATTCTCATTTAACTGCTAAATTCCCATTAATAAAACAACCAATCCATTGTTTCTTCATCCCCGGCAAGCCCGGCATTACGCACTTTCGTTTCCGCAGCCGTGAATCCCAACACTTGCAGATAGCCTTTGGGTAACATCAACGTATGCTTTCCAGCCGGAAAACTATATGCATGCACATTTGCCAAAGGCATTCCATTGATACGGACAGCATTCGTCAATACAGGTTCCGCCTGACCGTAATCATTGGCTGACGCATCGATTTCCAGTTTCGGAGCTTTTGCATACTTTTTCTGGTCGTCTTTGAAATAAGCGACTAACAATTTCACCGGAGCATCCGTTTCGAAAGTGATACTCGTGCCTTTCTCTCTCTGCTCGTTTCCATTGAAACGAAGCGCTTTCATTCCTTTTAATTCAGGAGCTACTGCTTCTATCTTACCTGGAACATCCACAAATAAAGAAATACCCTCCTCCACTTTCACTGTCGGATAATTAGAAATCAGTTTCACGTTTGCAGGAGTCCAGGCAGCAATCTCGACAGTTTCAGTCACCGCATTTCCATTCTGTTTTTCTTTCAACAAAGCGAGGTTGGCTTTGAAATTCTCCAATTCCTTCTCATAGTGTACCAGCAATTCTTTCCATGTCTTGTTCTTTCCATCATCTCCACCGATAGGAATACGACGTTGGGCAGTCTGCATACTGTTGGCATACAAGTAATGTTCGTCCGTCAGTTCCACCAATTTGCGATAGTGTTCCAAGCTTTGTTCCATCAAAGGAATAGCTTCTTCAAGATTCTTAATCTCTTTTCCCCATTGATAATCCAATACCAGTTTGGCAGCTTTCACTTTCAGGTTGAACGCATACGCAAATTCACGATAACAATGCATATCATTCTGTAAACGTGCAAATTCATCCTTATTTGAAGAGACGGAACCAGCTGCTTTATCAATAGCCGCTACTGCTTTATCTCCATGTTCTATTACTTGAGCAACAATATCCAAAGGCATTTCACCTACATGAGGTTGCTTTTTCCATTCTTTTTCTACATACTCTATCAGCTTCTCTCCTTCCGGTCCGCAGCTTTCATAGAATCCCGGATAGATCGTATATTTGTATGGATTGACAAGCTGACTCATAAACATACCCAGTAATAACGTTTGGCGATTTCCCTCTGTGATACCGAAACGACGTAACAACTTCGGAGCAATCTCTCCGCTTTCTTCGTATGCTACACGGATATTACTTGCATTTTCGTCAGAGGTTCCGTAGAACTTGCCCAACTGATGGTCCCAGTAACCCATTTCATCTGTACGGTCGCGGTGGCAGTTCCACGCATAGCGTCCCCAAGTCTGATACCAGATCCAATCACGATCCAATTGGAATTCACGTTCATTGTTCGGTAATTTGTCCGCTGTATAAGGCCAGTCCCAATATGAGGCCTGCGGATAAAGGTGCAACGCATTGGCACCGTGTACATTGTGCATGGCAGTGACCGCCTTTTGTACGAAATCCGGAGAACCCCAGCGGAACGGTTCCAAATTTGCCAGGATATGTACGTTACTGATATGAATGGAACCCAACGAACTCAAATCCGTATGAATTTTCGACCAGGGACCACGAGGTTCGTAGGTAGTCAACGATTCACCATTATACTTATGCATCGTATAAAGATTCTTATAGAGCGGCAAGGCAGCGTCCATCACCAGTTTGCAGTCCGTGTCGTGCGCACGCAACAAAAGAGGTGGTTCATCTGTACGTCCCAATGCCTGTAATCCGTCTTTCACTCCCGGAATAATTGTTTTAGTAAACCATTCCACATCGTCCTCCACTGTACACATCGCTTCACCCAGACAAACAAGTAATCCTACATTGGGATATTTTTCAATGAAAGCGGCAATACTCTTGCGTGTATAATCGGCAATCAGAGGAGTAATGGGGCGGTTACGATCCTGTGTTTTCAGTCCGTAATGTTCAGCAAAGGGTTTGGAAAGAATGATATTATAAAACATCTGTATGACAAAGATACCGCGCTTGTCTGCTTCTTCCGTGAGGAAAGAGAACATTTCTTCGTTCATTTTGAAGGTTTCTTCATCTACTTCCAGTGCAAACGGATAATCTTCCAGTTTCACCAATGAGGCAAACGGATGTCCATTCCAAAGGTACAGTGAATTCATGCGGTTGGCAACCAGCATATCCAAGTATTTAATCCATTGTTCTTTATCATAAAACCAAGGGAAACTTTCCGGTGTATATGGATATTCGTATACGCCATGTCCTGGCAGGTAGGTCATCTTCTGTAACCCTACACATGCACCGCGTAATACCATTTCAGGACCATCTTCCAGTTCCTCCGGGAAGTTCAACTTACCATCCGAATCATTTACACGGTCTATCAGTTCACGACACCCGTAGATGACACCACTTCCATCCCTGCCGGACACTCTGGTCAGATTGCCCGTCGTCGAAATATGAAAACCTTCTTTCTTGAGTGTCGTGTCATTTACTTCCGTCAACAGAATCGTTTTGATTTCGGGATCGGAGAATGTAGTGTCTCCCTGTTGCATCATTACCTGATAACCGGCTTTATCCAAGGTAGTCTGTAACTGCTCCGCACCAAACAAAACACGATTTGACGCATCCGGCGGAGTCATAATCTTCACGGTTTGCCTGCCACACGCTGCCAAAAAAAGTGTGCATGCCGCAAACATGAATAATCTGGTATTTTTCATTCTTCTGATATATATTATAGATTATATAATTCACTTCTTCACTAAGAGAAAGACGAAATAATCCCCTGTTTGTACTCATTTGTCTCTTTTTCCATTTTTCAGCACCAAATTTCCACTTTCACCCTGCTGTGATATGCAAATTCCTCATTATTTAAAAGTTATGCTTATCTTTGCCAGCTAGCTTATAATATAAAACAGAAAACAAGAGCAAACAATATGAAAGAACAAACAAATTATGACTATGAAAAATACGTTCAGATAGCACAGATGGCCAAAATGGGATGGTGGGAGTCAGATTTGAAGAATAAAGAATATATCTGCTCTGACTTTATTGTTGACTTACTCGGCCTTGAAAGTAACCGCATCAGTTTCACCGAATTCCACCAAAGAATACGTGAAGACCACCGGCTGCGTCTTAAAAATGAATATATGTCTCTTTCTTATCTGGAGACATACGAACAAATGTTCCCAATCCGGGCAAAAGACGGGGAAATATGGGTGTACTCCAAGATTAATTTCCAAAAGCCCGATGAAGAGGGATATAGGAACATGACGGGCCTTCTGCAATATATTGACAGACCGATCGATACTACGAATGGAAACATTGATTTCTTTCAAGTGAGCAATTTGCTTTATCAACAAACTAATATTTCATATTCATTGCTTGCTTTTCTGCAATGTGATGATGTTACTCAAGTGGTTAACAAGACGTTAGGAGATCTCCTTCACCAATTTTTGGGTGATCGTATCTATATATTCGAAATAAACAGAAAAGAACAACGCCAGGATTGCACTTATGAGGTTACCGCCGAAGGAATATCCAAGGAACAGGAGTTCTTGAGTAATATTCCCTGGGACCCTTCTACCTGGTGGAATCATCAGATAGCCGAAAGAAGGGCTATCATACTGAACACGCTGGACGACATGCCCGAAGAAGCTGCGGAATATCGTCAGACGTTGGAGATGCAGGATATCAAGTCGCTGATGGTAGTTCCGCTAATCTCTAAAGAAGAGGTATGGGGCTATATGGGAATTGATATGGTAAGAACGCAGCGTAGCTGGAGCAATGTGGATTATCAATGCTTTTCCTCTCTTGCTAATATTATCAGTATTTGCATCGAATTGCGAAAGTCGGAGTTACAAGCCAAAGAAGATCGTCTTGCTTTGGACAACAGCGAGAAGATATTGAGAAACATCTATAAGAATCTTCCGGCAGGCGTCGAACTTTACGACAAAGACGGTTATTTGGTAGACATTAATGATAAAGAGCTTGAAATATTCGGCTTGTCTGACAAGCATGAGGCATTGGGAGTTAATCTGTTCGACAATCCCAATATTCCTTTAGAGGTTAAAGAGAGATTGAGAGCGAAAGAAGATGTAAACTTCTCCATCAATTATGATTTCTCAAAAATAAATCAATATGTAGATAGTCGGAGAAATGGGATTATTAATCTTACCACTAAAGTTACTGCTCTCTATGATTCTCAAAATCGATTTATCAACTATCTGTTTATCAATATAGATACGACGGAAACGACCAATGCATACACCAAGATACAGGAGTTTGAGAATCTGTTTCTTCTAATCGGTGATTATGCCAAGGTAGGATTTGCTCATTTCAATGTATTGACAAGAGACGGATATGCCCAAGATACATGGTACAGGAATTTGGGTGAAAAAGAAGGTACTCCCATGCCGCAGGTTATCGGAGTATATGCACATGTAGTTCCTGAAGATCAGGCTGTTCTGAAAAACTTTGTAGGTGAAGTGAAAACGGGAAAGGCAACCAGTTTGCGTAAAGAAGTTCGTGTATGCAGGGAGAATGGCAAATATACATGGACCAGCATCAATGTGATGGTCAGGGATTACCGTCCGCAAGACGGTATTATTGAGATGTTGTGTATCAATTATGACATCACGCCTTTGAAAGAGACTGAACAGAAATTGATTATTGCCCGCGATAAAGCGGAAGAACTGGATCGTCTGAAGTCGGCTTTCCTAGCTAACATGAGTCATGAGATCCGTACTCCTCTCAATGCTATTGTCGGTTTTTCCAGTCTTCTGGCAGAAACGGACAGCAGAAACGAACGGCAGGAATATATCAAGATTGTGCAAGAGAATAATGAACTTCTCTTGCAACTGATATCGGATATTCTCGATCTTTCGAAAATCGAAGCGGGAACATTTAATTTTGTATATACCAATGTGGATGTAAATGAGACGTGTGCTGAAATCATCAAATCAATGAGTATGAAAGTGAGTAAAGGTGTTGAATTGATTTTTGAGGAACCATTCCCGGAATGTTATATCTATACGGATAAAAACAGATTCACCCAAGTAATCAGTAACTTTATAAATAATGCGTTAAAGTTCACCCAGCAAGGCTGTATCACCCTGGGATATGAACAAGTATCCCATCAGAAAATAAAATTCTATGTGCGCGACACCGGAATGGGAATACCGGAAGAAAAGCAAAAGAGCGTATTTGAACGTTTTGTGAAGCTCAATACCTTTGTTCAGGGTACAGGACTCGGACTTTCTATCTGCAAAAGCATTGTTTCCCAAATGGGAGGAGAAATTGGCGTGGATTCAACCGAAGGAGTAGGTTCCTGCTTCTGGTTTACACACCCGTATCATGCTGCTGACTAGACTGACCATAAGTGAAGAGGGGATTCAATGAATAATAGTTAATACTTATAATAATGAATAACCTCCAACAAGGAAAAAGAATTGTATCTTTGCATTCCATTATTATCATTATTATGCAAAAGTATATAGAAACACCCCGTCTGATTCTCCGCGACTGGAAAGAAGAAGACATCCCGTTTTTTGCCCGTATGAATGCCGATCCGAATGTGATGGAGTTTTTTCTTAATTCATTGTCATCGGAAGAATCATTTGCCTTTTATCAGTGTATTCAAAATGAGTTCCAAACCTGTGGCTTCGGTTTGTATGCTGTAGAACGAAAAGAAGATCATGCTTTTATGGGCTATACCGGACTACATCAGATTACATTTGATGTAGACTTTGCTCCGGGCATAGAAATAGGCTGGCGGTTAGCACACGAATATTGGGGACAGGGTTATGCTCCTGAAGCTGCAACAGCTTGTTTGGAGCATACACGCAATAAAATGGATATAAAAGAACTCTTTTCTTTTACTTCCCTTCTCAACCAACGGTCAGAACGTGTAATGCAGAAAATAGGAATGGAACGAGTAAGGGAATTCGATCATCCGCTTGTCCCTGGTGAACATCCGTTGTGCAGGCATGTGTTGTATCACATCAAATTTTAAAAAGCTATTGACTTTCCTCTTTTAATTTTGTATATTTGCAATAACCAATTAGCTAACAATAGATATGATATATACAAAAATAAAGACATAAAGAGAATTTTCAGAAACATAAATATGTGTCTGAAAGAATAGAAATGGGGTGGAATCTACATAGATTTCACCCCATTTTGTTTAATATATTCGTATCTACTTAGTGAATTATCCCGAATATCGTTTATTATAAATGTAAGACCCGTTTATAATAAACTGTTTCATTATTTATTAAAAATGCAAATTGAGTTTATTAGCATCCTGTATAATAAAAAGAAAACAGTTTAAGAGTAAGAATAGTACGAATACAATATTTACAAATATATCTATACATTTGAGATAATAAATGAGCTTTACACTAAAATTCTTTTCTTCTTATTACTCATAACACCCCAAACTATAACCATCATTGTATTACTCCATATTATCCGTTTTAGGTCTTAAAAAGTAGATTTGTAGCCCTAATGCAAGTGCAACGACAATACTAAGCATAGCAAATCCTTCGCCCAGACTTCCACCGTCCGTCCATTTTCCCAATAATTGAGTTACTGCAGCTCCTGCAAAAACTCCTGTCATATTCATAATACCATATGCCGTCCCCCTATATTTAGCAGAAACGAACTGGCATAGAATAGGCATATTGTTGGCATCGAAAATACCAAAGCCGATGCCGAACAACAATCCTGCACCTATTACGCTAATGAAACCGTGTCCGAAACCTAACAATAACAGTGCGGGGATAGTCATCCCCAGTCCGATTGCCCCTGTATAGACACGTCCGCGGATATTCTTCAGCACCCATCTATCCGACAAGAATCCTCCCAATATTACTCCGACAAATGAAGATAGAGCAATGGTAATCGTAGATATTGGTCCTGCCTGTGACATCGGAATATCCAGATTCTCCGCAAATAGCGTTGGCAACCAGTTCTTTGTAGCCCACCCCGGTAAACTCGGAGCTGCAAAATAAAATAATATCACCCAAAAAGAAATATTTGAAAATAACAGTAACAGCCCTTTTCCAATTGAATTCCCCTTGTTAATGCCATTAGCAACAACCTTTTCTATTTTCATTCGGACAGGATTCTCATGCAGGAAAAAGATAAGAACCACAGAATAAGCAATACCTACAATGCCAAACCAGTGAAAAGTGCTCTGCCAGGAAAATGCAGCGGCTGCCGTAGCTCCAAACCCACCGATTGCCTGACCGACATACAGTCCGGTCATGTGAACTCCAATTGCCAATGAGCGTGATTTGTCCTGATGCCAATCCGCTATCAAGGACAGAGCGGAAGGAATATACAATGCTTCACTAATCCCCATCACTGCACGCAAACCATATAATTGCTCAAACGTCGTGGCATATCCCATCAGGAATGTTACAGCTGACCAAACAAACAAGCTTCCGACAATTAACCGTTTACGACTAAGCCTGTCTGCAATAATTCCGGCAACCGGGCTCATAAAGCCGTAAATCCAAAGAAAGACTGCCATTAATGCACCGAAAGCTTCTGCCTTCGTCAGCTCTACAATATCTATTTTCATTGCTTCCTGCATTGTAGAAAGCATTTGTCTATCCATGTAGTTGAGCAACGCTACTACCCAAAGCAACGCAACCACTACCCATGGATAAATATTTTTATTTTTCATGGTAGTTATATTTAAAAGATTTTTGAGACTGTTTACTTAGACTTTTACTTTAGCTATCAGTTTGCGTATCCAGCCTTTACCGATAGCCGGAGCATGGGGGTCCTCCGGATATACAATGACGAATTGTCCGGGCAAGAGATTGATGAAAGTAGTAGGAACGTCACCATATAGGGCACAATCACTCTTTTTATCATAAGCTTGTCTTTCCACTTTTAATTCTTCCAAGGCTTTCCAGCCAATGGTTTCTTTGCCTTCAAGCAATATGTGCACATCAATATAATCGTGATGCAGTTCTAATAAACGCTTTCCTTCAGGAATACATTCGGGATAGATATTATTGACAATCAGATTATCACCATCCAGTCTGATAGTTCCCAGTTCCTCGTGCAACAGATCGTGCGATTTCACATAATCGAAAAGCTGTTTGAACAACGGGTGAAGTTTCTCCACCCGTTGGCTATTTTGTAAATTGGATACAATCATCTTATTTCTTTTTTTATTTCAGACATTATTTCCTCACAAAGCATATATCCTTTTGTCATCATGCGAGGGATATGAAAAGGTCCTTTAAATAAATTTCCTTTTGCCGGCTGGGCGACTGTTCCATCCCGATGGAGATAGCCATACCACTCTCCGTATTCTTTGTCCGGGAAATGTGTATATGTCCACTCGCTGATTTGTTGATGCATCTTCAGGTATTTCTCTTCTTTCGTCATCAGATAGGCATACAGGGTAGCGATAATTGCTTCTGTTTGCGGCCACCAGAATTTCATATCCTGCGCATAGTCCTGCGAAGGAAGATTCCTGCAATCTTTGAAATTGATAATACCGCCGAATTCTTTATCCCAGCCCCACTCCCATGACCAGTCCAGAATCTTCAGCCCCAGTTCTTTTATGTTTTGATCCCTTCCCCGGAGCTTGGATTCTTCCAGCAAAAACCAAGCTGTTTCGATACAATGCCCCGGATTGATGGTACGCCCCATATTGGAGTCTATAAATTCTCCGTTCGGTCCTACGGTTTCCAATAATGCCTTGAACTCCGGATGTAGGAAATCTTTTTCCAGACAGCTAATGGACTCGTCAATCTGCCGTGTCAGACATTCGTCTTGAATAGCTTCCCTGATTCGGGAAGCTACGTTTATCAATATCATGGTGATGGAATGTCCTTTCATGGGGAGCGTATCTGTATATTTGGGAGCAAGCAGTCCGGGAGTTTGCAGGAAATATTGCATACGTTTGAACAGTTCGAGTGCCTTCACCGCATACGTCTTATCCCCCGACGCTATCGAATATTCGGACATCGCTATGGCTGCAAATGACTCGGAGAAAATATAACGGCGCTTACGTAAAGGGTGACCGTCTGCTGTCATCTCAAAGTACATACGCCCGTCCGAATCAAAGCAATACTTCTCTATAAAGTCTAGTGTGCTTTTTGCGGCTTGCAACCATGCCGGATTCTTTTCTATATGATTATAGGCATAGGAACAAGTAAATGCAAAACGCCCCTGAAACCAAACGGATTTTGTACTATCCATTAATGCACCGTCGCGATCTACACAAGTATATATACCACCATTCACTCTATCCAGTCCATACTTTATCCAAAAGGGCATGATATTATTCTGCATATCATCCTTATAGGTATTAGCCCATTGTTGTATATAGTCAGTAATATTCTTCATACGTCCTCCTGTTAGAATTTATTGCAACGTTCGAAGAAACGGATTTCTTCCAGTTCCGCTTTCATTTGTTTTTCTTCGTCAGCGGTCATGTTTTGGAAAGGAGTACGGTTGCCGCCCAAATCAAGTCCGATAAGCTTCATGATACGTTTGCCACCAACAATATTCCCACGGAAATGGCAGATTACGTTAATCACTTCCTGAGAGAAGTTTTGCAATTCACGGGCTTGCTCCAATTCACCGGCTTTCCAGGCATCAATGATACCTACCAGGTTTATACCGTTATAGTTGGTCGTTCCGCCGATTCCGCCTTGCGCCCCTCCCATTGCGAGACAAGGAAGAATGGTTTCATCCTGCCCGTGAAGCATATCGAACTTGCCGTCTTTATACAAACGACATTGATTGTATTCATACAGGCTTTCGAAGGTATATTTGATTCCCGTAAAATTGGGAATACGGTTTTCAACAGCTTTCAGGAAAGCAAGCATCGATAAGAATGCTCCATTGAATGCAGGAATGTGATAATAATAGAAGGGCAGCTTCGGTGCTCCGGCAGCGATTTCTTCGCAGTACTTTACCAATTCTTCTATTCGTCCTATTTTCGGGAAAGGAGGTGCCATTGCACCAATTCCCCAAGCTCCGATTTTCTGCGCATGTTCCGCCAGCATCCGGCTTGACTTTACGCAGCAACTCCCCACGTGTACAATAACCTTAAAGCCATCCGGTGCAACTTCCATCCAACGTTCTGCCAACTTCATTCGTTCTTCATCAGTCAACATATACCCTTCTCCAGAAGAACCGTTGATGAAAACACCTTTCAAGCCATTTTTTACAAGTAGCTTTGCATAGGCTTCGATTGGTTCATAATTTACTTCTCCATTTTCATAAAACGGAGTAAAAGGAGCATTGATTAATCCTATAATCTTTTCCATAATACAGTTTCTTTTTTTAAGTTTAATATATTTAGTTATTTTTCAATTTATCTATGGGGGTATCTATACCCTTGTCTGATAGTCCCGGTCCTCCACCGCCGGTATATCCACCACTTTCGCCTGTTTGCCATGCCGAAATCCAAAATGCATAGATATCCGCCTGATTCAGATAAAACTTCAACCGGACTGTTTTCCCCACCAGTGATGTTACGCCTGGATGTTTTTCCCATGAAATCATCTGTTTCGTTTTATCCGATTTTTTCATTGATATGCAGTCTTTCTTTGTAAATCCTTCCATTGGCTGACCGTTATCATCCAACACTTCTACCGCTAAAGTTCCCTTCACATCTGCATTTACAAACAAATAGTTTCCATTTGCCGGAATCTTAGTTTTTATTTCTACATATCCTTCTTTTCTTCCTGCCCGCATCGAAACAAAACCATCACGACGAAGCATCGCAAGTCCTGTGGCAAAATTGGAATCATGTTTCGGCTTGCTGTTATAGCGTCCACTGACATAAAAATAAAGAGAGTCTCCGACTATCAGAGGGCTACCCGCAGTAGACTGTACATTGCCTGCATTCCATGCATGAAAGTCCTCACTGACAGGAAGAAATGGTTTCTTGTTTTCCCGGTTCCAATGAAAACCGTCTTTGCTCCAACCTATCAGGACTTCATTCCTTTTTTGAATGTTCAGACTGTCACAAACATTGTTCTCCGGTCCCTGCCAAACGGTGAAGTAGCCTAATATACAGCCCTCATACGGCATTGCTTCATGATTGTATATCTGTGGACGCAGTTCGGGAAATTGAGGATGACGCGGATCGTCGTCATCGGCATTAAACCAATAACGGATAAACTTATCACTCTTGTTGTCATATATCCTATGTGCCAGGCTAACCAGCATTTCCGGATCTTCATGTTCCAAATAATTGCGTGAACGCCTATACACTCCATTTATGGTTTTCAATGACAGGACATATTTCTTGCGAAACGGGTCGTAATAAGCCGCACAACGGTCGTACAATTCTCCCGAAAGAGCTTTCGGCTCACTCCAATGGATTCCGTCAGAAGAATATTTGAGTTTCATGCTGACTGTGAAGCGATTATTAAATTCTACAACAAACATTTTATAACGCTTCGTCCGGTCTTTCTCAAATTTATCAAGCAACACGGAAACGCAATCATGCTCTAATGTATCTACGATATTGGTTCCCGGAACAACGTCCAGCTCCGGTTTTATCCAGACTTTCCCGTCGAACGACTCTGCATAGCAAGTGACGAGCCCTAATAACTTCCCGCCACCGGCAGAATACCACATCTTGAATTTTTGCTCTTCCTCATCATACCATACGCCACCGCTAAAAGGGGCGGCATAAGGGTCACCATTTATATTCAATTCCCATTTTTTATCAGCCTTCAATACAGGATTGCCTGAATAATAGACGGGGGAATGATGTATTCGTTGCAGATTTGTTTTCTCAATGAATGTTGTATCCACAAAAAGGATACGTCCTGTTTGCCCGCATACCGAAACATTGCACATTAATAATAAGAAAACTGCCAATAAAGAATATTTCTTCATAATCGTCTACATTTTAAACTACTTACTTTTGCAAACCTGTCCGTTGCGGATTCTGGCCTTTCATCGGCCATGCAGAAGCTGCATAGGAAGTAGCTCCAGATGAGATACATACCATATCAGATGCACCTGCGACAGCTTCTATGCCGATATATAAATATCCTCTTGAATCCATTACCGGACTGGAGGTACATTTAACTCCTAATTCGGCGGATGCAAGCAAACTACCGTCTTGTTTCACAATATAATAGATGGCTTTGTCCGAAATGATGTGGATATATCCTCTGTTATCGATGATTGGCACGCAGTTGCTAACGTCCTCCGTTGTAGCATAATGCCATTTTAAAGAACCGTCCGAATTCAAAGCGAAAACACCTGCCGAAGCTTCACCGGCAACAGTATTTCCACCGTTGGCATAAAGCGTTCCATCCGTACCAATCACAACACCACCGTTAACAATGGCTCCCGGTGTCTTGTACACCCATTTTTCCGTTCCGTCAGGATTCAGAGCTATGATGGCGCCACCTGATGTCAGTTCGGCTACGGTATAAATAGTTCCGTCCGTTCCTACTGTGTACGAGTTTCCTTTCAATGCTGTACCACCCAAATCTTTCTGATAGACAAACTTTTGAGTACCGGTAGCAAAATCATAACCGAAATATCCCGTATTCTTGGAAGAGCCGAAATAGACAGTTCCGTCTTTGGACAGAGACATACCGGACAACACTTCTACATCTAAAGCTATTTCTTTGACTATATCACCGGCAGGACTTAATACGATTAGTTCCTTTCCTCTATGTCCGAAGTAAATATTACCGGATGCATCAATAGCCGGAGTGACAGCATACAAATTAGAATCGGCAGCTTTGTATGCCCATTTTCTGCTACCATTACTTCCTACAGCAAATAAAAACAAAGCACGGGGGTGTTCAGCAGTAGCTGGCTTCAAATCACGAACCACAATATACACATCTCCATTCGGTCCTACTGCCGGACTTGCATATACCATACTTGCCCCTCCGCCCGGATTCAGTTCATTCATATTGGCAGTTACGTCAAATGCCCATTTCTGTGTTCCGTTTTCTGTATCATAAGCATAAAGTTTCACGTCAAATGCTCCTGTGGAAGTCTGGTCGGTAATCATATAAACCGTTTTACCGTCAGCCGACAATGCGGGTGAGACTGTACTTTCAATAGGTCCGCCCATTTCTTTCTGCCACATTACATTGATTGCTTTAGCCGGGTCTAAGATGGTAAGGTCCTTCTTAGCTGTGGCGCTCAAGCCGTTATCATCAGTCACCGTCAGTTTAATGGTAAATGTACCGTCCGATTGATAAACGAAAGTTGGATTCTGTTCCGTCGAGACGGATTTTTTTGTATCGCCAAACTCCCATAACCATGCTACTATCCGGCTTCCTTCATCGGGTATGGAAGCATCTTTAAAAACAGCGGTCTGTCCCAGTTCGTACATATTCTCACCAATGGTAAAGTCTGCCTTTGCCGCAGTGTGATAATATACCTTATCCTCTTCGCAAGAAGAAAATGCAAGAATACAAATCAATGATAATAAATAAGCTAATCTGTTCATAGTATTCATTTTTTAATTGGTTTTATCTATTCCGGAAATATTCAACCCGGGACCTCCGCCAGCGGTGTATCCCATACTCTCTCCATTCGCAGAAGGAGAAATCCAAAAAGCAAATATTTCACCGTTATCAATATAGAATTTCACTTTCAGTTGTTTGTTCTTCAAAGAGGCTAATGAAGCGTTGCCTGTCCATTCTATCTTCGCTTTTACATTATCCCCTTTAAAGGCTTTGCACTCATCTTTTGAGAATCCTTCGATTACTTTATTATTGGGATCTAAAAGTTCCACTTTCATTTCTCCCGTGACATTGGCATTGACAAAGAAGTACGAACCGTCAAATTTCAGTAAGGAAGTTTGCAACTCTCCTGTTCCTTTCATAGATGCAAATCCATCGCGACGAAGCATGGCAAGCCCGGTAGTGGTAATCTCTTGAATGCCTCTCAAACGACGACCGCTCAGATAGAAATAGAGTTTGTCACCTACTATTAACGGTGCTCCGGCTACGGATTGCAGGTTACCTTGATTCCATGCGTCCGAGGTGGTCGTATTTACGGCATGGAAAGGATTCATATCCTCACGGAACCAACTGTAACCGTCACGGCTATATCCTACCATAACTTGATTTCTCTTGATTACGTTGTCCGAAGCACAAACATCATTTTCCGGCCCTTGCCAAACGGAGAAGAATCCCAGCATAATGCTTTCATAAGGCGTGGCATCCTGATTATATATCGCAGGCGCTATATTCGGATAGTCTGTATGGTGTTGCTCATTAGCCCACGGACCAAACCAGAATGCACTCAATAATGCTTCCGCTTTCTTTGTTCCGGCTTCCGGATCGGTGTTTTCATTATAATCCCTCGCACGTACCAGCTTATTCGCATCCACCCGAACATTATGCCGCATACTATATACCCAAACGTTTCTGAAAGGATTTTTATATACTGTTGAACGGTCGGCAATCGGTTCCGATTGAACTGCGGCACGCCAGACTTTGCCGTCCGGGGAAGTCTTGTAATGGTATCTCCATTTCCCGGATTCACGGGCAACTAAAAACATCTTGTATCTTTTCGAAGCATTACTTTCCTGTTTATCCAGCCAAATAACAGACGCGTCACGTTCTGAGTTATAGTCAACGATATTTGTTCCGGCTACAACGGAAAGAGTGGGTTTTGTCCAGTGAATACCGTCCGTTGATTCCGCATAACAAGTCACTCCTGCTCCGCTAGTTGCATAGGAGCCACCACCTGCCATGTACCACATTTTGTATTTTCCTTCCTTTTCGTCATACCATACCCCGTCGCTGAAAGGAGCGGCGAATGCCGCACCTTTTGTTCCAGTTTTCTCCCAATCCTGTTCTGGTGTCAGTATCGGATTGCCTGAATAATATTCAGGATAATAGAACGTACGTTTCAGATTAGTGGATTCTATCAGGAAATTGTCTACAAATAACTGGCGTCCTACCGAGATATTAATAACAGAAGGTTTATCCGACAGATAAAAAGGTGACATTCCTTTTTCCAGTTCAGACGAAGATGAACGTACCGGCGGCCACTGTTCGGGCAGACGAATACCATTGTACAATAGCCGTGAATCTACCGGCTCTTCGCAAGGGGGAGCCACTACCGGGGGATTATTATCTCCATCCGGAGTATCATCACTGCCACCGCAAGCTATCAGCATACAAGGCAGGAAAAATAGTAATGTATAAAATAAACGTTTCATAGTCATTTATCTTTTATTTGTTTGCAGGAACATCTATGCCACAGGTTGACAGTCCCGGTCCGCCGCCGCTTGTATATCCACGGCTTTCGCCCGTTTGCCACGGAGAAATCCAAAATGCATATATATCAGCGTTATCCAGGTAGAACTTCAAACGGACAGCCTTCCCGATAAGTGATGCTATATTCTGGTGTTTCTTCCATGTAACCAACAATTTTGTTTTATCTGTTTTCTTCATCGGTACACAGTCTTTCCGTGTGAATCCTTCTAATGGCTTTCCATTTTCATCCAGAATTTCTACAGCCAAGCTACCTTTTACATCTGCATTGATAAAAAGATGTTTGCCGTCAAAACGAACCTTCTCCGTCAGCAGATAGCCGTCCTTATCTCCATGCATGGAGACAAAACCATCTCTGCGCAAAGTAGCCAGTCCGGTAGATGTATAGCTATCCCACATAATCTTGTTCCTTTGGCGTCCGCTAGAATAGAAATAAAGTGAATCTCCTACTATCAAAGGCACTCCATTGATAGACTGCATATTTCCCCAGTTCCATGCTCCTTCCGTCTCATTCACTGCCATGAAAGGCTTGAAAGAAGGACGATAGAAATGGAAGCCGTCACGGCTATACCCTAGAAAGATTTCATTCTTTTTCTGAATACCTAGTTTGGCACAAACTCCATTTTCCGGTCCCTGCCATACACTGTACAATCCTAACATAATGCTTTCATAAGCAATGGCATCAAAATTGTAAATACCCGGTTCTACTTCCGGAAACTCCGGATGACGCGGCTCTTTATCGCTCGGAGTAAACCAGTAGACCATATTCTTATCAGGTACTCCTTTTCGGATACGATGTGCGAAACTTACTGCCATTTCCGGGTCTTTATTTTCCAAATAACTGCGTGAGCGGGAAGAAACTGTTGTCCCGTAACGCATACTCAATGCCCACACATCACGGAACGGATTGTAGAATGCGGATGAACGGTCGTATAAATCACCGGACTGGGCGACTCCCTCTCCCCAATGAATCCCGTCCGATGAGTATTTCAAAATAAATTGCCATCTGCGGTCGGTGGGGCGGCGTTCGACATTGAACATCTTGTACCGTTTGGACGGGTCTTTCTCCTGTTTGTCCAGCCAAATAGTAGCTGCGTCACGATTGCAGGTATCTACAATATTGGTTTGGTTCCAAATATCCAGTACAGGTTTTGTCCAGTACTTGCCGTCTTCCGATTCGGCATATCCGGTATAAAAGGTCTGATTGTCTCCTTTGTGAAGAACACCTGCACCTGCCAAGTACCACATTTTGAACTTCCCGTCTTTTTCGTCATACCAGATCCCATCACTGAAGGGTGCAGCGTAGAGTCCGCCTTCGGTTGTCTTTTCCCATTCCTTATCAGGTCCGAGTACCGGATTCCTTTCGTAGAACCGGGGAGTATGAATCACTCTATTCAAATTAGTTTCTGCAATCAGAAAAGAATCAACAAATAGTTGCCGTCCTACATTTACAGGAATTACTCCCGGCTTTTGTTCAAGATAGGGTATCGGCATATCTTGTGCTTTTTGTGGTTCCGCATAGCGGGGTGGCCATTGTTCAGGCAGGTGTATGCCATTGTAAAGTACTTCTGTTTGGGCAATAGCGAGCCCCGGTACTACCAAACTGAACAGTAGTACCGCAATATTTTTCAAATTTATCATGCTAATTCTTTCTTAGTTAATATCCCGGATTATTTTCTGTGATATAAGGGTTAGAATTCACTTCATTGATAGGAATCGGCAACCATTCGTGCTTATTGGTGACGAATCCTTTAAAGTCATCTGCCGATATGAACTTCTTGAAGTTAGGATCGGATTCCTGCAACTCTGTAAAACGGCTGGCTAGCTTGCCCCAACGGAGCAAATCATAGAAACGATGCCCTTCCAAAGCAAATTCCAGGATTCTTTCATTCTGAATATCAGTCATGGTTACCGAAGGGAGTTCACTCATGTTGACACGTCCGCGTACTTTATTTACCGCCTGCAAGGGAGTCATGTTTGATGCTTGCGTGCCACCGCTAACGATAGCTTCCGCATACATCATCAACACATCGGCATAGCGGATATAGCGCCAATTCACTCCATGGGCACGGGGCTGATTATATACATACTCCTTAACGCCTGCACCTACACCGACCAGTTTAGGAGTCCCGTCTGCTTCCGTTTGTGTAGGCATGGAACAATCAATCCCTTTTCTTATACCTGCTTTGAATGAATGTGCCAAAGGATTGGACACGGTAGCAAATCCTTCTTTTCCATTCTTTGCAGGATAAAGTTCTTCCCATTTATAACCGCCGGGACCTTCCAGACGTACAGGATTGCCGCCTGCATCATTTCTCAAATGAATGCTCGCATCCAAATCATTGAATATCATTGTGGAGAACATCCGGATATCCGTATAACCGTCCTTGTCTACCGAATTCACAAATGCGTTATAAAGCCAGTTATGTACTACGCCTTCATAACCTACTCCCGCCCCCGGCAACATCAGTCCACGTGAATCGAACGCCAAACCGGAAGTGGCAAGCCCCGGATTGAATCCTGCATTATCGACATCGCCTAAGAATTGAAACTCAAGGATTGATTCTTCATTATTTTCATGAGCGACATCAAAATTATCAGCATAATTTTTAGTCAGGTCATAAGTTCCGTACTTTCCGTCTATAACATCACCAAATTCTTTGGCAGCTTCACTGTAAAATGTAGTCTTGTCTTCACCATAATATTGTTCGATTCCACTACGGTAGAGGTAAGCTTTTCCCAATAAGGCGGCTGCGGAAGCTTTTGTCACACGACCGGCATTCTTGCTGTCCCAATATCCCTTCACGGGCAACAGTTCTTTCGCATGTGCCAGGTCTTCTTGAATAAAATTCCATACGGCAGCAGGTTTTTCCAAAGGACGGACATAGTCATCGCCATTGCGTGGCATCTGTCTGATGGGAGATATATTCCGGAAATTAATCAATAGGTAATAATGCGCAAATGCCCTCCAGAAATAAGCTTCCCCTATGTATGCGTTCCGCAGTTCCTCATTACCGCTGAAATCAACAGACGGGGCGGTTTCAATAATGTAGGATGCTTGAGAAGCAGTGGTGTACATCAATGTATAAGGTTGCTCGATAGTGTAATAACTGGCATTTAAGTCGGCACCAAACATGCCCGGTTTGCCATAATCCGAATTGGACGATGCCTCGTCGGAGCGGATTATCGTTGTTTTAGAGCCGGAAGCTCCCAGGCAGCGTTGCGTAGACATATATCCGTACATGGTCATCACTGCGTCATTAACAGCGGACGGACTGGTGAAATAAGCTCCCATACTCGGCTGGTTCGGATTAATTGCCAGGTCATCAAAGATACCGTTGCATCCATGTAATATCAAGCCGCCCGCCAAGATAAATGCGGCATATACTTTCTTATAGTTTTTCATATTAATCATATTTTTAGTTATCAGAATGAAGCGTTAAAACCAAAAGTGAATGTCCGGGCATTAGGATATGAACTGATGTCAATGCCACGTGAGAACAATACATTTGAACTAACTTCCGGGTCATAACCGGAGTATTGGGTCAACGTAAACAGATTTTGTACGCCTGCATAAACACGCAGTTTATTGAACCGGATTGCTTCCAACCACTTTTTAGGCAGTGAATAGCCTAACTGAAGGTTTTTCAGACGTAAATAGGAACCGTCTTCAATATAAAATTCACTCGGCAAGGAGTTTCCGCCACTAGTGTTTTGGGTTTTCATAATAGGGATTCCTGTATTCCTATTTGTTTTCGTCCATCCATTCATAGCCTCTTTGACTACATTATTGGAATAATCAAAATAATAGGTGTACTTTTTCTGATTGAATATATCATTTCCCTGCACTCCCTGAAAGAAGACAGTCAAATCAAAGTCTTTGTATTCCATGTTGATGTTCAAACCGTATGTGAAGTCAGGGATAGGGCTACCCAGAATAACTTTATCATTTGCATTGACTACTCCATTCTTGTCCGTATCCGCGAAGATGAAATTTCCTTCCGCATCAAAACCGTCAATCTTATAGCCATAGAATGAACCGATAGCTTCTCCCGGCATGGTAATGGAAGCTGCATCATTAAAGTAGCTGGACATTGCGCCGGAAGTAATCGGCTGCACGTTTTCTCCCAATGATAGTACTTTATTCTTCAACGTTGCGATATTGAATGTTGCATCTATATGGAAGTCTTTCGTCAATTGTTTCCTGTAATTCATCATAAACTCCCATCCTGTGTTTTTTACGGAAGCTGTATTAACGTAGGGTTTTTCACGTGAACTGTTGATTTCAAAGATTTGCCCGGAAGACAGGTTCAAGTCTATCTGTGCCAACAAATCTACGTTCTTTTTCACGAAATAGTCTAATGACAAGGTCAAGTCGTTGTTGAAGAAGCCCAGTTCAATACCAATATCTGTGGTTTTGGCAGTTTCCCATTTCAAGTCTTTCGATTTCAGATAGGCTGCGCGTCCTGTCACATAACGTTCACCGCCTACTGTGTAAGGAATAGGTCCATAAGCTATCGCGTCAAAATTATAAGGATTGAGGAAGTTGGCACCCAACTCACCGTAGCTAGCTCTGATCTTCAATTTGCTCATTACAGGATTTTGGAACCATTTTTCCTGGTGCACATTCCATCCGGCGGAGACAGAGGGGAAGTAACCTACTCTATTGTCTTTATGGAATTTGGAAGATTCATCCCGGCGGATACTCAAGGACAGCAGATATTTATTATCATAATCGTAGTTCACACGGGCGAAGAAAGAGAGCAATGCTGCATTACTGTCGCCTGCCGAAATCTTACCATCTTCATTTTGGAATCCGGTAATATCCGTTCCTCCCAAATCGTTAATGGTAGAGTTGGTCATGTAACGATAGTATTCTCTCATCCAGCTTGTTCCTAATAAAGCGTCTATTGAGTGACGGTTGAATGTTTTGTTGTAAGTCAGCAAGTTATCAATCGTATAAGTGAACTCTTCACCTCTTGTTTCCGATACACTGTTACGTGTGTTGCCATAATCTTTATCGGGAGTTCCATCCGAGTTCCACTTTGTATAGTACTCGGGGGTATGGGTGTAATTATGCTTATTGCTATAATTTCCACTTAACGATAATTTGTATTTTAAGCCGCCCCAAATATCCAGTTGGGCATTTAAAGAGCCGATTAAATCCGTCACTTTATTAAACTGGTCTGTATAATGTAACGGGGCTATCTTATTCTGCGCCTTGCCATCTTCGGGGTTGATGTAATAATCAGGGCCACCAGAGGTAAACCGTCCTTGTTCATCATAAATAGGTAACGTTGGTAAAGCTATGTTGAAAGCTGTTGTAGGAGTTTTATCCTTATGCGTCAGTCCGAGAGTTTCGGAAAATGAGAAACGTCCTTTTTTATAAGAGGTATTCAGGCGGAAGTTATAACGTTTATAATCCGAATAAATCGTCATACCGGTTTGGTCAAGATAACCAAGGCTTGTGCTGAAAGTAGAGTTGTCCCCACCCCCTGCGATACTGGCATTCAGATTCCATACCGGAGCAAACTGTATCCATTCTTTTGACCAGTCGGTATTCAGGTTCGGATTGGTGGGATTGTCATTCTCCGGTGCATGAGGCAAGCCACTGTTATCTGCCACCATATTGGCAAACTCTCTCCATTCCGATGCATTGAGGAACTCCGGAATATTAGTCGTTTTCTGGAAAGCGAACGAACCGTCTATCTGAATGACGGGCTTACCGGACTTTCCTTTCTTGGTAGTAATCAAAACGACCCCATTGGCGGCACGTGAACCGTAGATAGCGGCTGCCGCACCGTCTTTCAGTACTTCGATAGATTCAATATCATTGGGATTCAATGAGCTTAATCCGGCATTACTGAATGCTCCATCAATGACATACAGAGGTTCGGTAGCGCCAAAAGAAGCGGCACCGCGAATCACGATGTTTACATCTGCCCCAGCAACACCAGCTTGCTGCACGATGTCTACACCCGGTGTACGCCCCTGTAAGCTTGAAGCAACATTAGATGATACCTGTTTGCTGATTTCTTGGGAAGAGATGGAAGCAACGGCACCTGTCAGGCTTGATTTCTTCTGCACGCCGTAACCAACTACTACGACTTCATCCAGTACTTCCGTATCGTCCTGCAATTGGATAGAATATGAGTTCTTATTCCCCACCTTTACTTCCTGTGTTTTATAACCAATATAGCTGACTGCCAGAAGAGCATCTGTCGGAGCATCCAATGTAAAGTTACCATCAACGTCTGTCACAGTACCTGTCCCCGCTCCTTTCACCAATACACTGGCACCAATTATCGGTTCGCCTTTGGTATCCGTCACGGTTCCCGTTATTTTCTTTGTTTTTTGGCTCCCTTGTGATGTAACGGGAGCTTCTT
This sequence comes from Bacteroides sp. AF32-8BH, assembly GCF_003435205.1. Lineage (NCBI taxonomy): Bacteria > Pseudomonadati > Bacteroidota > Bacteroidia > Bacteroidales > Bacteroidaceae > Bacteroides > Bacteroides sp. AF32-8BH. Next base: position 36,147 of record NZ_QVLZ01000023.1, on the reverse strand, counting down.
TTGCTTTCAAATATATTTTCTTCTCTCCAATTTCATAAGCTACATTTGTACCTGCGAATAAATCATCCAATACTTTAGAAAGGTCTTTGTCTTTTGCCTGGACAGAAACAATCCGTTCGGGATTGACAATCGTACGGCTATATGCTACCGTAAGTCCTGTCTGTTTAGTAATGAGCGAAAAGACTTTCTCCAACTTGACTTGTTGAAGATTCATTGTTATTTTCTGAGCCGACGCCGCAAGACTTACAGCAAAGCTCAATAACAATATAAGCAATACTCTGTTCTTCATACTTAGTTTGTTTAAAGTTATAAATAGGTTCTTAATCTCTTTGTATTTAGTGGACACACGAGATTAAGAAGCGGGTGAGGGAAAAAACGTTTTTTTCTGAAGTTTTTTTATTTCCAATATTTTTTTTGTGTGATAATGCATTAGTTTTCAACAAGATATGGTTTAGTTTTTATTTGTAGGAAAATGGGATATAAAAAGAAAAGTCCTTCCGGATTTTATTTTCAGAAGGACTTATAACAATAGATTCGTGTTCTTGGCAATTCGCTAGAAACAGTCTTTTGTGATAGTGACGGTATCTTGTTCACATAGTGACGCTATACTTACCGGATACTGTCACTATCACAAAAGGATAGCGTCACTATATTTTTTGCAATCTAGTAAAGTTCCTGATTCACCAATTCGTCAAAGAGCTTTGCATATTTCTCTGCGACTGCTTCCGCAAACTTCTTTCCTTTTTCTACGGAAGCTCCACGTGGATCGCCAACACCGGTATCTTTAGATACTTTCCCCCAGTTCCTGGGAATCCATGCTACTTTTTCATTCAAAGATTGTATGGCAAAAGTTTTATATTCTCCATTCCCTGCTTCTTCAAGATTGACTAATTCGGGGTGATAGTGCATCATTACGGATGTCTCGACTTCATCTGCATGGTCACCCGGATTTTCAAAATAGTCCTTTACCTTTAACACGGTGTACCATTCACTCGATGCTATCAGGAAGTCAGGATAGTCTACCGACAAATCACGAATCATACTTTTAAAAGTATTGCCTCCATGCCCGTTGATAATAACCAATTTTCGGATACCTTGAACATAAAGGGAAGAAACAATATCAGTCAGTATTGCTTTCTGTGTTTCATAACGCGTATGGATACAGAAGGGAAGTTCCCGTTGTCCCGGATTTTGTGAACCCATGCCGATGGGTGGCATAACCATGCAGTTCACGCCATATTTCTGTTTAGCTATCAATGCAGCATCAACTGCTACATCATGGGAAAGAATACAATCTGTCATATATGGCAAATGCAGATTATGAGGTTCAGTAGCTCCCCACGGCAATATCACAATATCATATTTCCTGTCTTTTACTTTTCCATAACAAGATACGGATAAATCCACTTCTTTATTCATATACCCCATTTATTTCTAATGATTATATTATTTCATTTTTACTATCACTTCTTTCTTATCTTCATTATACTCAAACTTCACCGGAGCGATTTTCTCTAAATCCATTAATACTTTCTCTAATAATGTATTGTCCGAAGTCAATGTATAGACATACTTCAAAACGTTTTCATCTTCGACTTTAAACTCTACATTATACCAGCGGTTCAATATTTTAATGACTTCCGGCAACGGGGTATCTTTAAATACTATCACATTCTGTTTCCACATCGACAGGCGTTGCATATCGTTCATTTTGGAAATGGTGCACTGCTGGTTATCTTTGTTGTACACTAATCTTTCGCCGGGTTGCATCGGGTATTTCTTTTCCGTAGGAAGGGTAAGATTAATATTTCCTTCATCCAGACATACTACTATATCCTTATTCTCCGGGTAATCCTGTACATTGAAAGAAGTTCCCAATACATGAATTGCCGGTCCACTTAAATTGACTATAAAAGGACGGTTCTTATTTTTGGCTACTACGAAATAGGCTTCTCCTTCAAGATAAACTTCCCGGGTGTTCAAAGCAAACTTCTTCGGGTATCTTAGTTTCGAATCAGAATTGATATATACTTTTGTTCCGTCCTGAAACATGATTTGTATGCGTTCTCCTTTATCTACCACCACTTCCTCATATTCGGAAGTACCGAACAGGTCGACTTTTGAGTTCAGTTGCATATAAAGTCCGACAATTAAGACAACAGGTATCAATACGGCTGCAACTCGGAAACAGATACGCTTCAACTTCTTGATGCGAATGTTCTTCCGTATCTGTTCTAATATTTTCTTTGAAGGAATATCATGGTCTACATACAAGTCTGCAAACTCATTTTTTATCAGTTCGGAATCCTGTGTCATAGCAGCTTCAAGATAGTCGCTACCTTCTTCCGTGGCAAACCACTCTGCCACATATTTTGCATCTTCCGGGCTGGCAATTCCTGCCAGGACTTCTTCTATTTGTTTATCAGTAGGTCTATTCATTTTTATCACTTTATTAAATGGACACTCAAAAAGGTCATTAGTGTGGTAAATGCAACAATTATTAACATCTTACTTAGATGGATACGGAGAAGTTTCAACGCTTCCGAATAATGTGTCTTGATAGTATTTACGGATAGATTCATCCGTTCCGCAATTTCCTGATTTGTCAGTTCCTCCTGTACTTTCATCAAGCAAATATCCCGTTTTTGCGCAGGAAGCATATCCACTGCTTTATAAAAACTGGACATCAACTCTTTTTTCTCCAGTTTTTCTATCAGATTATCTTCGTAAGGCGAAGCGGCTTGTGCCATCTCATAGTTCTTTGCAATCGCGCTGTTTTCATTGCGAATCAAGTTCAAGACATGATTTTTTGTCATCGTAAAGAGATAGTTCTTTAGGCTGATTCCCACACGTAGTTCTGAACGAAATTCCCACAAACGGCTAAAGACATGTTGCACTACATCTTCTGCCATATCAGAACTCATTAAATAACGATAGGCTAATACATATAATAGTTTATGATACCTTTCATAGGCTTGGGTGAAAGCTCCTTCATCACCTTGTTCAATCAAGGCGAAGAGTTTCTCATCATCTGTATCAGTATATTGGTCAATCTTGTTTTTCATTCTTCGGATTTTGTTTACTTGTTTCCAAAAGAACTAAATGTTTCTCTCTTTATGAAAAGCAAATGTAGCAAATTCCTTAGAAAACCTAGAGGTATTTACGAAAAAAGTCCCCAATTAACAATCCCCCATTAAAATGAGGAACCGTTAATCAAGGACTACTCCACTAACTAATTAACAATGTATTATAAATGATAGGTAACAATTCTTTCTTCAGGTGAATCGATCCAGAGGCGCCATACTCCTACCGACACTTTTTCCGGTGTTCCGATATTTGCTTTAGGTGGACGACAGCTTTTGATGGTCAGATAGCCTTTCCCTTCTGTTGCTTTCACTTTCATCGTTTTGCTGTTCATATAGACATGGATATTGCCATTTGGAGTGGGGACAGTGCCTTCCATCCATTTCAATCCTCCCAACACAGGAGCAATAGCAAACTCTTTATATCCTTCTTTTACAGGTTTCACTCCCAGATAATATTTGCCCAACAGGTAGATAGGACTCGCTCCCCAGGCATGGCACAAACTCTTTCCGTATGGACGGCCATACATGGCAAGATGTTGCGTTCCGGTTTCTTCCGGGTTATATTTTTCCCAGAAGGAGGTAGCTCCTTCCTTCAACATTCCTCCCCAATAGGCTTTCATTTCTTTCATTACAGCATCTTGTTCGCCAAGAGCACAAAGTGCTTCCAGTTCGTAAAAACGCATATAGGGAGTCGTTATTTTCAGAATACTGTCATTTAGCAAAACAGACTGTTTAATGGCTTGTTGCTTATCTTCATTCAAATATTGAAAGAAGACAGAAAACATATTCGCATAACGGGTGACCGCATCACTTTGCTGACCATTGACGCAGTTATGTACAAATGCCTGTTTCTCGTTATTCCAGAAGGCAGGTTCTAACTTTGCTTTCAAAGCAGCAGCCAGTTTCTCGTATTTCTGTTTGCCATTGGCATCTCCAACCAGTTCCGCACACAAAGCCATCGTTTCCAGACTTCTGCAAAATAAGATTTGTTCAAAAGAGAGTTCGCCTTTTTTATCCAGATAGCCGTCTGCCCAGTCCACAAATACCCAGTCGCCGGTCATGCCTTCTACCATGCCATTCTTATTGGTACGTCCCAACACGTAATCCATCATTGTTTGCATACGTGGATACAGTTGGTTGACAAAATGGCGGTCGCCACTATACATATAATAATCATATACGCTAAGGAACCAGTAGAAAGTATAGTCCATGATTGTATTACTGTGGCTGGTCACAGGATCCTTGCCACGAAGTAACCAGATTGTACGTTTGACGGACTCGTTATCAAAGAAAAGATAATAATTCATCAAATAACTTTGGATGGCATCGCCACTCCATACCCAACGGTCACGTTTGATACCATCAATGAAGAATTCGCGGGTAGTGAGATGCATGGTGTATGCGCCAACTTCCCAAATACGATTCAGTTCTTCATCATTGCAACGGAAATTTCCGCGGTATTCTTCAGGAAGATATTCATATTGCATGGAGACTTCTCCAATCTGTACACCCGGCTCGTGAGTTACATAGACATAGCGGAAGGCTTTACTGTTCTCCAATGTATATTCGTTTTCAGAATTACTCAAGGGAGAAGTGCTGCGGATAGCAAGGTCGGTCACTTGTCCCGGTTCGAGCAAGAGTTTGTCCAATGTTTCGTAATATGCTTTATCTTTTGCTTCTTCCGGGCTTTCACCATAATAAATTTCTATTTTTCCTTTTCCGGAAAGATTCTTCAATGTGATGAATCCGAATGTTTCTTTTCCAAAATCATAAAGAATACCTCCTTCGGACTGTTCTGACTTCGTAACAGGTTGCTGCGGTTCACGCATCAGACTGAATTGGGAAGGACGTTGGGTAGCTCCGTCAAAGTTCCAGCATCCGGCATCCATATAGATAGTGGCAGATGTGTCACTCGCTTTTCCGCTCTCGTCAATCCATTCTTTATCTTCGTAAGTCACACGCCAGGAAGAGTCTGAATTCACCGTTTTTCCCTTCACATAAATTGTGGGAGGAGTAGCCTGATTCCAGACTTTGATGTTCAGATTATGTTTTCCGGCCGGAAGCAACACGGTTTCCGGCATACCGAACTGGAGCTTTCCATCCAGTTTGACGTTGTACTTTCCTTCGGCAGCAATAAAGATTTCTTCCGGCTCGGAAAGATTCAGTTGCTTGCTGAATTCTACGACAACATAATGACTGTCCGTTTTCCAAAAAGGAGGAAAAAATGCACCTCGTTCCGTGCGACGGTTATTCATTTGATTTCCCAACCAGATTTCGTAGTCTCCCGGATACCATATCCAGGTCTGGGCAAATGTGCTGCTTGCCAAAGACAAGGCACTAAGCAATATCATATATTTCTTTTTCATTTTTCTTTCTATTACTAACAAACTGAATCATAAGAAATAATTCGTTCCACAGTGGTTGACGTTTAGTTCCACATCTGTTTCCCTTTAGTTCTACAATTGTTTTCCTTTAGTTCCATATCTGTGGAACGAATCACGTATTACAGTTAAATGACTTGTCAATACCTACTGGATATTTAGTAAATCCTTATATCCTGCTTCCAGTCCCGCACGTTCACGAATAACACTATCCACTTTCGGGCCATTGTTTTCCCATACATTTCCCGGACCATTGGCATTTTGCAGATACTTCTCTCCTTCTGTCCAATTATCACATACAGTAATAAAGGAAGAACCTTCATCCGTATAAAGATAGAACCAGTGATTAGGGTCGTGTACATATCCTGGCTTATAAATACTATGCACACAATTCTCCGTTACATAACTTTTCGGCTGCGAACCGAGTGTGTAAATACCTGCCACATCATACATGTGTTTCGCATAATGATGAATCAGATTGGCATGTACTCTGTTATTACGCATACAATTCACAGTTTGCGTCCATCCCCAACCAAGGCTGATGCCACTATAAGGCACTTCACTGATTTCATTATGCTCGATATTGACGTCCCCTACATATCCCGCAGCAATGGCAAGACATCCCCAATCTTCATTGCCTATTTCCGTGAAATAGCAGTTATTGATTTGTTGCTGTGTGCATACTTCCCGACGATCAGCAGGATCGTATGGCAAATGCGTCTCATGAGCAGCCGGAGAAAAACTGCCGACTAACAGACCATTTCCGGCAATATCGCGGAAGAGACAGCCACGAACAACACCGCCTTGCACCGCTTCTTCATAATCCAATCCGGTCGAGCCTAAATGCTCGAATCGGCAACGTTCGAAATCAATCTGCCTTGCAGCAACCACACGAACAGCAGCTGCGGGACGTCCCAACCATCCTTGGTTATCCAACGGATGATTCAAGTAGTTCCGTTGCATTTTCGGATCAATCCGGTAACCATCTGTCAGATACATACCTGCCTGAAGAGGTACATGTCCTTTTTCTGACGGACGCATCCACGTAGTATAGGAAAAAGTAATTTTCTCAAAACGAATATGACACACAGGACGATCCAAAGTTCCTTCCACCCGTACTAATGTCTCAACAGCAGGCACGATCACTTCCGCCTCCTGCATCTTCTCTCCTTCCCGTGGATAATAATATACTTTACGGGCATCTATATCATGATACCATTCTCCGGGTACATCCTGCAATTCGCGGGCATTTGTCAGATAGAAAGCAGAATTATGTCCGTCCGTCGTCACCATCGGACGCGGCCAGGGATGCTCAAACTGAATCCGGCTTTCCGGTTGATGAAAACGTATTGCCGCGCTATCTCCCTGCACTTCAACTGAACGAATCCGAAGATTGGCAACACACCACATCTGATGTAATACCATCTCGGCATATTTAGCTTTCAAATTCCCTTTATTATCAATAAGTCTGCGAATGGAAACTACAGGTACATAAAGAATTTCATTCTTCTCATCCACACTGCAAATGCGATTCATCTTTTCGAAATCCTCCACATCACGGGCACGAACTGCCTTTTTTCCATTCACCCACAACTGGCGGAAATCCAATGGACGTCCATTAAATACCGGTACATCTGCCACCCAAACTTTCCCTTGCTTCTTCCAGCCATTTATGCTGATTCCTCCACTCAATATCACTTTTTCATCGCCTACCGAACGAATGATTGTGGGCGATTCCTTGGTTCCGCTATCTTCCGGACGGATAAAAACCGGTTCATAGAAAGCATACGTTCCACCTTCCATATAGATTGTGATTCCACCTTGAATACGGTTATCCTCTGTCCTGCGCCATTCTCGTGCTTGTCGTAAGGCAGAAGTCAGCGTGGCTTTAGGAGATTGACGAGTTCCGTCGTTGAAGTCACTTCCTTTGGGAGAAATCCAGATCTCACCAGCCAATAGCCAGTGACTGCACAAGATACATATAGCCGTTACAAATAACTTTTTCATGATTTTTTTCACTTCTGTATACTAAACAATCCGGACTATCTGGCAAGAGGCATCCATACAGTCATTTCTCCCTTTCCTCTGTTTCCCCAGGCATAATAAGGAATCAAGCGGATATTTACTGTCTTTTCAGCCTGAACAACCGGCCGGTAAAGCACTCCTTCCCACGAAGTTGCAGATGCCAGACGTGCTATTCCTTCAAGTGCAACAATCGGACTGCCTTCGATTGTGATTTTCTTCGGAGTTAGTTTTATATCAGCGGGAATCAATACATTATCAATCTTTTCCCCGTTTGCAATATCCATACTTTCCAGACAGTACACCAACGGCCCGCGCTTCACGACCACCTGATTACGAATCTCCTCTGCTAACGGATGAGCTTCGAGCAAACGGACAGGCATATCCATCACCAGCTCCACTACATCCCCCTTCTTCCATGTACGATTTACTTCCGCATACGAATTTGCCTTTGCATTGGTTTGCAGCGGCTGTCCATTCACCCTAAGCGTAGCCTTTTCACACCATTCAGGAATACGTAAGAAGAGCGAGAAAGTACCCGCCTTACGAGGAACTTTATCCAACGTTACGCGCACATTTCCATCCCAGGGATAATCCGTTTCCTGCGTCAGAGCTACTTCTCCCTTCTCTTTCCAAGTCGTTGTCAATGTATTTGCCCCATACAGATTGCAATAAATCCCTTCCGGACTCAATGTATATGCATAGTTTTGTGTCTGGCACAGCGTACGCAATGTGTTCGGAGGACAGCAGAAACAACTGATATATTCTGTCCGTTCCTTTGGCCAGCGAAGCGTGTAAGGAAGATCGGCACTGATACGAAGCGGATTCGTGTAGAAATACTTCTTTCCATCCAGACTAATACCGCTCAATACACTATTATAAAGACAAGTCTCCACAAGATCGGCATATTTCGCATCCCCTGTCACTTCCAGCATCCGCCAGTTGAACAACATATTACCGATATTAGCACACGTTTCATTGTGAGCAGTGCTATTCGGCAGCTGATAAGGACGTCCATAACTCTGATGCACTTTCTGAATACTATCCGGCTCATAACACGTTCCATCGGGCGATGTACCATCATAAAGAGCACCGCAAGCACCGGTCACATACATTTTCCGGGTCACGATATCATTCCAGATACTAGTCAGATTCTTCATTAATTGCTGCTCACCGGTTTCTGCATATACATCCGCTACTCCGGCATACAGATAGTTGGCACGTACCGCATGTCCCATCGCACGATATTGATCGCGGAAAGGAATACGGTCCTGATTATCGTCCGTACCGTTCTCCACCATGCCACGGATATCAATCAGATTCTTTGAAAGTTCCAGATAACGGGGATTTCCGGTAGCCCGGTACATTTCAACTACCCCCATATAATGAGAGGGACAAATAGCATTACGAGCCAGTTCGGCAGAAGCCGTTTCATAAAAATGACAGAGGAAATCCGTCGCTTTCACGGCAGCATCGAAAAGAGTCGTTTTTCCGGTGGCACGACGATGCACAATACCCGCCATCATCAAGTGTCCCAGATTATAAGTCTCAAAGTTCAACCGATTCGCAAAAGCTCCTTTTTCATCCTCGTCACCTACTTTCGTTCCAATGACCGTTTGTTTATGCTGACCCTCCAATGCATGAGAGTCAATCCCTTTATTCAGTTCTTCGATAACAACAGGCGTATGTATATAACCGTCTGCACGTTGGGCTTTTACGACACAAGTAATAAAGTTATCCATTAACTTGTCCAACTCCGGATCTTTATTAACTGCATAGACAGAAGCGACACCTTCCATCCATTTATACATATCTCCGTCATGAAATGGAGGTCCCCAATGCTCTCCTTTGCATACCCCGGCAGCAATCTCAAAATTACGGAAACCGTGAGAGATCTCCGGCGCGTTCCAAGTGTTCCACATACTTTGCAGGGAAGTCCGGCTAAATACCTGAAAGCGATCTCCCCAGAATCCATCTGTCCAATGTACGGCACTGATTCCGGTATTCGCCATCTTCGCAAAACGGCTCTGACTCATATCCGTCAATCCATTGCTTTGCGCAAGTGCTCCCGTAACGGAGGCGGAAGCTAAAAGAAGTAACAGTTTTATCTGTTTCATTAATATGGATAATTTAAAATTTACACAATATCTTTATAAAAAGACGTGATTATCCGCATTTTGTACTCAATAAAACAAAAAAGCGAAGATTGCCAAGCAACCCTCGCTTTCAGTAAAAAATATCTGAACTAACCTTTTATTTCTTGTTTATCAGGCGTATAATTCAATCCTGCCTTCCTCGCCTGCGAATGTTGAAACTGTCGGGCAATTTTGTATTCATGTCCCTCTTTCAGCAAATAACTCCCAGTCTGCTTGAACCAAAAGCCGACATTCGCATCTATACATTGCTGCCGGATATCCAGCACCCACTCGTAGTCACACATTCGGGCTTCCTTTCCCGACTCCCCTCCGGCAACCACCTGTTCCACCCAATCCCCTAACTCACCTCTAAAATCAATCCGGCTAAGAAGCGGCTCGCAGATAATAATTTTATGTTTAATAGGGATTTCTCTATAAATAGGTAGACGATAATCCACCCTATCCTGATTCTCCATTGTGCAGCAGATTGTTACGTTCTCATACCCATCACCCCAATCGGGAGGCAGACACTGTTGCAATCGGTCTATCCGTTTAGTGATAAAGAGGAAACGAAGATCCTGCCGTATCCGCATCATCTCCCACGCTTCGGCACGCCATTCGTCAGCATCTTCTATCAGAAAGTCCGAAGTAAAACAGGTATATACCAGATTGCCCGAAGGTATCTTATACGTACCGTTCTTTTTCCGAAGCAAGGGTAAATCAAACTTCTCCGTCTTTGTCACCACCGAACTGTCTTTTCCATATTTACCATCCGTCCGATACACATAACAATGGCGGCAGCCCTCACTCAATTTGTGACAGCCATGCCAAAGATTCCACATTGAAGCTTTTTCACCCATCTTCTTTTTTTCTTCAAAGATATATTTAAACTATTACATAACCATAAAAAGAGTGCACCCTATTCTTCAACAGAATAAAGGTGCACCAAAACACAAACAAAACAAACAATAGAGCGACCTTCACAGGCAGCCGATCCACAAGGGATCTTTATCTTAGTCAGCCCATCTTGATGATGACAGCTTCACTCATAGCGATACTCCTACTGCTGATAACAATGCAGGCAAAAAGTATTCCATGTATTGCCTTACATGAATCCGGTTTTCCATTTCCTCCCAAAATTCTAATTGCTTATAACGGGTAAAGTAGCACCCAAAAATCATAAAAGAATGTTTTTTTATCGAGAAGACATTTTGCTAATCGACTATTATATATAATCATTAATCCCTAATATTGTTTGTTAGTTACCTTCTGCAAAGGTCCGTATAATCACGAATATGGCAAATTGTATTCATGTTTAAGAGAACAATATCTGTTTACAAACAAGACTAATAGCTAATATTTTAAAATAGCCTGTTTCAGTATATGCAAAATTCAAACTCAAAAGCTACCACTTTTACGTTATTCGCACATTTAGGGCTATACAATTCCAATTATCACAATAGAAAAATTCGCCCTCATTCTCATTGTATATCCCGATGATGAATATGAATATTATTGAACAATCACTCCATTAAGCCCGATATACCTCTACAAAGATAGTATTATTCTATATATTTCTATGCAAATCCTCAAAAAAGAATTCTCCTCTTTTTATAAATAAAGTAAAGTAACATCAATGCCGATATACTAATTATTAGCATCCAACTTATATTTTTCCTATAATATAAGCTATTCTCTTCCTCCTCACAAACCACTTTATGATGATTCGTGTCGATGAAAGATGATATTTGAGTATCTTCTTTCTCATCTATCCTCTCTTTCTTTTCAAAAACCTTATTCACCGTCTTTCTGCTACCTGAAATAAAACAGGTGGAAGAGAAATCCCCTGTCGCAGTATCTTTCCCCAATACTACCAATATTTGTTCGGTAGACTCCTCCATCCGTTCCAGCATCTTCCTTTCCTGATTAACATCATACGAAGCCACATGGGAAGAATGCCCGGAAGAACTTGAATCCATCTGCACCTCACTGCTCCTACTGATAACTTCCTTCTTAGTCCTACATCCCGAAAGCACCCCCGGAAGAACGAACCCCAATAATAAAACAAACAGCAGCTCTCTCCCACTCTTCATAAACTCCCTCACATCAAAACAAGGACACGCTTTCACATATTCATAAGGTTCGATCACCCCGTCTCCATTCAAATCCGGCGAAGTATCCCGGTGTCCCAATACCTGAAGAATAGTATATTCCCGTTGCAAATCCATTATTACTTGATAAAGCACCCGTTTTTGAACATTTGTCCGAGTATCTGCCGGATGTCCGTTCTCATCCAATCCCCCGATATAACAGAGCCCGATACTTCGCTCATTCCAACCTTTGCAATGTGCTCCAGGCAAATCAATTTCCCTTCCTTTCTCCAGTCTTCCGTCCAGACGGATAACATAATGATATCCGATACCGTTGAACCCACGTTCCCGGTGCCAACGGTCAATATCTGTGGCGGTAAAGTCCTGTCCGGCTTTTGTTGCCGAGCAATGCACTATAATAGAATCTATCTTTCTCATGACATTTTATTTTTATCAACTAACCTCATTAATATTCCGAAGGAGGAATGCGCTTCACACACCCTCTGATCTCACACTTTTTCACCTCCGACTCTTTCTGTGCCAACTCCACCTCATGGCATTTATGTATCCAGTCGATCTTCTCTTCCTGCTCCTTGCGAAGCTCGATATAAAGCCCGTCTATTTTCTCGTCCCGCTGTGCCAGGCGATCTTCCAACCAATCCACCTTTTTACGACGATTTTCTTCTTCCAGACTGCTCACGTCTGCCTCTTCTTTCCGTGCATCCGTTTTCCGGCAAGAGATATATCTCACCATCCATTTCACCGCTTCCAAACCACCCATAGCAGTAATAAAAGCAAGGATTGTAGTTATTTGCATATTGATCTATTTATGTAGTTATAAAGAAAGAATGAGGCCGAAGCCCCATTCCATACAAAATCGCTAATTCCCGACTTTCCGTTTATCAAGCTGCCGGATCGGGTGCTTCGCCATTACCTCCTGCACCTCCGTCAGGATCCGGTGCTTCGCCTCCTTCGCCTGAATCACCGTCGATGATACTTGAGTCGTTGATATGATCCAAATCCTTAAACTTCAATCCATCCGAACGCGTCGAGGTTCCCGTAAAGAGACGGATATCCGAATTCGCACGAAAACAAACCCGCAGACCACTGATGTCGGATACAGTAAAGTCTTCTGCCTTTTCCGTTCCTTTGCTTTGAGCTGAAAGGAAAAAGTAACCCAATCCCTTAATGTTCACTGAACGGCCCGAAAGTAATGTCTTACGTAGAAGTGTGCGAAAATCTTTCAATACACTAATTGTTTCACCCTCACTTACACCGGAAGTAGAAGAGATTTCTTTTGCAAACTCATCTAGTGTAGCGCTCGTATCATATTGATAAGAAATCACCGGATACACTTTCTTTCCTGCCTCTTTGTTTGTCGGATCACACAGACGTTGAACTCTTTTAAATCTAATTGCCATAATACTTTTCTTTTTTTAAATGAATACTGTTTAATAATTACTTCGCTAACGTTAACAATGCAAAGATGCGACATATTCAACGGACATGAAACGACAAGCGATTATCGGCACTACAGAGCCTACAAACAGTATTTATAGCAAATAATCAACCCAATACCTGGAAAAAAGCGACAAGCAGAGGGACAAGGGAGCATAAAAAAGACCGGCAAACAAAGTCACGCTTTGTATGCCGGTCCCACTACCTAAAAACAAATTCCTTTTCTAATCCTATCGATCACAAGTCCAGGTTAAAAAGAGAATCAATGACTAAATTCATTTTACGTAATGTTCCAATCCTTTCTGTAAAAACTCAATATAAGAAGTAATATCTTCATTATATGCATACGACTTATTCAACGGATAACCTTCATTATCCAGCAATACATAAAAAGGCTGTGCATTTGCTCCAAACTTCACACGTTGCAGATAGCTCCATTTATCCCCTACCGAGCGTAAGGTACGTTCCGTTCCATTTTCCGTTACTTTGAGCGGCTCATTCAATGGAGTCTTATCATCTACATACAAAGAGATAAGCACATATTTATCATTGATGATACCGCCTACCTTACTATCTGTCCATACAGCCGCCTCCATCTTACGACAATTCACACAACCATATCCGGTAAAGTCGACCATCACAGGCATTCCCTGTTGCCGTGCATACTCCATCCCAATATCATAGTCCTTGAATCTGGGGTGAACCTCATTCGAATATAGATTAAAGTCCTGTGTCATCACAGGAGGAGCAAATGCACTGACAGCTTTCAAAGGTGCTCCCCAAAGTCCGGGGATCATATACACAGCAAACGCTAAAGAGACAAGTGCAAGAAAGAAGCGGGCTACGCCTACCCTACTTTCATCACCGTCATGCGGAAACTTGATCTTTCCTAACAGATATAACCCCATCAGTCCGAAAATCACAATCCATAATGCAAGGAAGGTTTCCCTATCCAGAATTCTCCAACCATAGGCTAAGTCCGCAACCGATAAGAATTTCAAGGCAAAAGCCAGTTCCAGAAAGCCCAATGTCACTTTAATTACATTCATCCACCCTCCTGACTTAGGCATTGATTTCAGCCACGAAGGAAAAAGAGCAAACAGTGTGAATGGTAAAGCCAAAGCGATGGCAAAGCCTAACATTCCAATAGCAGGAGCAATCACACTACCAGTTGTAGAAACCTGTACGAGCAAAAATCCAATAATAGGCCCTGTACAAGAGAAAGACACCAGAGATAACGTAAATGCCATCAGAAAAATACTTAGCAGCCCACTCGTCGCTTCCGCTTTGCTATCCACAGCATTACTCCATTTAGAAGGCAAAGTAAGTTCAAATGCCCCAAAGAAAGAAGCAGCAAAAATAATCAGCATCAAGAAAAAAAGAATATTGAATACGGCATTCGTTGATAAAGCGTTCAATGCACTAGCACCAAATATTAAAGTAATTGCTAATCCCAGTGTTACATAAATCACCACAATCGAAGCACCATAAGTCCATGCATCCCGAATCCCTTTCTTCTTGTCTTTGTTTCTTTTCAGGAAGAAACTCACAGTCATAGGAATAATCGGCCATACACAAGGAGTAAACAAAGCCAATAAACCGCCAAGAAATCCGGTGACAAAGACATACAGCCAAGATTTATCCTCTTGAGAATGTTCTTCCCCCAACTCTTGCAGTTCATTAATAACCGGCTTCCAAAGATCACTTTCCGATTGCTTCTCTAGCACATTTGCCGGCCTCTCTTCCTCTTCTTTTGCAACTGCTATATCTGCTTCTGCTTTTTTCCCATATTGAAAAGGAATTTGAGTCGGAGGTAAACAACTCTCATCATTACAAGCCCCAAACTCCAGAAACCCTTCTATAAAGTAATCATATCCTGTAAATCTCACTTTTTGGATAAACTGTACCGTATCTTCAAAATAACGCACGTTCATCTCGAACATCTTATCATAGATGCTGATTTCTTTTCCAACAGGTTGCAATTTACCCACTGTTTCTACATGACTACTCGCATTGATGTTGAAAGTAGCGGAAATAGGCCCATCATCCCCTAGTCCAGTCGAGTATACATGCCATCCTTTCTCTATCGAAGCGGTAAACACGATTTCCGCTTCCGTTTCAGAGGTCATTTTCAACTCATTTTTGAACTTTACAGGCTCCTTGATTTGTGCTTGTATATTTCCGATAGTGTACCAACTCAATAATAAAAATAAAATAATTCTCATTTTCTAAGTTCTAAATTATAATCTATTAATATCCTTTTCACCCTTATTTTATCAAATAGCAAGCATCTTTAGGATATATGACTTCACATTTGAGAGGATAAAGAATAGAATGATGATCCACGTAATTTATTGAGTCCGGATGATACATACTATAAACTGTTACCCCCAATTGGGCGGACTCTCCCGCACGAAAGACACGAGGTGCAGAGTCCTCGATATAGCTACGATCGATACGACGAAACTTTAAGAAGTTCTGAATATATGTAGTTTTAATATCACAAGCCACACGGTGTTCAAATGTCGGTGCTTGCCCCATGCTTATATCATATCTATAGCGTTCTAGCCTATTTTCTCCTGTTGGCTGACTTGGTTTACTTGGAGGTAAACTAACATTTCCTTCATTCACTTTTCCCTCTTCTGTAAAAGTCACATTATAATCGGGACGATAATATTTGGAAAAATAAAAATACCTCGCCGGGATATTTCTATTATTGGAGACTCTTGCTGTAACTTTATAATTTCCATAGTCATTAAATTTAATTCGCACATGTCCATTGTTTACTTGTACTATCGAAACACTTTGTGCTGTATTATTATCAAACGTACTTTCTTCTACGGTAATTTTAAAAGTAGGTATAAATCCATCCTCCTGATACGCCACTTTGAAATCATAATACTCTCCAAGTTCAATACTACTTGGAACTGTAAAGGTTGGTTTATCATAAGCAGCATTAAACTTCTTTGTATATCTATACTCAGTACCATCTATATCATCAGTTACTACAAAAGTAACAATACATCCTCCAGCTTCCGTGAAGCATAAATCGAATGAATTTTCACCTGTTTTCTTAAATTCATAAGATCCTGGATTGCTAATTGGTTCTGCTGTAAGTGTATATTTGGGATTATAGCACCACTCATACGTATATGAAGTTGTAACAGTATATTTCACTCCTATTTTTAGTTTCATTGCACCCTTGTTGTCTTCAGGAGTCGGGTTATAATCAATTTGAGTTTTAGCCGGATTCAATTGATATAATTCAGGAATAAGAACTTTATCTTCAAAAGAAAGTCCATTCCAGAGATTTTTATTTGTTGCCAATCCCGCTTCTGGTTGCATAATAGAAGTATCATATTCACTGGAATGTTCCAAACCTACTAAATGTCCTATAGCATGCATCAAAGCATACTTCTTTTGGTCTTTAGTCAATTCTGACCAGTATTTATATTTAGAATTTATATAAATATAATCGCCCGCTTTTCCACCTGTAACTCCTTCAATACGAATCAATTCCGAAGAAGTCATAGAGTAAGCATTATCTTGAATTACAATACTCACTTTATGACGCTTACGAGGAGTATCTATATCAAAATAAGTACTAAAATGCAGACAGCATTTGCTCAATTTATTCCATTCTGCTACAGCCTCTTTAAAAATAGCCTCATTACCATATTGGTTATCGAAAAGTGACAGATGCATTCGATAACATTCAGGTTCTATCCGTCTTTTATAATTCAAACGTACTTCAGGTTGTTCACGTAATTCTTGTAATCTTGATTTCTTAAAAATAAGTTCCGACTCAACCAAATAAAAAGAATCACAATCTACTATCGCTATGGTATCATACCCGTGAGCTGCTAATATTGCTTTATCAGCCTCAAGAATAGAAGAGTAACTTCCTAATCCTCTAGTTTTTATTTTCTCCGAAGTTGTTTTATCTTTAATTACTAACTCTTCCAAATTGCTACTGCATGAAAAGCAAAAAAAAGTCGACAAAAAACAGAACAAAAAAACCTTCATATTTTTATCATTCATAGTATTATTTTTCTTAAGTTAATTAATTATTTACCAGCGAAATAGAACGAAACCACTTATACTCTCCCTCCATTGCCCCTTCTCTCCATACTTTCAATTGATATGGCTTGGTTACAAAATATTTGTTTAAAGTAGGATTGTAAATTCTTACAGCAAAATTATATGTTCCTTCACCACCATATAGTACTACAACAGTCGCATACCAATCAGAATTAAATATTTCCTTTATAGACTCACTCGCAGGTACAGGTCTATTTATCCAACGTCCATATTCATTCCATTGATAGACACCTCTCGGTATGACTATCGGATATTCAGAATCATAATTGACTATTGATATGTATGTATTCGACAAAGGACATTTGTCACTCTCCCCAATACATAATAATTCACTTAAAGGTACTGTTTCTTCGTAATGGTTTGAAAGTATAATATCCCAACTAGTTACCACATTATCCACCACTTCATATTGTGATTTACTTTCAGAATCATCATCCGAACAACTGCTTATTAATCCTAACATTCCAATGAATATGATTAATTTATATAACGATTTATTCATCATAATATTCCATTTTATTTCTATTCATTTATAGAGCAAAATGGGGATGCCCTCACTAACACCTTATCGAGAAGCATCCCCTTTAACTTAAGAGAAAATTTATTTCACAAGAGATTTAGTCTTATTAATATAAGTTTTCTACTTCCGGCTTGTTGTAAATAAGCGAGCCAAAAGTTCCCGCAGGACGTTTCAAAGGTACAGATGGTACTCGAATGATTTCATCTGGTTGCGAGCGGGTCATTCCTGATCTTCCACTACGTTTCACCGGTTCACCTGTCATTGGATCCACCCCTTGAACATCGCATAGTGCCCAATATAATGGATAATTGAAATCAAAGTTATCCCAATCTCCAAAAGCATAAGGAAATACATTATCAATGTCATCCTCGTAATTCGAGTTTTGATTATTCAACATGACGTCCGGATCAATACCGTCAGCATAATCTCCCCAATCTTTAGCATTGAAAGAACGGAAAGTTATCGGAGCAAATTCATAATATTTATTTCCATATTTATACTCTTGCACTTCCATTCCTACATTCTTTCCTTCCGTGCGGCTGCCAAATAATTTCACAGGAAAATCTATACCTCTTAATCCACTAATTATCAATTCACTGGCGGAAGCCGTTTCTTCTGAACAGATGATTCTTACAGATTTAAGATTTAGATCATCACCGTCACCAAAACGGATATATTCATCTGCGCCGGAACTACGTTGCATTTTCATAAATACATCCGAACGATGTGATGTGCCGGCGATAGAAGCAGCTAAATAACGAGCTAATTCAACAGAACCTCCATTGTTGAAACGTAAATCCAAAATCAAATCTGTAATACCTTCTGTCTTGAACTGTTGAATTATATATTTTAAGTCTTCCTCAAAATTCAAATCAAAACTTAGATAAACTAAATAACCGATGTTGAATTTGTTCTCTTTTTTGTCTTGTATAAACATCGAAGTCAATATAGGACTATTATTATAACTACCAGTGGTTAATGTGGTAGTTCCATCTACTAAATCATAGCCGCCCCGGGTTTCATCAAAGATTTTACGTCTATAACCGATTTTAAAAGTTTCGCCTCCACCTGCATAAAACAAAGTGCTCATGTATTGCTGATAATTATTCTTGTTCAAAGTAACCCCATTAACGGAAACAATCACGTCGCCCCGTCTCAATCCGGCTTTTTCAGCTGGAGATCCTAGATATACATATCCAATAGCCAATCCAATAGTTGTCTTATCTGGCATATAAGAAGAGAAAAACGTACCAAGTCCCGACCCTGTAACGCTTGTTGCACGAGTATTTGCGCGAGTTCTACTGGAACCGGTTTCCATTATATAAGAATAAATATAACGCTTGCCTGCATTGACTGAAAATGCACGATAAGTTCCTCCATCCTCTGTGTTGGTTTTCATTGGCAAAAGATAAGTTGACAGAAAATTATCATAAGAGACTGATGCATAATCTACATCCAGTGTATTATATTCTTCTTTAAAGAGATAATGTTCCTTCAAATATTTATCCATAAACTCATTAAGAGCCAGATCTACCGCTGTGCCGGAACCTCCTCCTTGTGTGATTGTACATACTGTAACAGGAGTTTTATATCCCTCAACTTGCACAAGTACTGTTAATATACGTTCTTGTCCGGCTTCATTTTTATCAACCTTTACCCTAAAGCCTCCTTTACCGGCAGCAGAATTACCACTGGTATTAGTAATAGCCGCCCAGTCCGATCCTGTAGAATATTGTAAAGAAGGAGTCCATTTTCCTGAAGCAGTAAACGAAATTTCAACAGTCTCTCCATAAATTGAAACAGTCTTTTCCGTTTCACTGCTAATTGCAGTGATTCCATTATCCGTACCGCCAACTTCTCCTTCGTCATCACTATCCGAACAATTACTGAAAGCAATCAGACACAAAGCAAGCAATACTGTACTATAAAAGCTATTAAATAAGTTTTTCATCTATTATTTTATTAAATTAGAAATTAAAATTATTGCGTCGGAGCATCTACTACAGTTTTAGAAACCTCATAAAAACGTCCTTCTTCATCTACCCAGGTTACATTGATATTAGCTGGCAATGTTCCATAAATACTCCCCGAATAAGTCGTTGTTTGTTTCACACCATTTTTCATCACATACCTGATTTGTTCATCATACATGCCAGTCAGATAATCTGCAGGTCCTGCAAATACATAAAAGACTTTGCAGCCAGATTTAGGTTTCACCGTGTAGGAAACGGTATAGAACTTGTCTTTTTCTATCTTGTCAATCGTAACTTCCGGTACGCTGGTATTCCATAAATCCGTATCTCTGTCTTTTCTTACAAAAGTTGGTTTTGCACTGGTATATACCTTCTTTGTCATAGTTGAAGAAGGATTACCAACAGCATCAACCGCTATCATAAACAATACATATTCTGAGTTAAATGCGATGTCCTCAATCACCAGTTGATGATTCTTCAGTTCTGCAGCAACAATTTCACTAACATTACTATTCATAATCAATGCTTGCTTTACTGTTTCTTCATCTCCCCAATACGGATAATTTTTAAAATCACTCGATTTCATGTGGACATAACGAAATTTCACCGGATTTCCGGTCGGGGTCAGCGTTAAAGTCGTAGACATAGTTCCTGCATCAATTGCCACATCCACCGAAATTGAAGAATTATAAGATATTTCCTTGGAATCAGCCTGCACTTTGACTAATGATCCGAGTTGTCCTTTGTCATTTAATGCTACTGCAACAAAAGAACCTTTTGTTCCCGGTTCTAAAGAAGCTCTTTCAAAATTTTCTGCCTCTTTGGAAAAATCTCCGTTTTTGATAAGATAGGAAATAACTTCTTTGTCAGTGCCATAATTAGCCAAAGTCTGTTCTTTCATATAAGAATAATAGAACTTATAACAGTCAGTTCCAGGAGTAATGGTCGCACTTACACTTGAAACCGTAGTAACAATATTACCAATATTTATTGTTGCTGTTCCATCGTACGTCAACGCAGGAACAGGAATCTCCACCGTTACCAATTCATCTGTTTTATACTCCTTATCTTCTTTATAAGGGATAGCCCAAAGTACATATGTTGTTCCTGGTATTACCCTTGGAAGAAAATCCAATACTTTGCCCTCCAACGGTCCATTATAATCCGAATTCTGTTTGTTTCCGCCTCCAAAGGACAAATCGTCAATAACTCCTTCGGGTGAATAATTTGCCTTGTCTGCAATTCCCGTATAATAAATCCCACACCCCTTTCTAATTGCAGAAACCGTTGCACCTTCAAAAGTAATATTTGAAACCTTTAGTTCTACAGTCGGATCTATCTTAATCACAGTAGCAATCACATCGTCAGGTAAATATTCGCCTGTATCAGATGGAGGCACTGCCCAAACCATGTATGTCATTCCAGCTTCAGGGTCTTTGCCAATCAATTCTGCCAATGGCATCTTATCAAGCGCCTTTGTCTTCATATACATACGGGCTGTATATCCGTTCACTAATTCAGCTACAGTTTCTGCACTGTATTCATTGATTTCCAATACTCCCAGATAATACATTTCTATGCCATTTGTCAAAGTAGTAGAAACCGTCTGGCCCACAGTAGATATGACTACAGGAGCATCTCCTATGATTACCGGAATCTCCGAAATAATACTCTGTCCGCCGGATGCAACAGCCATTATAGCTACTTTGCCACTCATCTCTGCATATTGATTTTCTGTCACAGGAGCAGTAATAGTCAGTCCTTTTCCTGACAGTGAAGCCTTCCAACCGTCTGGTTTTGTTACGGTATATTTCGAAATTCCACTCATTTCAACTGAAATAAGTTTCTCCTCACCATTCTTAAAGTATTGTTTTCCGGACAATATATCGCATTTCAATTCCTTAGACTTCAATAGCTTTAATATTGTACCATCTTTCAGAGTAAAATACGCATAATCATCATCCTGACTTACTTCACTGAAAAGAGAAGCATCTCCTGTCCCTTCTCCGGACGCATAAACACCAGTAGGATCCCAAGTTTTTCCACCATCCGTAGAAATCTCCCACTCTTTCGTATTCGTATTAATGCGGATCTTAGGAGCGGCAGCCGTCACAGGCATCAAATTGCCTTCTCCATCTTTCAGAAATGTTTTTTTACCGTCCGTACCGGTTATACCCCAATAATAAATGCCATCTTCTTCATTCTTTATTACGGTTATTTGAGGAGCATCCTCTCCATTTTCACCATTACGAATGGTTACTTCCGTCTGATCTGAAAACTTGATTGTATAACTTCCGTCTTCATTCTCCAGTACAGAAGCGATTGATTTATTTTGAGATAAGGCATCTGTCAATGTCTTCAAGGTAGAAAGGTCTGTCTGTACGCTTTGCAACGAAGCTTCCAACTTATCCATGCGATCTTCCAGACCGGAAATTGAGTTTTTTAAATCATCGTCATTATAACATGACGATAACATTACCACACATACTGCCAGAAAACATACATATTTTCCCATACTACATAAAAAATGATTTCTTCTCATATCTTAAAAAAATTAGATGATTAGAGAAAAGCCGCACGACAGACTTTCACGCTATCGTGCGGAATAATTGTTCCAGTAATATTTATTTAGCGTGAGGATGTTTACCCAATTTTTTCAAATCAAGATAAATAACACTTTCACTTTTCATAACCTTAGGAGTCTTTGTTTTTACCTGCTCATTAACAATCAAGTTTGCAGGAACCCGGTTATCCTTTTTCAATACTTGAGGTTTCGCTGTTCCCTTTATTCCCTTTTTCACTTTCGGAGCATCCGGGAATAAGACGGAAGGATCAGTAATGATGCCCTTTTCCTTATCATAGAAAACAGTATAAAGGTCACCAAACACTTCATTGCCTTCATCATCAGCACCAATAGGCACACATAAAGCAACCAATCGTTTAGCTTCTCCTGTCTTATCGTATGATTGAGTAGTTGAATTTACTGTTGTCAAGCCACTATTCAGACAGAAATCTTTCCAAACATCCATACATTCTTTATAAGTATAGTCTCCGCTTGCCGAATACTCATCTTCAATGATCGTATGATAAATCTTCGCTACATCTTTTACTATAGAGAACTGAACTGTGAAATTACCCAACTCGCTCATATAAGCACTCAGTTCCATCTTCGGATTCGGACCTGCCACAATAGCTTCAGTTGTAGCTTTCACAATCTTCACATCCGTCAGTACACCATCCCAATCTTCTGCCATATAAGCGAACGTATATTCAGTTGCGGGGTCCAGACCGGTCCACGTGAAGCTTTCCACTCCTCCATTTGTATTTGCAGGCCATATATTCGAATCTGCTGACAGCAAATATTTAATCAATTCAGCCTTGTTACCTTCTTCAAGCAAATCCGGCGTCATTATGTATTGATGATAATATACTGCTGCCTCCTGATTATAAGAATAGTTCAATTTCAGACTTGTACGTCCCGGATCAGAAATAGTAATATCTATTGTAGCCTTGGATGCTTGGGGATTATCTGTCACGCGTGCTTTGGTAGAAAAAGTTTTATTTTTCACCTCTGATAACTGTCCATACTCATTACGTCCTACATAAGCGACAACATAAGAACTATTCGGAGCAAGATCATACTGATAGTCTGTAGTTGCATACGAACCTTCCTGACTGAAATTCATATTCTTAATGCCCCATCCTTCTTGGTCCAAAGCTTGTGCCAGAGCCGTCATTGTAGCCTTGTCCGCATTCTTATAAGGAGCCCAGTCCGCCTCACTAAACACACGATAAAACATGGCATAACAAGTACTTTCTAATTTAACATCCATATTAACAATAGAGGCACCTGTTTTTGCTATTTTCAAATCGCATTCCGCTTCTTTGGCATCCTCGGGAATCTTCTTCAATTGAAAATCCTGACGTACATACTTTCCTTTATTTTTATTTTCATCCAATCCTATAGTCGTAGCTGTAATCTTTCTTGTCGGATCGGCAGTATAGCCAAAATCCACTATATATAATAATTCATCTTTAGATGCTTGTCCATCCTCAGCAGACTGTGTCCAATGTCTCATAAAGTCAATATACATATCCTGTCCATAAGCATTAATAAATGCATCAATAGGCTCGGAGTCTCCACAGAATTGATAGAAATATTTGCAATCTTCATTCGGAATATATTGAATAGCAGCCGCCTGATAGCTTGCATTAACATCAATATCAACGCGAGGATCACCTATTACATCTTCTGAAGGAGTCTTGATATAACAGATTTTCATATCAGCCGGATTTTGTCCACCTTCATCATTACAACCGACTGTTATAATCAGATATTCTGCTCCCGGCACAATTTCTGATTGGGAATATTTGGAATTTACCCAGTCAAATTCTGTATTCGGATAACTGTCTCCCAATGTTTTCCTATTAAAAGTATAAGCGCCGGCACCCTCCGAATTATAGAGAGCTTCCAGAATCAAATCTTCAATTTCTTCTTCACTTGCACCAATGCCACCACCTTCAAATAAATAGTTGTACATACGGCATAAAGGATAGACGTCCAAACGGTAAGATTGAACCTTATCTCCCGGAGTACATTCAAACACAAAGTTGTTGGTGGTTTTACTAGTCACTTTAATACCTACTCCACGTTCACCGCCATCTACTTCATTTTCAACCCACCTGATAGGAGTTGGCACGGGGGGAAGTGGAGGATCCGGGGTTTCCGGATTTTCCGGATCTATAATCTTCTGTTCGTCCTTATCCGAACACGATAACACCATAGGGCTTATAACTAGCACCAGCCCTAACAAAAGTAATAAGCTAAATAATTTCTTCTTCATAATTAAAAGTGATAAATGTGATTAATCATTTACATATTCATAATCGGCATCGCCATCAATAGCCTTGCAGACAGCCAAATTATTTACATATCCGTTTTCATCGGTAACCAATGCATAAAAAGAAAGATTCTCCGCATTCCATCCTTCTTCCATTATAACAGTATAACTCCTGCTTGACTCCTTTCCGGCCGCTATATGTCCCAATTTATCGCCATCAACGGTAGCAGACAGTAATTTACGTACCACATGGTTATGTGTGTAATCACGATAAACTCCCCCGTCATTTTGTTGATATTTCAATCCGTTTTCTACCGCATATAAAATCAAACGATATTCAGCGCTTTTTTCCGATTTAACGCTTACCGTCACATCAGCCTGTCCGTTATATTGTGACTGGATGGCCACTCCGCAAGACGCGGGATACTCCTCCAAAGACTTATTAAATACAGCTCGCATGACACTATAATTTTCAGACAACCCCATTGCCTCACGCATATCAACCACACATGAAGGATAACCGGAGATAGAAAACTTTCTGGAAAGGATCGAAGACTGTTCGATTGTCATCGGATCAGCACTTGTTCCATCGACATGAAATGACATCAGATAAATAACTCCCTCATAACTCGAACTTATCAGATAGTTCAGGCGAGTCATTCCTGCCGGACACATGGCACACCATGTTCCGGTAAACTCCATTGCACAAATGCGTCTTACAAACTTAGAAGGTGTACCTGGTGCGGCACTCGCAACTACTGTTATCAATTTAGATACATAGTTACCATAAGATGCCTCAAAAGCATAGGTTCCAGCTTTAGAAGTGGAAAACGTGCTTCCATCCAAGGTTTGCCCATCCATCACGGAACGGATGATTGCATCAGCAGTTACATCCATTCCCGCATGCATTACCGTAAAGGTTATAACATCCTTTCCGTCAGCAGTCAACGTATTTTTATTGACGCTCAAAATCACTTCTGTCTGCTCCGAATCATCGGAATTGCCAGAACAGGAAATCCAGAAGATTCCTACACAGCATATACAGACCAGCAATATTATTTTATAGACATTTATACACATAACTCGTCTTTATTCGTTATACAAGTAATCTGCCGATTCTCCAAGTTTGCACTCATTTACGTTGTTACACGTATAAGTTTTTCCCCCATCCAGCGTTGTCAACATCGACACAATCACACGCATATTATCCGCATTCCATCCCGATTCCAACTGACAAGATCGTTGCATGGTAGATTCTATTCCCGCATTTACTTCTCCATTGAAACGGTCACCATTCAACGATGTGGACACCACTGCACGTACTACATTATTATGAGTATAATCATTTCCTCCATTCGTTTGAAAGTATTTGATACCATCCTCTACCAGATAAATCAAACAACGATAGGTATTTGTTACGTTGGAAGTTAATTTGGCAGTAATCGTCACCGTACGGTCAGAAGCATTATATACAGATTCAATCGCTACCCCGCAAGAAGCCGGATAGTTACTTAGTTCTTTTTGAAGTTCCTCTTCAATCTGGCTCTTGATACTGATCATTTCTTTAGTACCTTTACGCAGATTGTAAAAGAGACGAGGCAGTCCGGAGAAATTGCCGAGAATATTAGTCCGGTAATTATTGGTAGCTGCCGTACTCATGGGATCCGTCATTCCCCCGAAATCCATGTGGAAAGAAGCTACCGCCAGTCGTCCCGGTTGTTCATTCTGAATTGCTTTCAATGTAGTGCTAAGTGCCGGACAAGCCTGACACCCGACAGAAGTAAACTGCATCCCCAGTAATTTATGATAATAGCTGGTTCCTCCTGATACGGGAGTAACCTGAACGGTCACTTCATTTTCACTAACCATTGCTTTTCCCTCATAATAGCGGGCTTTAAAAACATACGTACCCGGCACTGAAGTGCTGAAAGCACGAACGCCATAATCCAGATTTTCTTCTCCCGACTCCTTTACCAGAATCAGATTCATCGTGCTTTCTTCGCTTACATCTTGTGTGCCCAGTTTGACCGTAAAGGTCACTTTTTCTACCCCATCTGCCTGTATAGCCGTCTTATCGGCTGTAATCCGCAAAATGCCGTCATCCGTCCCTCCATTCTCCGTTTCGTCCGAACTACCGGAACAGGATGACAGCATTGCTAAACAAAGGATCATTACAATTGGTAGAATTGTCGAGTATAATTTCTTCATAAGCCTCAATCATTATAGAGATAGTCTATGCTACCGTTGATAGAACATTCGGTTATATTATCCACCATATATGCGTCATCTACTTTACGTAATGCATAAACCACTACACGCGATGTGGCAGGATTCAGGTTCTTTGCATTAGAAATGCTGAAAGTAGCGGCAGTGTGCTCCTGGTTTGCATCCACAGTAAACCGTCCGTTGGTTGACATCGACAGGTAATTGTTGGAAATAGCTCTTACCGTATAGTCATACGAGGTCTCATTTCCTCCGGATGCTGTCAAGCCATCAGTCACCAAGACATAAACCAAGTCATATTCTCCTCCCTCGTTCGACTTCAATGCAGCATTTACCGTAATTTCGCCAGTAGAAGAATTATAGGATGTATTTACCTTGATTCCGCATGTAGCCGGATATTTTCTAATTTGGCTTTGTAATGTCTGTTTGATAGCACTCACATTCCTGTCTATTGACATCACTTTTAAATCATAAATACAAGTAGGAAAGCCGGATGCTCCAAAACGGCTCATGATGGTGCTTGTCTGTGACAAATGGAAGGGATCAGTCGCTGAACTGCTGGAAGAATGAAAAGCCATTTTCACCATACGTCCCGGCATCAGTTCTTCCACTTTCTTTAATGCCGAAGTCATGGCCGGACAATAGGTACACCAAGTCCCAGTCATTTTAAAAACACCCACCTTGCGATAGAAAAGTTCATAATTCTTACGATTCTGTGCGGTTACGGAAACTTCATCCGACTCCCAGTCCAGATAATATGCTTTAAACTTATGAGTCCCGTTTTCTACTGACACGAACGTATTGGTCCGTCTCTCCAAATAATCACCGGTAGTAACATCTTCAAAATATACATTCTTCATATATTCAGAGGTTGTCAGTACTTTCCCTTTGGCATCAGTCACCGTAAAAGTCGCCATATCTGTCCCGTTAGCTTCAATCTTGGCTTTATCCACAGTCAAAGTAATAGGCCCTGTCACTTCGCCGTTGTCCGGCTCTTCACCATTGTCGTCTGAATTGCCGCTGCACGCTGTAAAACATCCGCACATGCATATCAGACTTGACATAAAAAACATTGTAAATTTTCTCATATTCTATATTCTAATTAATAAATGATTCGATAAACTCAAAATGAAGTCGTTATAGTCAGGTTAGCCCCTGTATATTTAGGAATCGTCCGGCAAACTCCACCGGAACAGACATACCCTTCCCTGTTACGACCATAACTCAAAGCTACACGCGTACGAGATTTGGCATAACTGGCTCCCACATTGTAATAATGGATTTTTTCCTTGCCGTGATTATACATATCACTTCCATAAATACTCCATGCCGGAGCAAAATTTATTTCCAACAGAGCCGCCATCCAGTCCTTTTGATCTTCCTTTGTAGTTAGGTATTGCAACTCCATGCGAGTTGAAAAAGAAGGTGTGAACTTATATTGTAAATCTGCGACAAAAATATTCGATAGGTTGGTCGCCTTATTCGCTCCGTACGAAGGACTATATTCTTGCATGGAATAAAGCAAATTCATTTTGAATGACTTCGTCCATTGCTTTTCCACATCAATACTAAAATCACGGAATGACAAGTTGCCTATTTGGGCTGTACCTTCTTTTTCTAAAGCATAATAGGAAGAAAAGTTTGCATGTAATTTCAAACCGCGTTTGCCTCCGATGACCGTTCCTCTTTTGAAATGATAAAAAACATCCAATTGTCCGCCCATCTCCCCGCTGATTGCTTTTGTCACCTCTCCTGTTTGTGGAGTGTGAGGATGCAAGTTGGTCAGCATATAGGTATATTGCGTACTCATAGCCGGGACATAATTCAACAGATTCGAAGTCGAACCATTACCGGCAATAATCTCACTGTTCATCCATTCCAATCGACGTCCGGTCAGATTTATTCCCAACCCGTTACCGCTATATCCCAGTTCCAACAGTTGCGCATTGGCACGTTTCTTCGCATAAAGCTTGTCATCATGAATGAAATCATAATACTTATTGCCACCATCTACATATTCACCTTTTACCGTAAATCCGGAGCGTTCAAAATTAACCCGCCCCGAAAAACCGTTCGAATAAGGTTTTCCTCCTTCTTCTTCAAGGTCAATACTGATCTTCTCATACCGGTTCAACGCCCCTCCTTCGATACTCAAGGACGTATTTTGCCAACTAAGCATTTCAGATAAGGAGAAACTTACATCTATGCCACGTACTTGTGTATCGGAAAAGTCCATACCAAAACGTGGAGTACCCCAAATGGCTTTTAACCCTACAATATTCTTGTAATTGTAGGTAAAACGTGCTCCCATCACTGCATTATTTAATCCCAGCATACGATCCTCCCAGCTACGAAATAGTAGTCCACTCCCGAACTGCTCATAAAACGTACCCGCTGTTACGGAAAAATCCTTATCAGCCCAGGATACATAATAATTGGTCAGCTTTGCTTTCTCCAATTCTGCCGGGTATCCCACCAGGACCGGTTCATAGGCTTCCAACTGTACACCTACGGCAAACTTACCCTGATAGTAATCCAGTTTCAGATAATTGTTCGATCCGAAATGATCTTCCGGTGATTCCGCTTCTGTTTTACTATCATCTTTGTAATATATCGTATTCGTTTCAAAGCTCCCTGTCAGATAACCTTTCTTGTTATCTTCCTGCGCATAGGTCAATGTCGATGTTAACGCTAACAAAGCCAACACCTGAATTCTTATTTTAGTCATGTCATTGCGTTTATCTATGGATAATAACAGTTTCTATTTCTGTAGTTTTTTTATTGCTTTCAGTAGTTCCAGCTCACTTCCCGGCGCATATCCGGTATGTGAATAGACTATTTTCCCGTCAGCATCCACCACATATACCTGTGGAGTCAGGCTTACATTCATAGCTCGCATAAATTCCTGATTTTTATCATACAGCATGATAAAATCATCCCATCCATGTCCCTCTGCCAATGCACGCGCTTTAGCTGTAGAACGACTGTCATCTGTTGAAACAGCTACTACACGGAATTTGGCTTCTTCCAACCAATCGGGCAATTGTTCATTTATGGCATCCAATTCACGAATACAAGGTTTACAGGTTGTTGCCCAAAAAGAAATAATCATAGGCGTTTTGTGATTAACCAAGGATGCAGTGTTAACTTGTGCTCCCTTAGTATCTTCAACCTTAACCGATGGTATTTGTGCCATAGTACAGGTTAACAAAGCAAACAACAGTGTAATGCAGACAATTAGTGCTCTCATAAGTTCTTTTTATTTGTTATGTTAATAATCTTGTTTTTATCTGATGTGTTCCATTTTACAGCCAAATAGCCTGAATTTCTGTATTTGTATCAGTCCGTCCTTATACATATCACCAATTAGATTGGCATTCTCGAAAGTGACTGTTTTAGTTTCGGCATCATATTCTCCACGATATACGTCAGAAGTACTTCCGTCTAATGCCAGTCTCCTGAAACGAATGGTATACGGACCATAAGAAGCGACATCTTCACCCGGTACAATAGATAAATAGGTTTTCTGCGCCACCGAATCATATTCATAATGCAAACGCCAGCTAAATTCCCACTCAATGTCATTATCCGGATCAAATCCATTCTTATTCGAGCAAACCAGATAATGCTCGTATGCCTCCGTACCTTCTTCCGCGGTATTCACTTTTACGGAAAATCCCACTTGTACATTGGAAGCATTGGTAGCAGAAGCTGTTCCGGTAAATACCCAGGTTCCCGAAAGTGTTTCATAAAAACTGGAATCATTGTCTTTGATAATCACCGTCAGACGATTGTTTGTACCAATGGATGCCCCTTTCACATCGGCAATTTCAATGTCAAAAGAGCGGTCGTCATTGACATCCTTATCATCAACAGTTTTAAACTCAAAATTTATAGTTTCCTGACCGGCAGGAATAAGCAGCGTCTTTGTGGTGACGATATAGTTTTCATCCTCTTTGGCGGTATGATCTTTTAATTCGAACGTCACGCGGATAGTTCCGGTATGTTCTCCTGTCACTACGACAGGCACAGTGCATAAACCGGCAGACTCTTTCACTGTCATTACTGTTTCCTGCAAACTTACCGTAGCCGCTCCGGAATTGAACTGTTCCTCATCGTCCGAACAGGCGGCGATCAGAACGGCACACAGAAGAAGGGTGTATATTTTCAGATAGTTCATTTTACTCAAGTGTTTGATAAATTACGTTATTCATTGATTAATATCCCGGATTTTGCTGACCTGCCAGTTGAGGGTTGGCATCCATTTCTGTTTTAGGAATCGGCCAGAGCATCCGCTGGTCATCCACAGGTTTATCCAGTCCGTCAGTACTTGCCTGTCCCGGAAAAAGCACCAGTCCTTTGCTTTGCGGTTTTCCACGCTTTACACCTTTCCCCCAACGTTTCAGGTCCATCAACCGGTATCCCTCACCTACAAGCTCACGTTCCCGTTCGTTCATGATTTCATTTAATAAAGCTTCCTGATCGTAGGTTGCATCAGTCCATCCCTCGATTCGCGCTTTTTTTAATGCATTCAAAGCATCATTACCTTTTTTTACAGCGGCTGCGGTTCCAATCTTTGCATTGGCTTCAGTAGCAATCAAGTACATTTCAGCAATACGGAATGGTTTGGGCTGATTCAAATAGCGTGTTTCACTTCCTAATGCATTGTAATATTCATTACCCGGGTATTTATTAAAGAAATAGATATCTGCTGCATTACCTGACGATACGGTTAAGTGATATTTTCCGAAATAAGTCTTTAGCCGGATATCTTTTTCATTGTATAGGTCAATCAGTGTTTGTGTAGGAATATAGTCCTTCTTTGTAGTCGGATAACCGATGAAAATACTCCCCAGAGGTACACCGGCATCGTCGGCACTAGTCATGGCAATCTGCCAGATGGTTTCCGTTCCCTTGTCATTCTTCCATACACTTTCAAAATCTGTTGCTGTGTTCGATAATGGATATCTGTTCGAATTAACCAGGTCGTCTGCATATTTGGCTGCATTTTCATAGTCATCCATCTGCAGGGCAACACGCGCTTTCAAGGCAGTCACTACATCTACCGTGATATAATTCCCACAATTCTTGGGAGCCGTGTTGACTGTCACGTATGCGCCATTAATATACCTGTCATAATCAGCAATGCCATACTTAGCAGTCTCTATACGTTCTTCGGCTTCTTCGAGGTCCTCCAATATTTGTTTGTAAGTATCTTCCAGTGAAGATCGTCCCGGATATTGGGTAGCAGGAAGTTTAGGCTCATATTTCACCTGAAGTGGTAGTCCCGGAGTGTTTGCCGCAGTAGCCACATCGTAATCGCGGCAAAATAAGGTAGCCAGATAAAAGTAGCAGTATGCTCTCGTAAAATATGCTTCCCCCTCATATACATTAATCTGTTGTCTCTGGGTTTCAGTCAATTCGATTTCCGGGTTCTCATCAATCTTACCTACCCCGTCAATAAAGAAATTGACACGTCCGATAGCGGCATAGTAGTTCGACCAGATTGTTTCTACGGTAGAGTTGGTGCTCTCGAAAGTCCAACGGTGCAACTCACCATATTTATTAGAGAAATCCGCCACTGCATTAAAGGCATCTGCCTGAACTTCTGGAGCTAATACATAACTTCCTCCTGTCAGTCCTAAATATACGGAATAGATACCGGCACGTGCTTCTTCAAAACCGACTATGGTTGTTAACGCTTCCTCTGTAGGAACAGCATCGTATGGCATTTTATCCATATCACAGGAAGTCATTCCTAGTGTCAGTATAGTCAATGCTATTATAGATATTTTCTTCATATTCACCATTCTTTATGTTTTTAGAAAGTTAGTTCGACTCCGAAAGAATATTGCTTGGTATTGGGATAGTTCCCCAACTGGATATTACTGTCTACTTCCGGGTCATATCCTTTATATTTAGTCACTGTGAGTAAGTTACGTCCTACAAAGTAGATTCTGGCGTTACTGATTACTCCTGTTTTCTGAATCACTTTGGGCGGAAGGGTGTACCCGACAGTCAGGTTTTTCATGCGCATAAATGAAGCATTTTCCAGTAAATGCGTATCAAACTGCATCGGGGAGTCGGGAGTAGCAATTCTGGTTACATCTCCCGGTTTTTGCCACATGGTAAGCATTTCTACAGTTTGATTGTCCGAGCCTGCAAAAGTGGGGTTCTCTGTAAAAAAGCGTTCATTATTCAACATATACTGGCCGAGCATAAAAGAGAAGTCGGCACTGACGGAAATTCCTTTCCATCCGAACTGGGTACCAAAACCTCCGGACCATGGAGCATAACGTTGCTTGCCGACAAAAACGGCATCTTCTTCCGAATAGCTTTTTGTCAGATTTCCATTTTTATCATACCATGTATTATATCCGTCACGCGGATCGACCCCTGCCCATCTTACATAGTAGTATTCTCCCCAAGGTTTACCGACTTTCATCTTCAAACCGGTATCAGGCAAAGTATATTCATCCAATCCGTTAAATAGTTTAGTTATCTCATTCTTATTATAATTCAGGTTTCCTGAAACACTCCATGAAAAATCTCTCGTTTTCAGAATATCCACTCCCAGAGTAATATCGAAACCACGATTACGCATACTTGCTACATTTTCCACACTGCTTCCGTGTCCGGTAGTATATGACAATGGATACCCCATCAACATATCGTCCGTCTGACGGTTATAAAATTCCAGTTCTACAGAAAAGCGGTCAAACACTCTTGTACTGATGCCTACATTCAGTGTTTTCATGCTTTCCCATGTCAGGTTATCATTGCCGACGGTAGAAGGAGCAATACCCGGTTGTCCGTTATACAACAAACCGGAGCCGACCAATGCCAATGCATTATAGGCGCTGATACCGGAATTACCAGTTGTTCCATAGCTCACCTTCAACTGTAAACTGTTCAACCATGAAACGTTCTGCAGGAAATTCTCTTTTCTCATATCCCACATGGCTCCCAAAGAATAAAAGTTTGCCCACTGGTTGTTTTTGGCAAACAGAGAAGAACCGTCCCGCCGTGCTGCCAAATCGACATAATAGCGATCAGCGAAACTATAACTGATTGTGCCGAAATAAGAATTGAAAACCTTGTCATACATCGAATGTATCGGCACTTCTGACTCTGCTCCAGCTGCCATCAGCATCATTCGTGAGTCTACCATTTTTTTAGAAGTTGCCGAGAAATTCTCATTCTTTGTGATAATGGACTCCTGGCCAGCCAACACAGTAAAAAGATGCTTGTCTGACAGACTGAATTTATATTCCGCCGTATTGGTGAAAGTAAATGAATAATAACGTTCAAAAGACTCGGACGCCACTCCTGCCCCTTCAAAGGGGCCTTCCGGATAGGCTTTATGGGAGTTACGATAATCAAAGGCATCTACCGCCTGTGAAGTACGGATATTCAATCCTTTTATTGGGTTTATATTAAAGAAGGTATTGCCATTGATACGTACCGTACTCCGGTCATTCGGTTGAAGTTCTGCCAAGTAATACGGATTATAATATCCCATATCGTCAAAATAGTCCAATCGTTTCCCATAACCTGTAAAGTTGCCTTCTTCGTCTGTCAATATCTCGTTTATTGTTTGGTCAGGACGATAAATACGGGCAGCATACGCTTTATTATAAACGCTGTTAGCTTCCGTTCCGAAAGTTGTCGTGTTATATTTCTGATAGGAAAGGTTCACGTTAATCCCGGCTTTCAGCCAGTCGGTCACCTTTACTTCCACATTACTGCGCAAAGTCTCACGGCGCAATGAGGAATCGTCCATGATTCCCTCTGTATCATAATGTCCAAATGAAATGTAGTAGTTGATCCCTTCGGAACCACCAACCACATTTACATCGTATTGTTGGGTAGGAGCTGCATCTCCGAAGAAGACATCCGCCCAATCTGTAGATATACCATTATCTATATAGAACTTCTTCCGTTTTTGAAATGTAGTGTCGTATGCTTTTCCAGGATCTAGCATTTCCTGCAGGTTAAGCCATTGTTCGGTGTTCATCATCTCTATATTATCTCCTGTCATTTTCGACCAGCCATATTGTGCATTGATACTAACACGGGCCTTCTGTCCCATTTTTCCTTTCTTGCTAGTCATTATCACGACTCCGTTAGCAGCACGGGAGCCATATATAGCTGTTGAGGAAGCATCTTTCAATACGGTCATGCTTTCGATGTCGTTCGGATTTAATGCTGTAAATGCTCCGGATGATATAGGTGAACCGTCGAGAATAAAAAGAGGTTCTGTATTTGAATTGATCGAACTGACTCCACGCAATCGCATTACAACACTCCCGCTCGGTTCTCCACTAGGGGTAAACACTTGTAAACCGGCAACTTGACCTTGTAATGCATCTCCGGCATTAGCCACCGGTCTGTTGGCTATCTTACTATTATTTACCGTTGTTACCGAACCGACTACTGACCCTAGTTTCTTTGCTGATCCATAGCCTACCACAACAACTTCATCCATCAGCTGTGTGTCAGACTTTAAGATAACTCTAACAGTCGGCTGAACAGGAACCGACTCCGTTTTCATACCTATATATGATATTTGCAATATTTTTGCTGAATTCGGCACATTCAATAATGTGAAATGCCCGTCTATGTCTGTTATTGTACCTAAGTTAGTGCCTTTTACGACAATTGAAGCCCCTACAACAGGTTGTTTGTCATCATCGGAAATCACTGTCCCCGTGACTTTCTGCGTTTGAGCTGTTATCAGCCCGATACCTATAAAAAGGTATCCAAATAGCAGCGCTAATTTCTTCTTCATAAATCTCTTTTTAAGTTATTAAATAGCCCTAAAACAATTAAACTCACTTTTCACACTTCGATAAGTTCTATCAGAACTTAATAACGATTCATTGCTTTTGTTGTGTTTTTGCATCAAATATGCTATTTATAAAAGAAATGTCGCTTGATTTTACTTTTTCAATCAGACTAGATGACGATTCCATAAAAAAAACATGTCTTTTTGTTGTTTTTTGCAAAAAGAATATATACTTTTGTTCCATTATATGATACCAAAAAGGAATTGTTAATAAATGAAATTAAAAAAAGATAGATAACTCATATTTTAATAACTATATATTTATTTTATTATAAATGGAGTATAAAAAATCACCAAGTTCTGATAGAACTTGGTGATTTTTCTTTTAATGAAGTAATCAATAGCAATTTTTCCTCAATTAACCTCCTATCAAACCTTTCATCAATATTATAATTAAATTTCAAATTGACATTAAACATAAAATAAACACATAGCGAAAAAGTAAATTTGGGCAAAGCGTAGCGAATTA
>NZ_QVLZ01000022.1:0-113647 GCF_003435205.1 Bacteroides sp. AF32-8BH | reverse complement strand
AGAAGACAGTTGAAATAAAAAAGAGATTACCACCAAATTTGACGAAGAACCTTCCAATTCCGTTTATTTCACCCAAAAGACATATATAGTTTTTAGCTACTTCACTCTTAGCGAAAAAAGAATGTGTTAAAAGTCTCCACAACTATCTTTTGCTTCATAAGTTACAGACTATTTTTCACTTTCGACCAAACCTTTCTTTCCGATAAAATGAAAGAAATTATAATTTTTCGATTTCTTCTTTCGAAAGCCCGGTAGATTTTATGATAATATCGTCAGCCACTCCTAATTCTTTCAAATTACGAGCTGTTTCTTCTTTACCTTTTTGCAAGCCTTTCTGTTCAGCAAAGTCCAACGTATTAAAATAATCGTTATAAACTTTCCATTCTTCTTCATACTGGGCTCTTTCCTCCTGGGTCATATTTGCTTTGGAAGCCAACTTTTCAAGTCGCTCGAAGACGGCCTTGCGAGCCTTGAAAGGCATCCGGTCAAGTGTATCCATATGCTTTAGTATATAAATCCAGCGTTCAAAATCATTTTCACATTCATCCTCCTCTTTGTTGAAGTTCGGCAGTTCGATAAAAATCTGCCGGAACTTGTTGCTGAAGAGCTTCCCCGTATCCCTGTCAGAAAGAACGATATCCGTTCTGATTTTAGAGGGCATATCCTTGTCCATCACGAAATTCATGAAGAACACTCCGTACACGGCATCCAATTGAAAGTTCCAAACTCCCCTTTTCGCCTGCTGCGTAATGGCCCTAGAAAGATAGAAGAGGGCACGATCTTTAAAGTAAGGCTGTTCCCGGTTCTGCATTTCTACGATAATACGTTCACCGGTATCGGTTACGCAATAGATGTCGTAGATAAGACCTCGTTCTGTTTTTACTTCCGGCTGCTGTTCACTGTTAAGGAACTGAATGTCGGTAATCACATGCTCTCCTACGAGCAAATCGTTCAAGAAGTCGATTAACAACTCCTTTTCTACCTCTCTGCCGAATAAAAACTTAAAGCCAAAATCGGTAAAGGGATTGATAAATCTTCCCATTATATGCTGTGTCTCAATTACAAAACAAAGATAGAGTTTTTTTGTTGAATACGGTCAAGAATAGAAAAAAATAAATGGGTACAAAAAAAGAAGCTGCCTCATTCATCGGGAGACAGCTTCTTCATTTGAACCTTGAGCCTTACTTTACTTTCACTTTATGAGTTGCTCCACGTTTGTTACCGGTTCCGTGAGCTATGTGCGGGCGGCACGTTTCGTTTTTTTTCAGGATCATTTTTTTACACGTACACTAATCTTTTTCCGTCTTACTGCTTCTCCGATGACGGAACCGCAGAACAGCCTCAAGAATGTCTAACAACTTTTCCAGTAATAATTTCATTCGCTTTTCTATTAAGGTTGATAATCTATTTTATATCGGTCGAAGTGCAACCATCAGCTATACCCGATTCGCGGCTACTGATAAGTCTATCAATAAGCTTTAGTTTGCCTGACAAACTTATCAGTTAATCCCTACGGATTCAGCTGCCAGCTGCACTTCCGGTCAAGCGGCCGGGTCCGGCGCTTCTCCTCCTCCGCCACCGGGTTCGTCGCCGTCATCCGGGTCTTTGTCAACGACATCGTCGGCCACAAACGAACCCGCTACATCCTTGATGTGCACAAACTCCACTCCGGTGGTCAATGCGCGGGTAGCACTTCTGTTAGCGGCACGGGTGTATTCAGGGGTAAACTGACAACGCAATGAAGTGATCTGCGAACTGCTGACTTTACTCTCCAACTCCACTCCTTTTCCTCCTGCTTTGGCAATCATTGTAAATGTTCCCAAGCCTTCGAGGCGCACCGTGCGGCTGTTGAGCAACTGTTCGCGCATCACCGACATCAGGTTACGAATCACGTTATGAACATCACCCGCCGTCAGCGAGGCTTTTTCTGCAATCAATTCCGCCATTTTCTGCGTATTGACCATTTTCCCGAATTTCACCAGACGGGGATAATAAAGTTTCTGTCCTTCCTTGTTGGCAAGTGTTGCCTGATAAGGTTTGTAAATTAATGGCATACTGTTTTCCTTTCTTTTTTGATTGATGAATAAATAACTACTGTTTGTAACCGATTACGAAGACAAAAGTACACGAAGAGAAAAAAGCAGGGAAACACGATGTTACAACCCGTCGCAAGAGAGAACAGACAAACACAATTTGATACGATTCATGCCTACAAAGGCTTCTGTACAAAACAGAACCAACCGACATAAAAAGGCGTACCTTTGCATGAGTTCATACAAAATAAACCTCTAAAAAACAGTCAATATGAAAACAGAAACAACTCCAAAAGCAGAAACAGAGAGCCGTACCCGCATACAAGCCTATAGCAAAAGCCAGTTGGCCGGACTTTACCTACCTCACATACAGTCCGCCTCGGCACGACGCACCCTCCGTAGTTGGATTGCCAAGAACACTGCACTGCAAGCCGCACTCGCTCAAACCGGATATAGTGAAAAAGCCATCCTGCTCACTCCGGCACAAGTAAGGCTGTTCTTCAAGTTTTTAGGAGAGCCCTGAAACGACTCTTTTACAAAGAAAATATCATTCGGAGAAAGATAAAGCCAAACAAGGCAAGAAAAAAGGCAAGCCAAAGCAAAGCGGACATTTCATCACAGATCACGCGAATCAAATTATAACTTGCTGATTGCTGTTATAAAGAGTCCAAGATAATCTGTAACGAACTGTCCGCTCATTATATAAAAAAAGGATTATATCATTCCGGAGTACCTTCTCCCGACGGCTTCATCAAATCGGCTGTAACCTCCGCTTTAAAACGGACACCGTCGTGAAGCCGCAGATTCAATTTGACAGTAACATTCTCATCGTTGTTACGCTTCACATAAAACGTTCCCGTCACCCTTTTATATTGGGAATAATAATAGAACGGATCTTCGTAAATAAAGAAATACTGGTCGTTTTGGTACAAGGTCGATGCATCCACCACTTGCCCCTCCCAATACATACCCAGAGAAAACAAAAAATAAGTACTAGTTTTCCCGTCCTGTATCTTTTCCGGAGAAAAGATACAGGTAAAATAACCACCGTCCATAGTAGCCTCACCGGACACGATCCTGTTCGCTTCCCCCCGGAATGAATAAGTACCGATGGAAGGCAATTCCTCCACATCCGGACCGGGATTTACCGGATCATTATCTTTATCGTCACTACATCCGGCAAAACCCACCAGAAGCAATCCCGATAAAACATATAAATTTAAATATTTCAATAAGATTTTCTTCATGAATACACTTCATTAAATCGTCACTCTATTACTGTCACCGCACCTTTATAGTAGCCGGACAAACTGGCATCGCCATATTTCTTAATACCTACCACTTCAAAAGTCATTTCAACTTCATTGCCCTGAAGAGACACCGAAGTCCGGCCTCCCAGAGCCAGATTGCCCAATGTGGTATTAGCCCGACTGTAAGTCACTCCTTCATACGTAATCGAGATTTTCACATTTTCATCATCACCGGAGAATCCGCGGAGCACTCCATCCAGCATTGTTTTCGAAAGACGCACCACTGCATCCGCTGCCGACATTCCCGCCACAGTAGTGATACCTGGTTGTCGTGAAAGGTAAATAACACAAATATCCGCATCCGTCTTATCTATCACCACAGACTGGATAGTGACCGGAGTACCGTCCGCCCCTAAGCGATATTCATTCGGGATCGTCGTATCATACACCGCGAAAGCACCGTTATAGTTACCTGATATTTTAAGGCTATTATCACCCAAATATTTGAGGTTAAGCGTCAATGAATATTCATTATCCGCTGATTTCGATACACTGAACGTACCTGCCGCATCCTCCAGGTGACCTTTGGATATTTGTATTCTTTCTTCGTCATACGGGCTATAATAAGTAAACTCAAAAGCCAGATTGGTATCTGTAATATCCACCTCCTGCCCGTTAAGTCCTGCATTCGGAACAAAAAGGCGCACATAATACGAGTTTACATTTTCCAAGTCCGCAGCAGATGAAATTCCCGACGGAGTGAGATACAACGCTACTCCTGCATCTGTCTTTTCATAGAAAGTAGCTTTGATGTCACGCGTTTTTTCTCCGTTCAACGTTAATATATTCGTCGTACTCTGCTTAATTTCAGAATAAGCACCCTCATAAGAACCTTCGAACTTTTCACCCGAAAGCAAAGTAAAGCTAAAAGTTACTTTCACATGATCGTCCGTCTTTTCTACTTTGAACTTACCTGCCGAACATATTTCAGACCATCCATAAGGCTCCACCGCACCCAGATCGTCAGCTCCCAATTCTGTCATATTATAGAAAGCATAATCCGTACCGTCATAAGACGTGATATCCAATACCTGTCCCAACATATCCGGATTGATTCCGATCATCAGGAACTCCGTGTCCGACATATCTTCCACCGTTGTCACTCCCGCGTCCGGACTAAGATAAAGGTATTGAATCCCTCCGATGACAGTAGCCACCGCCGATTTCAACGGACGCACTTCACTTCCGAAAGAAAATTCACTGGGCAACTTTGCAGGAGCCTTGTAGCTACAACCAGCCTCCCCTGTAAACTTACCGCCACTTTTCAGCGTACAATCAAAAGTAGCTTTCACAGCCGATATCTCATTCTCACCCGGAGTCATCGTCAAAGTGATCTTGCCTTGCGTCAGCACCTCTTCCCATTCGTAAGGGTCCACGGCTACAATAGCCTCACCATCGGCATCCATGTAATAAAGCACATAATCGTCACCTTCAGAGCTGCCTACCGTAACCGGACTGCCCACCAGACTCTTATCCACTCCCAGCATCACATATTCCTTTCCGCTATTCATAAAGTCTTCAAGCGTTTCCAAACTCTGCAACGGACTCATACACACATACACAATGCCATCCTGTTCAAAACAAGACACCGATTTAGCTTGTATCGTCTTATCCTTATACGTATACGTATTCACTGTTTCCACAGGTTCCAGTTCCGGCTCCGGTTCGGGATCAGTGGCCGGATCATCGTCACTACATGCCACAAAACAACTCATTGCCAACATGAATAAGAAAAAGGAAATAAATCTAGTTTTCATATTTCTCGTTTTTTGGGTTAATTATAAAATCGCGTTATTAGTAAAATGATGCCATCCACCCGTGTTTACTGCGGACGATAATCAAATACGGTAATAGGAGCATCCTGCGAATAAGTGGTACGTACATGATTCGGGTGTTCCTTATCACAGTCAATAAAATCTATCGTCAGCGTGTGTTTGTCACCGTCGCGTGCCACAGTCATGGTTCCGCCGTCTATGCGTGCATATTCTTTCATGGCTCCGTTCTGAAGTTTCTCATACCAGGTTCCTCCCGGATAAGTAAAGCCGTTAGGATAGCCCGAAGCTATGTTTCCCGGTTTCAGCAACTCGCGCGGGATACCATATGATTCCTTATCACGCGCCACCACCGTATAAGTACCTGCCGGAATACCCTGTGTTACATCCGTAGCCCATTCCACGAAAAATTCCACCTTCAATACTCTTCCATTACCGGCCGGCCAAGTGTCGACAAGACTTATACTCTCTTCCGCCAGATAAAGCTCGACTACCCGGCACGACTCATCTTGCAGATAATAAGAATCGCCCTTATCCTGCAGGCGGGCTTGCGTCCATCCATTCAGTGCAATATCGGTGGTCAGCGTAGAATTAGGAGTTTCATCCTTGCTTTCGTGACGGTCGATGGTGATTACTTTTCCCGTATAGGTGAAATAACGTTTCAAGGAAAGATCGCCCACCAATGTTCCGCTAATCGAATATCCACCACCGGACAGCCGTTTCACCGTTATTTTACCACCGGAAAGCAAATCGGCATCGACACTCGTAGAGTAAGATTTCACATCACCGTAGAAAGTTCCGGCAGGAATATCCACCTTTCCGGTCGGGAGATCGATTTGATTCATATATCCGAGGTTGAATGTCCATTCATCAAACGTATATCCGTTCAATGCTGCATCAAAAGTGCCTTCAGGGAGCGGAAATTCCGTAGCTTCCGAAGCAAATGGCGGGACATTCAGGCTGAACGCCATGATCTTGCCCGGTCCTATCGGATTACCAGTAGCATCCACTTCCATATCCGTATAAAGCGTCAATACAAAATGATCCGTTCCCACTCCGTCTTTATCTCCCCAGTACACCAGGTTGGAGTTGACAAACTCCACCACTTCCGGCGCCGGGTTTACGTCTTCTCCACCGGGTTTTCCTCCCTCCGGATTTTCGGTGTCATTGTCACTGCAAGCGGTCAACACCCCCACAGACGCAACAGCGAACAGGCAGACACCCAACAACTTCATTATTTTCTTATCCATATCAGACTGATTTATATATTTTACATCATTGAAAAGAACTTCCGTAGCGACCGGGAATCATAAAAAAGGCGGAGTAAGCCCGGGAAAAGGATTCCCATTCTTCGCGCGAGTATCCCCGCCTGTCATATAGTAAAGTTAAATTAAGAGAGAATTAGTAAATTCTCATTCCGTTTCACAACGGTAGTTCTTTTCTTTATTCATCAAGGTAATGTTCGTTTTATCTGAAAAGTGCAATATCCGGGAAAAGGATATAATCTTTCAGCGTTCCGGTCAGGAACTGCTGTCCGTCAAACAATGCTATCGCCAGGTAGCATCCGCTTTCCGGTGCTCCGGCCACGTCCTGAAAACTGATTCCGACAGAACCGTCCTGATAGAGCACAGGAGCGAAACCGAAATTTCCTTTCGAATAAATATTGGAAGAAGCCGCTACAGAAAAACCGTACAGGGTTTGCAAAACAACACCTGCCCCATCATCCGATGTTCCGTCCGATGCGCCTTCTGCCGCCTCATCCGCAACCTCTTCCACGACTGTAAAGTCTTTCTGTGCCGCACCGATAGGTACCACAAACGATCCATTCTTATAGGTAGCCTGCAATGAAACCGTAGCCTTTGCGGGGTCTTTCAGATATTGTGCCGCCGGAGTATTTGCCAACGACATCTTAATGGTATATCCCTCGCCATCGACATTCTTCGAAATTTCAGTAGCCGACAAGGGATAGGCGTCTTCGATATCCTTCGTGTCCCATTTCACATAAATCCGGCTGTTTCCCCACGCTCCGAGCAAGTCTGTCACTTCATACTGATATACGTAGTAAAGGAACTTCCGCCCTTCATTGGTGCTGACCAACAACTGGCAGGCACGGGGATTTCCGGTTTTATTCTCTTTCAACACAAGCAAGAAACCATCTTCTTTTGAAGCAGCCGGCACTTCCAGCCAGTCGATTCCCCGCTGCACGCTCACTTTGAAATCAAACGAACTATTCACCCGTACAATCGTCTGTGAAGGAGCATTTCCGAGGCGTATCACCTGCTGGTCGGAGTCGGGAGCAAAAATATTTCCCTCCTGCGTCACTACAATTTTCTGTTCGCTATTGCCATCGCTCACGGTCACCTGCGTGGCACGTGACGTATATTCATAATTGGCTCTGACAAGCAAAGTTATCTTTTCGTTTGTCACTTCGATTACCCTGCACCAGTCCGCACCCGAAACGGCAGTTAGTTCTCCGGTAGCCTGCAAAGCCACTTCCACTGTTCCGCCTCCGGCTACCAGATCGACGTCCGCCTTCATGATGCGAAAGCCTTGTGCCGTTTCATCGTTTTCCTTGTCGCACGCTGTCGTCAGCAGACAGCACGCAGATAATAACAGTATAAAAAACTTATTCATCATATCATTCTTCTATTGTTTTTTTAACCAACCTGATTGCTGCAACTGCATCCGTGTATCCCATGAAAGAGGCCTCCTCATCCTGCGAGTTGTACACACCGAAGATAAATCCGGAGATTTCACCTATCCACACTCCATTGTCCACCAGATAAATGCCGTCGGTGGTAGGATAACTGATAAGACCGATTGCCGGACTGCGCAAAACGTAATCATTCATCAAATCCCA
Organism: Bacteroides sp. AF32-8BH; assembly: GCF_003435205.1. Taxonomy (NCBI): domain Bacteria; kingdom Pseudomonadati; phylum Bacteroidota; class Bacteroidia; order Bacteroidales; family Bacteroidaceae; genus Bacteroides; species Bacteroides sp. AF32-8BH. The sequence goes on along the minus strand of NZ_QVLZ01000022.1, from coordinate 105,672 downwards.
CATAGCCAGATATACGTAACCTCCCTGTACTTTCTTCAAGAATTGCGGCAGGATGGAAAGTCCGCCACGCGGCTTGTCGTAAGTTACCAGAATGTCATATTCGAGTCCTTTAAGCCAGTAGCTCTTGCCGTCCTCGTTCTTCACCAGTTGAATCTCCTGCGAAGCCACTTCCAGTTGGTTCGTCGCACCGTTCAGACGGTAGAAATCCATCAAATAAGTGCCCGGATAATAGTCGTAGCTCTGATATCCGTCAATGTAGATGCCTTTCATCTTCACTCCTGTAGCTCCTTCGTCGGTACAGACAAAGCTGATTTCCTCGTTCTTCCAGACAAAATTCTGCATGGTTTGTCCGTCTATCGTCACCGGTTCGTGAAAACGCATTCCGTCGGTGGTAAACATAAAAGGTACGGTTTTCTGATGCACCTTTCCAACTTCGTCATAATAGGTCACAATGAACGTATAGTTGCTGCGTAGCATTTGCCCGGTGTAGAGTCCGTCCATCCGCAGGTCGTATTCATAAAAGAAAGCATCGTCTTCCACTTTCTTTATCCGGGTGAGATATTGCTTCCACGTCTGGTCGGCAGAAAAAGCCTTCATCACGATGCGGTTGCCATATTTCTTGCCTTTCAGTTCGATACGGTCGGCGGTGGCATCGGAGATCACGAATTCGTAGTCGCCTCCGAGCGTTCCGTTCGGGTCGTCGGCCATACTTCCCTGCGGTTGCCCGAAATAATGCACCAGGTAATTGTAGGTATCGAAAGACAACATCGTCGCCTGCTCGGACTTGACGCTATAAAGCGAACTGACCGTCTCATCCGCTCCCGCTATCTGCGAAGCCATCGTCACCCGCTGGCCGTCGAACTTGCAAAGCAGGGTAATACCTCCCAGCGAGTAGTCCTTACCGACGTAATATTCCATCACCCATCCGTTGGGTGCTGCTTCCAGCAGTTCGCTGCAACGCTTCACATCGGCCGTGGCACGGTTGGCAGACGAATCGTCAAAATAATCTTCTTCCTGAAAGAGGCACGACTGCAAACCCAGGCAGACAAGGGCCAACAGGAAATATATCGTTCTATTTTTCTTCATCATAATAATGTGTAATTAAATAATCATCCAATCGTCAATCAAAAAAACAAGAGGTGACCGGCACTTATTGAATAGTGCTCAAGTCAATTTCGGTAATCTCCTGCTGGCGGCGCAGCACGATTTTACGAAGTTCGTTGAGGTCGATCCCCCATGTGTCGCGCATATAGTTATAGACAATCGTGAATTTCTTGTTGATGATGGCAGCGCCCGATTCTCCGGCTGCCGTCATCATATTGTCCCAGTAGGCCTGCGTATGCGTGACGTACATGGCTATATTTTCCACAAAATCCTCGTTGGACTGGCTCATGGCATAAGCCGTCACGAAACCGTCGGACCAGGCCACATCGTCCGTGCGGGGCATGGCACCCTGGGCGGTCATGTAGTAATACCAGTCGGCTCCCACGTATTTTCCTTCCGAGATGCGGTTGAAAGAAGGGTCGAAATTCCGTTTCTGATGCAGGATATGGGCAAATTCATGATGCATCGTTTCAAAATAATACTCGTTGAGCTTTTCGATATTGATCTTCTTTATGTTGAGGTCGTTCACGTTGTAGAGGGTGATTTTCTTCCCGCCTTCTGCCGTGCCGAGCACCATGTTACCGCTACTTTCGTAGGCGGGCGATCCGATGAGGTGGAATGTCTTGGGTACGTAGACACGGAGAAAATCCATTCCTGCCAGTTCGACGTAAGCGTCCATCCAGACGTGTTTGATGATTTTCGACAGTGCCACCGCTTTGTCATAGTCGGCGGGCACGAGGTTGTATTTATGATCGCTCTCGATATCCTTCATGCGGTACATGAAGTCGATGTTATAAGGATAGGTGTAGTTGTCGAGCAGCCAGTAATCGAAAGCATTTCTCTCCAGAGGTTCGGTAGAGAAGATGCTGTTCGCGGTGTCTATCTCGTCGTTATTGTTGCAAGCCCCCAGGCAGACTGTGGTGAGAGCAAGCAAAGAGTAAATGATCTGTTTCTTCATAATTTTCACTTTTTTCTCTGTTAGTTTCTTCTCGGGTTAGGTTGCATTCCCGCCACGATCACGTTTCGCGGAATCTGGATGGCACGGCGCAGGTCGTTCGGCGGCATTTCGTCGGTGACACGTTGAGTAGCCATGTTGCGACGGTAAATCATAATACCGTACCGTTTGATATCGGGCCAGCGCATCCCCTCGTGCAGGGTAGTGACACGGCGTATGTGCAGAATACAGTGAAGAATATTTTCCTGCATCCCTTCCTCAATAGTGAAATCGGGAGCTAGCTGTTTCTTGGGCGTCTGTTGCGTGAAAGGCGTGTAGAAATTCATTTTATCATAATACGCATTGATCTGGTCGGGTGTCAGGGCCGATTTGTTGCGGGTGTAGGCACGTTGCCAGCTCGTGATGTCGGCAGCCGACTGGGGGTACATTTTCTTCAACGCGTATGCTTCGGCACGGCAAAGCAGGGTTTCGTCCGTTGAAAACAATACCGGCATATAATAAAGGTAGCCGCCATCATAAAGTCCGCTCTTGCGCAGGATGCTGGCTACAAATCCGGTGGTAGAGAAAGGTTTCAGATACAAATAATCCGAGCTGCCCCACAGTCCTGCAGAAAGACAGGTTTCGCTGGTGGCGAGCGTTTGGTTGTGGAAGTAACGCGGGCCTACCAGGTAGTCGCTTCCGAGTGCGCCCCAGTTGGAGACGGTGCTGCTTATCAGCAGGTTGGCCTCATTGGAAGAAGCAATATACGCATCTGCCTGCACATTTCCGTTCACGGAAAGATTGCTCAATGCTTCCCAGTCGCGGAGCAGGTCGTCGGGGTTGCTGCCCAACACACGGGTGGCAAAGTCAATCACCCGGTCGCAGTTGGAGAAATCGGGTTTCATATAATAAAGGTAGAAACGGGCGGCAAAGGCATAGGCGGCCTTGCGGGTGAAATGGTATTTGGGGACGGAATATCCGTCGTCCGAAATCAGTTCCACTCCCTCCAGGAGGTCACGCTCCACTTTCCGGTACACTTCTTCCAGCGTGCCGCGCTCGTAACGGGGAGACACGGTGGTTTCCACGTCTTCCATATAGGGGATTCCCAACGATTCGGAGGCATGAGTGTCATAAGCATTGCAGAAGATAGTTGCCAGCATGAAATGGCAGTAGGCACGGCACACCAGTGCTTCACCGCGCTGCGGGTTGAGCGATGCCGGACTTCCTTTCTCCTCTATCGCCTTGAGTGCCATGTTGGCGGCTGAAATTGCACCGTAATAACCTCCCCAAAGGGAATTGGGTGTGTCCTGATATTCCTCTTTGGTATCTTCCCAGTTGTAACATTCCTTTTCGGAAAGCTGGTAGTAACCGTAGGTGGGGCCGCTATCATCGGAGTTGTCGCTGTAGAGTTCGAACAGTTCGTTGGGTGATACGTCGGGATAGGCCGATACAAGCAGTTTGGCTATTTTCTGGTCGGTGTTCAGTTCCGTGCGGTTGTCCGGTGTTTTGTCCAGAAAATCATTGCAGGAAACGGTAGTCAGACCGGAAGCTGCGGTGAGCAGCAGCACAGGGAGTATATGGTTTATTTTCGTCTTCATCTATCGTATATTTTTTCGGGTTCTCTATTGGGGGTTACAATCACAGTCCCAGACGCAGGGTGAGGGTAAACTGACGCAGAACGGGGGATGCCACCCCTCCGGTGTTCACAAATTCGGGGTCCTGCCCGTTCAACTTCTTGTCGGCGTAGATCAGGAAGAGGTTGGTAGCCTGCAACTTGAGCGACAGGTTGGATATTTTGGCAGGAGCGATCCAGCTTCTCGGGAACTCATACATCAGTGATATTTCTTTCATGCGGATAAAATCGCCTTTGGCGATGCGCTCCGTAGAATAGTTGTAGGCGTTGTAGGCAAGATAAAGCGATGTATTCGTCCTATATTGCGGGTCGCTAAGTATCACCGGGATATTCGTTCTCGCTTCGTCGCCGGAAACAGTCCAGCGGTTTTTGAATTCACGCGGCATGGCGGTAAGGTCGGAATATTTGTAGTTGAACACCGGGTTGAGGCGGACTACGTTGCCGAAAGAGTAAGTCATAAAGACATTTAGTTTGAAGCCTTTATAGGTGAATACATTACCGAAACTTCCCGTGACGGTGGGATCGGTAGGACCTTCGTATTTCAGGTAATCCAGTTTTTCGCGTTCCTGGAAGTTGATGCTGGTGCTAGTCACTTTTCCGTCGATGAGGTATTGCGGAATACCGTCTTCATCAAGTCCCGCAAAAGGGATGGAGAAGAGTCCGCGCACGGGGTATCCTTCGCGGGCAAAGCCGTTGCCGGAAACGAGTTCCATCATACTTGTGAGTCCTTTCAGCTGGGTGACTTCGTTCTTGGCATAGGAGAAGATAAAGTCTGTGTTCCATGAAAAATCATTCGTGCGGATGTTGCGGGTGGAGAGCGTAAATTCCACACCGTGAGATTTCATGGTGGCTACGTTGGCATATTTGTTGATGACGCCGCCTACTCCCTGTGTGGGGACTACACCGATCAGGTCGTAGTTGTTACGCTGGTACCAGTCGGCGGAGAAGTTGATGCGATTTTCGAGCAGGCCGAGGTCGATGCCGATGTTCAGCTCATGCTTTTTCTCGTAAGTGAGTTCGCTGTTCTCGATGTCATCGATATAAAGTCCCGTTTCCTGAATGTCGGTAAAGGGGCGGTAGGGCGAGAAGCTGCGGATGATGGCTTGCGAGTTGGTCACTTCCGCCGGGCCGCGGTCGGCGGTGAGGGAGTATGAGGCTTTCAGTGTCAGGTTGGAAAGGGTGGGTTGCAGCGCTTTGAAGAAAGATTCTTCATGCACGTTCCAGGCACCGGACAGGTTCCATGTGGGTAGCCAGCGGGATGAACGGCTGCGTCCCATGCGGTTGGTTCCTTCATAGCGGAAAGTGCCGTTGAGGGTGTAGCGTCCGTCGTAAGAATACGTGGCGTTGAAGAAGCTGGCTATACTCCGGGTTTCGGAGTGTCCCAGGCTGTAATAGCGCGAACCGGATTCGATACCGTTCTTGAAGAACTGGTAGATGTAGGACGGAATTTCCCCCATCGAATATTGCATTCCCCAGCCTTGGAAAGAGGAATATGTTTTTTGAAGGCTGTTCACTTCCATTCCGGCAAAGAAGTTGGCGATGTGCTTTTCGGCGAAAAGATGATTCCATGAGAGTGTTCCACGGAAATCGAGTCCCAGCATACGGCGGTCCTGACGCTGGTAGATACCGCCTTCGGGCAGCAGGGTGATAGGCAGGGCGTATGGGTTGTCGGGGTCGGTATAGAGCAATTTGTTTTGCTCGCGGATGGTGGCGTCGTCCATACCGGTGCGGTAGGCGATTGCCTGATTGGCGTCGTCGAGCACGTTGTGTTCCTGCGATGAAGTCTGGTATCTAACGGCTCCGAGGGCACTCAATTCGAGTCCCTGAACCACTTTCCACTTCATCTCGCCTTGAAATTTCACATCGACCATATTGATTTCGATGTAGTTATTGTCGAGTTCGTGGAGAATATTGAATGGGGCGTAGTTGCTGATATAGTCCACAGAGGGGTCGAGTGTGCGGCTTGTGTTGAGCGCGTATGAATAAGGGTTGATGTCGAATCCGCGGGACATCTTTCCTGATGCGATGTCGAGGGTGGAGTTCATCGTTCCCGGCGCGTTCTGCTGGCGGTAGGAGGCGTTGGATATGAGGTTGAGCGACAGATTTTTATATATATTATAGGTTGTGTTCACATTGGCCGTGTAGCGTTTCACCTTGCTCTGCTTGTACCAACCCGGATCGAGCATGGCACTCAAGGAGGCATAGAAAGAGGATTTTTCCGTTCCGGCGGTGATGCTGACGGAATGGTTCTGCGAAACGGCATTGGTGAAAAGCACGTCGAACCAGTCAGTGTTGCGCATTTCCGCTTCGCGGAGGTAAGCGTTACGGGCTTCGGTGGTGTTGAGCAGTCCGCGTTGGCCGTTACTGTTGTTGTATTCGTCGATGAGGCGGTACATACGACCGTACACTCCGGTGTCTCTGGTGCGGAAAAGGTCGGCACTGTTCAACCAGCCTTTCTGTTCCATTTCTTTGTAGATTCCCATCTGTTCCTGCGAATTCATGATATTGAATTCTTTGTAGCTGGGGATAGCACGGGTGGTGAACTCGCCCGTATAACTGATCTTGCTGACTCCGGCACGTCCTTTCTTAGTGGTGACTACGATAACGCCTGCCATCGCACGTGCACCGTAAATGGAGGTTGCCGAACCGTCTTTCAAAATTTGGAAACTCTCGATATCGTCGGAATTCAGTCCGGCTATGGCGGAACTAATCAGTGTCTCGGCATCACCGGAGGAAAGATCATCGGGACCTACGTCGATGGCGTCTTCCAGAATCACGCCGTCAACAACCCACAACGGTTTGGAACTTCCGTAAATGGAAGTGGCTCCACGCACACGAATCTTGGGGGCAGTTCCAAAAGTGCCCGAAACATTCTGAACGGAAACTCCTGCCGCACGACCTTCCAGTCCGCGACTAATGTCGGGCAAACCGTCCAGCTTCACATTATCGGCATTTAATTGTTTGGTGGCTCCGGTAAAAAGACGTTTATCCATTTTCTGCATACCGGTCACTACCACTTCCTGTAATACTTCGGAATCGGATTTCATCATTACCTTGATGGTCCCGGACTTGATGGGAACATCCTGCGACTTCATGCCGACATAGGTGATTTGCAAAGTTCTTGATGAACTCATGCATTTTCTGCCCCTCCTTCCATAAGTGCTTGAGCACAAAATATTTAATAAATATAAAAAAGAAAATACAGAAAGGGGAATAAGAAAAGCAAAAAAGGAAGTGAAACGCAAAATAAATCGTCCTTTTTTGCTTTTTATCTACTTACTGAAAAGGTAGAAAATATCTTTCATGTAGCAAACTTCAAGTCCGGCAGCAACTCTCGTCTCCCCAATTAGGGTATTAATATAAGAGACTACGGATAGAATTTCTTTCTTTGTCCAATAAACTATCTTTTTTCTACCTGCAATTATTTATTTGCAGATTATTATGTGTTATTAAACATCTTATCTACGAATTTATCCACATTTATTTATCAAAAAGATACTTATTTTCGTTTATTAATCACCAAAAAGAAATAAGAAACCGCCTTTCATGTACTTATCTTGTATTTAAGTCCTTTTGCTACAAGTATTTTGTATCGACAGCACAAATTTATATTTTTTTTCATATTTTTCTTTGTTTTTCTAAAAAAGTGGTTACTTTTGCGAATCGTAAGATAGCAAAACAGACTATTCTACTATATAAAAACTATATGAAAAGAAAACTAACGCTGTTATTAACCTGCCTGCTAGCAGGCATTAGCCTGGCAATCGCTCAAACCTCCAGAAAGGTAATGGGCGTTGTCTTCTCCGAGGAAGACAACCAGCCCGTCATAGGAGCATCCGTTTTAGTTAAAGGTACATCTATAGGAACCACCACCGACCTCGATGGAAAGTTCGTTATCAATAATGTACCAAGTTCATCAAGAACTTGGTAACTCCCCTCCCGCTTTCTTCTATTTTCCATCTTTTTTCTTCACCTTTCCTTCCTTTTCACCAGTCTCCAGGAACAGTGTTTTATCGTCATGAAACTGAATATCTATACGAATATGATGACTATCATCAACTGTATAGCCTACATCCGCAGAATCTCCTAGAAAAAGCTTCAGAATCCAGCACAACACCTCCGGAATATTGACAATAATCGTTGCCTTTCCAATCACACAAGAGAAAAAATTAAAGATAGTTGTCCAATTTGGTATAGGACTCCGACCGTCGAAATTACACCTGTACACACGCCCCACGGACGAACGCGAACAATCCGAATTCTTTTCAACATATTTTTCTGGAATATTATTCAGTTGCCCCAACTTAAAAACACAATCAATTACTTTCTTCTTAACATCATCGTCGCTGTGACGTACACCGGTCATTTCTTTCTGACCATTTTCACTGTTAAAAACCACTTCTCTTTCTACCTTAGTCATTTTTTTACATTTTATTTAATATTTACATATAAAATTCACGACAAAAGTACAATGCTTATTTTAACATATATGTTCAAGCATGACACATTCTATATTTTTCATCCATATTTTCACAAAGAAAGAGGGTTTGGGGTACCCATTTTCTACCTTACCGGTATTATCAAGAAAATAGATGAAATAAAATCTGCCAAAGAGGAAAGAAATCACTCGTTCCAAAAGCTGTGATTTGCGCTAAAAAAGAGAAAGCATTCCTGCACTAAAAGTTTCAACGTTTCATTATGGTTCAAGCTTGGACAGCCTTTGCATTACCTGCTCTCTACCTTTGTCCCCATAATCAAATCATTAAAACGAATCAAAATGACTGAAACTGAAAAAAATCATTCCTTCCAACGGGTACAGCTAATGAAGCAAGCTGCCGTCATCCGGCAAAACAACGGTATGAACCGGCACGATGCACTCGTCACGGCTCACCGGATAGGGGCTCTCATCCGGCAGATGCATCACGGAAATGTCTGTTTCCGCTACACCAAACAGGATGGAACCATCCGACATGCCACCGGCACCCTCACCGGATATGAACATAGTTTCCACCGTCCGTATCTACCCAAACCGGAAAATACGTTCGTTGTCTACTATGATATCGAAGCCAAAGGCTGGCGCACCTTTCACGCTGAAAATTTTCTGGATATCGAAACGGACGGGCAAGACAGCAACAAGTAAAAATGAATCTGCAAAAGAACGGAATGAACGGGCAGGAACGAAAAGAATGGGAGGCGCTTTGCAGACAGTATAACGTAGATTCGCTATACGAGGCCATTCAAGGCTGCCGGGAAGAACTGGAGTTTCTGATTCATTGTGCCGAACGGCTCGAACCTCATACGGAGGAGGAGGAAGAAACGCCGTTTAACACATACAGACCACAGCGTTTCTCCGCACCAGAAAGCGCCGTTTAACAGATGGAGGAAACGCCGTTTCTCCCCGCATGATTCAGAAAAACGATTATTTTTTAACAGAGTATAATTTTATTAACATTATCAATATCAAGTATGGAAAATTGGAGATTTATTGAAGAAAACCCCGACTATATGATTTCAGATCACGGACGGGTATTGAGTTTCAAGGGCAGATCAAAGTTGATCCTTTGTGCCAAAATCATGGGGACCGGTTACGAAACTGTCATACTGCCGAATAAAGGTGTTTGTATCGAATACAAAATTCATCGTTTGGTTGCCAAAGCATTCATCCCCAACCCGGAGCAGCTGCCACAGATTAACCACCTCGATGGCAATACGATGAACAACCACGTGTCAAACCTCGAATGGTGCGATGCATACACCAATATGATGCACGCCATCCGGACGGGATTACGACGTACGGGAGTGGGATCTCATCAAACACCTTTCGCCGTTACGGATGCAACGGGGAAAGTATTGCGTGCCTACCCGTCTATGAAAGAAATGGTCAGAGAGGAACGTCTGAAGCCTGCGCACCGAAACTGGCTTATCCTCCAACTAAAGCATCCGGACCGCGTGAAACAACACGCCTTGCGTGTGCAACATCATCGGGGAGATGCTTTTATTATGGTTCAGACAAGGCCTAACCAGACCACAGTGCTTAATCGGACGACAATACCTAATCGGCCCACCATGCCTAATCAAACGACAACGCCGCCGATGGATGCTCCCTTCTCTCCGGTGCTCCATTCAGTAACAAAGCAATATTACCGCCAACTGTCCAAAGAGGAGGCTATTGCGTTCGGGGTTATCTCACGTGCCGTCTGCAAACAGGAAAGGAGGATTCTGCCATGAAAGACACGATCATCATCCACTGTTCCGCCACTCGTGCGGGACAGGATTTTACCGCTACCGACATCGACCGCTGGCATCGTCAACGTGGTTTTCGTTCTATCGGTTATCATTTCGTCATCCGTCTCGACGGTACGATAGAACCGGGAAGAGATGTTGCTCTCGACGGAGCGCATTGTACAGGTTGGAACCATCGGTCTATCGGCATCTGCTACATTGGCGGATTGGACAGGAACGGCCGGCCTGCCGACACACGAACGGAAGCGCAACGTGAAGCGCTCGTCCGGCTGGTAGAAGATTTGCGCCTTGTCTTCCCTTCTCTGAAGCAGGTGATAGGGCATCGGGACACCAGTCCTGACCTCAATGGAGACGGCATTATCTCACCTGACGAGTATATAAAATCTTGCCCCTGCTTCGATGTAAAAGCAGAATTTATTCAGTAATAATCAACCATTTACAACCAGCATTTTATCATCATGGCCCGCATTTCCAAACCCGGATTAGATTATTTCCCCCTCGATGTCAATTTTCTGCAGGACAGAAAAGTACGCCGCATCTCCTGTCGCCACCACGCGGCAGGGATTGCCGCACTCACTTCGCTGCTCTGCCTCATCTATAAAGAAAAAGGTTATTATATTTTGTGGAACAAAGACACTCTTTTCGACATCGCCCAGGAAGCGTGTTGCGGGGAGGAGGAAATGCAGGCCATCATTGATGATTGCCTGTCAGTGGGGCTGTTCGATGATCTTATATATAAGGAGTATGGCGTACTGACTTCACAGGCGATTCAGGAACAATATCATAAAATCATCACCGACAGCCGGAGAAAATATAAATTACCCCTGGAACATTTCTGGAATATCAAGGAGGAGAGTAGTGAAATAGAACCGGAAAATACGGATGACTCCAGTGCCAACTCCGGCAAAGATGTTACAAAACCCCATGAATTTGCTACAACAATGCCACAAACAAAAGAAGAAACGGATACAGATATCAAAGGTAAACAGGAAAGGAATATGGAAAATGAAATCAAACCTGAAATAAAAAAAGACATAGAGACAGAGAGGGAAGGAAAAGACGGAAAGGAGAATGAGAGGAGCATGCCGCCCGTTCCGTCAAACAGCGTTTTTCAGGCTTCGCCTGTCGTTGTAGAGGGTTTGTCTTTGGATAAATCGATTGGAAAAGAAACGGTTTCGGAAGGGATGCAAGCGGGAGGAGGCTCGGAAGCTATACTTCTACTTAATATGCAAACTATCGGCATCCGGAACGAACAGACCGTAAAAGCGATTGTCGCCCTTGCCCGACGTAAAGAATTGGGAGGCCCCGGCGGTATTTTATGGAAAATTCTTAGTTCCCAATACCGCCCTACCCTACTCAAAAAGAATGAACCGGGTGATTACATTCTTTGGGCACTCAATCATCCGACGGAATTTGAAAACACCTACAACGGGACACTGAAAAAGCTAATCAGGGGAAGATAAAGCGGAAAAGTCTGCCTATAAACAAGGAACCTTTTTATTTTTACTGCAAAAGGGATGGAAAACCAAGAATTATCGTACCTTTGTAGTACGAAGAAAAAGCCTCTTTTTTATGTATAAAGAGAAACGTCTCTTTGCAAAACATAAAAAGAAGCGACCCAAAACAATGAGTAAATTTATCAATCCGTTCACCGACTACGGATTCAAACTAATATTCGGCAGAGAAGTGTCTAAGGATTTACTAATCGAATTTCTGAACGACCTGCTCGAAGGTGAACGAGTGATAACGGACTTACAGTTTTTGAATAATGAGCAATTGCCGCTCTATCCGGAAGGACGAGGTATTATCTATGATGTATATTGCACCACGGACACAGGCGAAAAAATCATCGTTGAAATGCAGAACCGTATGCAAAGCAACTTCAAAGAACGCTCGATTTATTATTTATCGCGTGCCATCATCAATCAAGGAAGGGTAGGCAATGAATGGAAGTTTGAAATAAAAGCCGTATACGGAGTTTTCTTGATGAATTTCATTATCGACAAGAACATAAAACTCCGCACGGATGTTATTCTAAGTGACAGGGAAACAGGAGAACTCTTCTCGGATAAGTTCCGGGAAATCTTTATCGCTCTCCCTCTCTTCAACAAAAACGAAGAGGAATGCGAAACGAATTTTGAACGTTGGATTTATATATTAAATAATATGGAAACTTTAAAACGCATGCCGTTCAAGGCACGAAAAGCTGTCTTCGAGAAATTGGAAGATATCGCTGATGTGGCTTCTATGTCTCCGGAAGACAGGGAGCGATACGACAATAGCGTCAAAGTGTACCGAGATTATTTGGTGACAATGGATGCAGCTGAACAAAAAGGAATAAAAGAAGGGTTGGAGAAAGGTATAGAGAAAGGAATGAAAGAAGGTACACAAAGAGCCCAGCTGAAAATAGCCCGGAACATGAAAGCCAAAGGGATAGACAATGAGTCTATCGCCGAATGTACCGATTTACCTTTAAGCATAATCGAAGGGTTATAAAGTAATCGGATTCATAAAGGCACTATCTTGTAACCAACCGTTTACGAACGAAGAAAATAAAAAGAGGTGAGCTCCCTTTGCAGGGTAGTCCACCTCTTTCTCTTCATACACAAACATTCAAATTATCAGGTTTCAGGTGTTCGTCAATATAACGGATACCGTCCATCTTAAAAAGCCCCCGCAGAAGCGTATAGTTCAACATACGCTGCACCAGGTACGGGGTGCCTTGCAAGCTGCTCTGGTAGATGACCTCCTGCAAATCCGGTGCAAAACGGTCGGGATCGACTCCGGGAAGTAAATAACCGCAAATCTTACAATGCGTCAAGACATCAATCAACTGCTGCAACCAGAAAGCTTCCTCCCGCTCGAAAGCAGCACGGTATTCCCTGTCGGTAGCAATATCCATCAGCAACTTCTTCCCCAGCGAATGAAGCAGGGTGAGATAGCCATCCACTGTGATGAAAAGTGCCTCCATGCACGAGCTGTCCATCCGTATCTGTTTTTGCTGGATCCGGCTTCTGATTCCGTTGGCAAAATCAGAAAGACAGACACGGAACAGACTCGTTTTGCTGGGAAAGAGCTTGTAGAGTGTCCGCTTCGACATCTTCATTCCCCTGGCTATATCATCCATCGTCAACCCGTCGGCACCATGCTGGTACATTTCCCGCTTGGTGTAGTCGAGTATCCGGCAACGCAGTGTTTCTGGATTCATACATACCTCCCTACATACGGCCGCCACCCAATGCCTGATACAAAGTGATTACGCCCTGGATTTCGGTAAAGCGGTTCGCTACTTGTGACAGTTGCGCGTTGAGCAACGTCTGTTGGGCGGTCAATACTTCCAGATAAGTGGTGTTGCCATGTTTCATCAACAGGCTTGTGCTTTTGGCTGCTGTTTGCAGGGAAGCCACCTGCTTGTTGTAGTAGTCGGCTTTCTCGCGGGCAGTCTGGTACTGCACCAGTGCCTCGTTCACTTCCACGCCTGCGTTCAGCAAGGTCTGTTCGAAACTAAGGCGGGCTTCCTCCTGTTGGGCTTTCGCTATTTTCAGTTGGGCGATGTTCGCTCCTTTATTAAACAAAGGCTGCGTCAGGGAAGCCACGGCGGAGGCCAGGAACTTACCCGGGTTGACAATCATGCTCCCTGCACTGTTTGTCCACCCTGCGCTGCCGCTCAACGTGATGGAAGGATAGAAAGCGGCACGGGCGGCATTCGTGGTATAGAAAGCCTGTGCCAACGAAAATTCTGCGCTACGCACGTCAGGACGGTTGGCAAGCATCTGTAAGGGAACACCCACGGAGAAGTTTTCCGGCAACTGTTGATTTCCCAGTTTGCCACGCTGTATTTGGTGGGGAGTTTCTGCCAGTAAAAGTGCCAGTGAATTTTCCGCCTGATTGATTTGCTCTTTCAGGTCGAGTACGGTGGTACATATATTGAAGTAGGTAGCCTCCGTCTGCGCCAGTCCGGCCTCATTCACCATCCCGGCCTTTTTCATGGCACGGGTGGCATTCACACTTTCTTTCCAGGCAGCTTCGGTAGCCACAGCTATCTCATACTGCGAATCGAGCATCAGCAAGGTGTAATACGTATTGGCAACGGATGCTACCAACTGCGTCTTGACAGCCTGTTCATATTCCTTGCTCTGTTCGTAGGCAGCTTTCACACGACGCTTTGCTGTTGTCACCTTTCCAAAAATATCCAGTTCCCACGAAGCAGTCACGGGCAGCGAATAAGTTTGTGTAGCCTTTCCACGGTCGAAGCTGCTGACAGCTCCTTCCGGTGCCAGAAACAAAGAAGGCAGATAAGACAGTTTGGACGTCAACAGCGTGGCTTCCGCTTCTTTCACACGCAAATGGGCAGTCTGCATATCGGTGTTGCGCAAGAGTGCCGAATCCACCAAATTCTGCAGATAAGGGTCGGTAAAGACCTCCCGCCACGAGAGGTTACCGAAGTTTGCCGTATCGGTGGCAGCAACAGACTCGCTGCCGTAAAGTCCTTCGGGAACTTCCGATACCGGTTTGTATTTATTGTAGATACCGCAACTACTCAATATAAGCGTTGCTGCGGACAGAATGATTATTTTTCTCATTAGTTCTTATTTTAATTCAGGTCTAAAACCTTTAATCATCAATTATTCTTTTCCAGCTTTAGATTTTTCTTCCTCGCTCACTTTGATTTCTTCTTCAATCTGCCAGTCATGCGTCGGGACGCTCTGCACGGGACGCAAACGTTCCTGCAACCACTGGAAAGCAATAAACAAAGTAGGCACGATGAAGAGCAACGCCAATGTACCGATGGTCATACCACCTACTACACCCGTACCCAATGAACGGTTACCGTTGGCTCCCACTCCACTTGACATCATCAACGGGAACAGACCGAAAATCATCGTCAATGCCGTCATCAGAATCGGACGCAGACGGGCTTTAGCCGCACTGACCGCAGAAGCAATCAGCCCCATACCTGCTTTACGACGTTCGGCAGCATATTCCGTCAGCAAAATAGCCGTCTTCGCCAGCAGACCGATCAACATAATCAAACCTGTTTGCAGATAAATATTATTCTCCAGTCCGAACATCCAGGCGAAAAGGAAGCTACCCATCAATCCGCAAGGCACACTCAAAAGCACAGCGAACGGAATAATGAAGCTCTCATAAAGTGCACTCAAAATAAGGTAAATCATCAGGAAGCAGATACCGAAAATAATGATCGTCGTACCGCTCTGCTGGTTTTCCTCACGGGTGATACCTCCGTAATCATAGCCATAGCCTTTCGGAAGAGACTGTTCGGCAGTTTCCTGCACAGCCTTGATGGCGTCTCCCGTACTATATCCGTCGGCCGGCATCGCATTTACCGCAATGGAGTTATACATATTGAAACGGCTCAACGATTCCGCACCGTAGCTACGGGTCAGCGTAACGAACTGGCTCAATGGCGCCATCTCTCCATTCGACATACGCACAAAAGCATTATCGAGGGAAGTTTCGTCCAAACGGAACACCGGATCGGCCTGAATCATGACACGGTACACTTTAGAAAAACGGTTGAAATTGGACACATACTGTCCACCGTAATAACCGGACAGCGTACTCAACACTGCATCGGGCGTGATACCTGCACGCTTACATTTAGCCGCATCCACCTCTACCGTCCACTGCGGATAGCGAACGTCGAACGTCGAATAAGCCATCGATATTTCAGGCCGCTGGTTCAAAGCTCCCAAGTATTGCTGGGTGGTGGTGAAGAACTCGTTCATATCACCGCCCATCTTATCTTGCATGTGGAGTTCGAGCGCATTACCCATACCGTAACCCGGAATCATACCCGGAGAGATGGCGAACACACTGGCATCCTTGATATCAGCCGTACGCGCATATACCTGACCGATCACCGACTGCACATTGTCCTCATCACCCGGACGTTCGTCCCACGGTTTCAGTTTGAGAATCAACATACCGAACGAACTACCCTGTCCTGCCAACAATCCGTAACCGGCCACTTTCTGCACGTGTTTCAGTTGAGGTATTTCTATCAGGCGTTTTTCAATACGTTCCATCACCTTATCCGTCGTTGTCAGCGAACTGCCTGCCGCCGTACTTACATTCACGAAAATAACACCCTGATCTTCGTCGGGTACCAGACTGGTCTTCGTGTTATTCATCAGTAACACAAGCAATACCACGGAACAAGCCAGCAACGACCATGTCAACCATCTGCGCTTGATAAAGAACAATACAATCGTCTTATATTTATCCACCATCACATCGAAAGCCGAATTGAAAGCCTTACGGAAGCGTGCCGCAAAGTTGTTCTTCTGCGTTCCGTCTTCATTAATATAAGGTTTCAGCAGCAATGCGCACAAAGCCGGACTCAAAGTCAACGCGTTAATAGCGGAGATACCTACCGCAACCGCCATCGTCAAACCGAACTGGGTATAGAACGTACCGGAAGTGCCGCCCATGAAGGACACCGGAATGAACACCGCCATAAATACCAGCGAAGAGGTGATAACGGCATTACTGATACCTTTCATAGCGTCGATACTTGCCATATATGACGACCTGTAGCCCACATCGAACCGCGCCTGCACCGCCTCGACGACAATAATGGCATCATCCACCACCGTACCGATAACGAGCACTAGCGCAAACAGGGTCAGCAGGTTGATACTGAATCCGGCTATCGCCATGAAAGCAAACGTACCCACCAGGGAAACCACAATTCCGACCAGCGGAATCAATGTAGAACGGAAGTCCTGCAAGAAGACGTACACCACAAGGATAACCAGAATGATAGCCTCGATCAACGTTTTCACCACCTCATGAATGGAAGCGAACAGGAAGTCGTTGGAGCTCATCATCTGCGTCAGTTCCACGCCTTTCGGAAGGTCTTTACTTGCCTCTTCGAGGAGTTTGTCGATATTCTGATTTACTTCGGTCGCATTGGAACCTGCCGTCTGGAACACCATACAGGATACCCCCGGATGACCGTCCATACCACCGTGGTAAGCGTAGCTGTCCTGTCCCAGTTGGATATCGGCAACGTCTTTCAGTTTCAAGACTTCGCCATTGTCGGTGGAACGGATGACGATATCCCCGAATTCTTCGGGAGTAATGAGACGTCCGGTGTACTTCATCGTATACTGATAAGTCTCATCGGAATTTTCACCGAACGAACCGGTAGCCGATTCGATATTCTGCTCGGCAAGCACACCGGTGATATCGGACGGAATCAGTTTGTACTGCGCCATCACGTCCGGTTTCATCCATACACGCATACTATATTCACCGCCCATAATCATCAGGTCGCCCACACCGGAGATACGAAGAATCTGCGGTTTCAGGTTGATGCTGATATAGTTGGACAGGAAGTTCTCGTCGTAACTGTCGTCCGGACTATACAATGAGAACATCTGCAGAATACTCGTCTGACGCTTGGAAGTGGTCACACCGACCTGGGTTACCTCCGCCGGAAGTTGTCCCGTAGCACGTGATACACGGTTCTGCACGTTGACAGCCGCCATATCGGGGTCTGTGCCCTGCTTAAAATAGACGGTGATGCTCACCGAACCGGAATTGGTGGCGGAGGAAGTCATGTAGGTCATGTCTTCCACTCCGTTGATCGCCTCTTCCAAAGGCGCAATAACACTCTTCTGCAATGTTTCCGCACTGGCGCCATAATAGGTGGTACTCACCATAATGGTAGGCGGAGCAATATCGGGATACTGCTCAACGGGCAAGCTGAACAGCCCGATGATACCCACTACGACAATCGTGATAGAGATGACTGCCGATAATACGGGGCGTTCTATAAAGGTTCTTAAATTCATGAATGATTCCTCCTTGGTTTAATTTTCAGTAGTAGTTGCCGGAGACTTCGTTGTTGTCTCTGTTGATGAGGATTGATTAGCATTTGTCACTCCTGCCACTGGAGTTTGAGCAGCCTTTGCCTTGACCGGAGTACCTTCACGAAGCAAACCTACTCCTTCTGCCACGATCACATCTCCCGGTGCCAATCCTTCATCTACAATAAATTCCCGACCGCCATTGACACGGGTCACTTGTACCTGGCTGGATTGAGCCTTGCCGTCCACTACCTTATAGACATATCTCTTATCTTGTATTTCGAAAGTGGCAGCCTGTGGAATGGTCAGCGCAGCTGTTTTTTGAACAGGAACAATCACATTACCCGCACCACCGCTATGCAGCAATCCTTCCTTGTTCGGGAAAACTGCACGCAGGCTGACCGTACCCGTCGAACGGTCGATCACTCCGCTGATAGATTCAATCTGTCCCCGTTCGGAGTAGGCTGACTTATCGTTCAGTTGCAGGTCGATAGCAGGCATATTTTTCAATGCTTCCTCTTTAGAACCGTATTGGCGGATCAGTCCCAGTAATTGGTTTTCCGTCATGGAGAAGTAGACGTACATATCCGAATTGTCGGAAACGGTAGTCAACGGCTGGGCAAGAGCGGAACTAACCAAAGCTCCTACACGGTAAGGCAACGTGCCTACCACTCCGTCGGCCGGACTTTTCACAACCGTATAAGAAAGATTATTGCGGGCACTCACTTCCTGCGCCTTGGCCTGTGCCAACTGTGCTTTGGCAGCCAACAGGGAGTTTTTTGCCGTACTCAAATCGAAAGAGGAAATTACGTTCTCTTTATACAGTTCCTCTTTACTGTCATACGTCAGTTGCGCTGTAGCCAGAGAGGCTTTGGCCGATTCAACGTTTGCCACTGCCGTCTGCAAAGCAGCTTCATACGGCACTTGGTCGATGATGAACAATGTCTGTCCGTTCTTTACACGCTGCCCTTCCGTTACACAGACTTTAGTCAGCGTACCACTTACCTGGGGGTAAATATCAATATCCTGACGTCCGCGGATGGTCGCCGAGTAGGCGCTTGAAATCATCCGGTCGGCCGGAGAAACGGTCATCACTTCGTATTCTGTTTCCATTTGTGCCGGAGGAGCTTGTTTACAGCCCGTAGCAGCTACCATACAGCAGAGCAACAATAGCCCTTGCTTCACTTTACATACCTTTTTACTCATTTTCTGTTACCTATTTAACTATTTTTGAACGCGGCAAAGGTAGACTGTTTTCTTCATAGGAAACTGGACTTAGTATCTTCAGTTTTGTTCATTTTAGGAACATTAAAACCGATATTTAGTGAAAAAGTCCTATTTTTGTACCCAAAATAAGAACAACAATGGAATCAAAAAACTCTAGCCTAGCCATACTTCATGAACCGTTCGTTGCCGGAATGGACGAAAACCTGTCTCCAATTATGCAACGCCTGTGGAAACTGGAAGGGGGTGCCATCTATTTTTGCAGAAGCGGATGGGCACACGTCACAATCGACCTGAAAGACTATGAAATAGTAGAAAACACTCAAATCGTGCTCTTGCCGGGAACGATTATCCGCATCAATGGCAACAGCAGCGATTTCACAGCTTCTTTCTTCGGATTTCCCAAAGAAATGTTTCGCGAAGCCTGCCTCCGTTTCGAGCCGATCTTCTTCCGGTTCATCAAAGAAAAACCGTGCTATACACTCAAGGATGAAAGCACAGGAGCAATCAACGGGTTAATGCGTGCCACAACAGCTATATACAACGATCGTGAAAACCGTTTCCGCAACCAGATCGCCAAAAATCATCTCCAGTCGTTTATGCTGGATATTTATGATAAGTGTTACCGCTACTTCGACCGACAGGAAATCGAAGGAGGAAGCCGGCAGGATGAAATCTTTAAGAATTTCATCGCACTGGTACATGAAAACTGTATCTCACAACGGGAAGTGACTTTCTACGCCAGCAAACTGTGTATCTCCACCAAATACCTGACAGGTATTTGCAAAAGCGTGACGGGCGAGGCTGCCAAAAAGATTATCGACGACTTTGCCATCCTGGAGATAAAAGTGTTGCTTCAATCCACCGGACTGACGATTCAGGAAATAGCCGACCGACTTGGTTTTCCCGATCAGTCGTATTTAGGAAGGTACTTCAAACGGCACGAGGGAATGTCGCCGAAAGAGTATCAGAGTAAGTATTCTATCTAATCAAGTAAAATAATCTTTTATTATTAGATTATTAGGCACGGATTACGCGGTTCTTTTATTAACTAAAACCGTGTAATCCGTGCCTCCATTTATTTTATTAATTTGTATTTATCGCACAACACAGATTGTTAACAGATCTGTAATACTATCTTAATCTGCCTTGCATTCCTTTGCACCGTGAAACAAAAACACGGGTGTGAATAACTTTATTTCATTTAATAAATTAAAAGAAGCAAGGTAAAAGATTATGAAAAGAAACAAATGGCTGCTTTCTCTGTCGATTGGGCTCTTGTGCTGTGGCTCTGCATACGCACAGACAACAGTGAAAGGAAAAATCACAAGTGAAGGCGGGGAACCGTTAATCGGGGCTACCGTAGCTGTGAAAAACTCGACAGACGGCACGGTGACCGACATCGACGGAAACTACTCCCTGAAGACTAAGAAAACATTGACTCAAAAGGATTTGCTTGTATTCAGTTATGTGGGATATAAAACGCTACAGAAGAACTATGCAGGCAATACGATGAACGTAAAACTGGCGGAAGAGTCGCAACAACTGAATGATGTGGTGGTGACTGCCCTGGGGATCAAACGTGAAGAAAAAGGATTGGGATATGCCACGGAAACCGTGAAAGGGGATATGATTACGAGTGCCCTGCCCACCAACTGGTCGACGGCACTGAACGGCAAGGTAGCCGGATTGAGTGTTATCTCTTCCGGTGGTCCGCTTAATTCGAGCCGTATCTCGCTGCGGGGGGACGTCTCGCTGAACCAGAACGGAAACGACGCATTGGTGGTAGTGGACGGTGTACCGATGAGTAGTCCGATGACCAATCCGGGTGTTGCCTACGGTGCAGGTTCAAACAGCGAACTTTCCGTGGACTATGGTAACGGATTCTCCGACATCAATCCGGATGATATCGAAAGCATCCAAGTATTAAAAGGGGCCAGTGCGACAGCCTTGTACGGTACGCGTGCAGCCAATGGCGTGATTATGGTGACTACCAAATCGGGAGCGGGTGCACCCAAAGGTATCGGTGTGTCTTACAGCGGTAACTTCAGTATTGACGATGTGATGAGATGGCCCGATTACCAGTATGAATTCGGACAGGGATTGCCGAGCAATATCGGTCCGGCAGGTTCTATCTACGAAGGCCAGCCCTATTACTCTTACGGGAAAGCGGAAGACGGCAGTTACGCAAGCACTAGCGGAACCAGTAGCGCCTACGGAGCACGTTTCGACGCCAACAGGTTGTTCTACCAATATGACCCCGTAACGCAGGGACGCGCTTCTGTTGCCACCCCTTGGGTAGCGTACAAAAACAACCGCAAAGATTTGTTCCAGACAGGATACACCCTGACCAACTCGGTAGCCTTGACCGGAAAATCCGACCGGGGCAGCGTACGGGCGTCCATCACCCACACTAAGAACGAATGGATTCTCCCCAATACAGGTTTCCAGCGTATCACCGCCATGGTTTCCGCCCAACAGCAGATTTCGAGGGCACTGCGCATTAATTTCAAGTCGAGTTATACGTACCGCAAGCTCAACAACACGCCTGCACTGGGATATAACAGTAACTCTATCTCCTACTTCCTTATCTTCCAGAATCCGAATGTCAACCTCGACTGGTTGCGTCCGATGTGGCGTACCGGACAGGAAAATGTGAAACAGCTCCAACCGTACAGTTCCTTTATCGGAAACCCGTATGTCATTCTATACGAATCTGAAAATCCTTCGGAGAAACACAGTAATGTATCATCCATTTCTGCCAATCTGCGCATCAACAGTAAATTCGATTTCATGATCCGGTCCGGTATCCAGTTGTCAGCCGACCAACGCGAACAGCATCGTCCTATCAGTGACGTGGTTTTCGGAAACGGGTTTTTCAAGAAACAGAATGTGTTCGATTATGAATTAAACAGCGATGCTTTATTTACTTACCATGATTCATTCGCCAACGGATTGCGTGTCAACGCTTCGGCAGGTGGAAACATGATGCAACAAAGCTACGATATGTTGGCTGCCTCGGTGGTAGGATTGATTACGCCGGGAGTATACAAACTGGCAAACGGTGTTTCCAACCCGAACGTGCAGACGGTTATCAAAAAGAAAGCGCTGAACAGTCTTTATTTCACGGCCAATTTCTCGTATAAGGATAAACTGTTTCTCGATGTCACCGGGCGCAATGACTGGTCGTCTACCCTGCCGAAAAGTAACCGTTCTTTCTTCTATCCGTCGGTCAGCGTCAGTGCAGTGATGAACGAGTGGTTCACGTTGCCGGAACAGATCAGTCTGTTGAAAGTGAGAGGTTCGCTGGCACAGGTGGGCAATGACACAGACCCTTACAAGACATCGCCCTATTATGGCACGAGCGATTTCCCCGGATCGGCCATCGTATCTTCTACGCTCTATAATCAGGATTTCAAACCGGAGATTTCGACCAATTACGAAACGGGATTCGACTTCCGTATGTTTCACAACCGCATCGGACTCGATTTCACATTCTATTATAACCGCACCAAAAACCAGATTCTGGATGCTCCGATGGACCCGACCACAGGTTACAGCAAAGCTACCATCAATTCGGGATGCGTCCGCAACCGCGGTTACGAAATCCAGTTGGACGTTACTCCGGTAGTCAGCAGGGATTTCCGATGGAATGCTACTTTCACCTGGTCTAAGAACGAGAACCGGATTCTCTCACTGGCGGAAGGGGCGGATGAGAACCAGTTAATCAGCAGTATCGGTAGTGTGTCTATCATCGGACGTGTGGGTGGAACTACGGGCGATCTCTGGGGATATAAACTGGTACGCGACCCGGAAGGAAATGTGGTCATCAACGACAACGGATTGCCCGAACGTTCGGGAGAGATCGAATACGTCGGCACGGCCTATCCGAAATGGAAAGCCGGACTGTACAATGAATTTTCTTACAAGAACTTCACGCTTAGCGTCCTGCTCGACGGACAGGTGGGAGGTAAAATGTACTCGCACTCGCACCACAAAATGACGGAACAGGGAAAACTGCAACATACCCTGAACGGACGTCTGCCGGGAACGGAATTTTATATGTCGAAAGACGACCCGCGCATCGCTGCCGCCGGACTTTCACCACAAGACGGGATGTACATGATTGCTCCGGGAACAGTGAAGAACGATGACGGAACTTACTCGCCAAACACCAAAGTGGTGACCGTGGAAAGTTATTATAAGGAATATTACCGGATGGCCAATGTGGAAACTAACACGTTCGACACTTCATTCCTCAAGTTGCGCGAAATGAGACTGGAGTACAAGTTGCCGAACAGCACACTGAAGAAAACACCGTTCAGCAAAGCATCGGTGGCACTCTACGCACGCAACCTGTTCTGTATCACCGACTATCCTCTGTTCGACCCCGAATCTGCCGCCCTCAACGGAAGTTCGATGGTGACCGGTGTGGAGACGGGCTCACTGCCTACGGCACGTACTTTCGGACTGAATATTAACGTATCTTTTTAAACACTGACTTATGAAAACCAATAAACTTTTCAAAAATATAGTATGGGGAATGACTTTGTGCGGAGCTCTCTGCACGACTTCCTGCACCAGCTTCGACGAACTCAATACAGACCCCACCCGCATGGATGAGGTGAATCCCGGCACGCTGCTCAACCCGATTTTATACGAAACATCGGTCTACAACTGGAAACGCTACAACAGCTATACCTACGACCTGATGCAATGCGCCGTATCTACCAGCAGCACCAACGGTGTGGGATGGTGGTATATGACGGACAGCGAAGGAGACGGCACATGGACTACTTATTATAAATGGATCAACAACGCCAAAGAGATGATGCGCCTCACCGGAAAATTGCCGGAAGCCTCCAAACAACCCAACTACGATGCTATATCGCTGACTTTGCAATGTTGGCTATACCAGATTCTGACGGATGCCTTCGGTGATATTCCGATGAGCGAAGCCTGCTCCGCCGACGAGGGAATACTTGCACCGAAGTTCGACACCCAGCAGCAGGTGTACCAACAGATTATCGACAACCTGAAAACAGCTAACGAGTTGTTCGACAAAGCTAACGGGTTGATCTACAACCAATCGGACGAAATGTTGTACAAGACGTCCAAAGGGGATGCAACCGGTATTTTGAAATGGAAGAAGTTCTGCAACTCGCTCCGTCTGCGTGCACTGCTCCGGGTGATCGACGTGCCGGAATTCAACGCGAAACAGGAGCTGCGTACCATGCTGACCGATCCCGCCACTTATCCGGTATTCGAATCGAACGATGATGCTGCCCTGCTTGCCATCAGCGGAACTTATCCAGAGGAAGCTCCGCTCACCCGTCCACAGGATTTCACTTCTTATGTTCAGATTTCAGAGTTCTTTGTTAATCTGCTGAAAGGTTGGAACGATCCCCGTCTGCAGGTGTATGCAACACAGGTCACTCTCCCCGACCAGACTAAAGATTATGTGGGTTTGCCCAGCGGTTATCAGACGTTGCCTTCAATCACTGCTTCGGGACTGAATCAGGAAATGGCGAAGGCACCTATGAAACTTGCCATGATGCCTTATGCCGAAGTGGAATTCATCAAAGCGGAATTACTGAAAAAAGGAGTGATCGACGGAGGAAGTAGCGCTGCCAAAGAGGCTTATCAGAAGGGAGTGCAGGCGGCTATCGAACAGTGGGGACAGAAAATGCCTGACCATTATTTTGAAAATCCGGAAGCTGCTTATGATGATACGCTGGAACGAATCATGAACCAGAAGTTTGTCGCACTGTTCTTCTGCGATTATCAGCAGTGGTTTGAATATAACCGTACCGGTTTTCCTGTGTTACCTGTGGGGCCCGGCATCGCAAATGCCAATAACAAAATGCCGAAACGCTTTAAATATCCATCTGCTCTGCAGCGTACTAATCTGAAGAATTATCAAGCGGCTAAAGCGAACATGGGAGGCGATGACTTCCATATCCGACTGATGTGGCAGCAATAAATGAATGTGTCGGTCACCAAGATTGCGGCAATAATCATCATTTCAATCAATCTTTAAAATTCAATGAATATGAAAAGAATAATCAGTATGGCTGTTGTGTTAGTTATAACGATGGCAGCAATGGCGCAAAAAGGAGAGCTCGCCATGAACGAGAATATCTCCGGAAAAGACCATGTTTCCAAAAACGAAAAAGAAGCTACTCCCGTAGGCAAAAAGCCGAAAGCGGTGTTTATATTCGACGTGTATGGAGAAATCCCGACTACCAAACCAGTGTTTGAAGCGGAACATTATCTGGGGAGTGACATTACCGGAAAATGGAATACTTTCATCCAGAATTATACGCATGAGTATGATGTAACAATCGGATTTACGGATTCTTCGGTCGAAATTTTGAAGCCTTCTATTTACAAGGCGGTTAATAAGGTGAATAAATATTATAAGAAGGCATTGAAGAAAGAAGAGGTGAGCCGGGAAGTTGCTACATTCAACATGGGTCATATTCTGGATTGCGCCAATGTGATGTGTTTCGATGATAACAGCAAGTCTTTTGAGGAGGCTCTCAAGTCGGCAGATGAACCGGAAGAAATTATCGCATTATTCAATCAGGTTACTTTAAGAAAGTTATAAGCAATGAAAAAGATCAATTTTAGAAAAACGCTGTTTGCAGCGGTTTTGCTTTTCCAGCTGAACGCTATTGCCGCCTTTGGTCAGACGGTGGTGAAAGGTAGTGTGAAAGATAATACAGGTAAACCCATCAGCGGTGTAGTGGTGACAGACGGGGCACATTTCAATACGACTGATGCAGAAGGAAATTATGTTCTGAACACTGATCCGACACGTTATCCAATGGTTTACATCTCTACTCCGGCAGCGTATGAGCTTCCTTCCAAAGAGGGGGTAGCAGATGGTTTCTATCAATATCTGGATGCCGGGAAAAGCGAAAACCAATGTGACTTCGTATTGACTAAACGGCAGAAGCCGGTGGATGAATTTGTCTACATCGTCCTTTCCGACCCGCAAGTGAGAAACGAAAAGCAACTGGACCGCTTCCGCACGGAAACAGTGCCCGATCTGAAACAGACTGCCGACTCACTAAAGAACTTCGAAATCATCGGCATGGGACTGGGGGATCTGGTGTGGGATGCCATGAACCTGTACGCTCCTTACCGGCAAGCGGTGTCCAACTTGGGAATGACGATGTTCCAACTGATGGGAAACCACGACTTCAACCTGCTCTACAAATCTATAACGCAGACGGATCATCCGGCGGATGGTTATGGGGAACAGAATTATTATCAGTCATTCGGCCCGGCTAACTATTCATTCAATATCGGTAAAGTGCATGTGATAGCAATGAAGGATATTGATTACGACGGCAACAAGAAATACACGGAACGCTTCACGCCGGAAGATTTGGACTGGTTGAGAAAAGATTTAAGTTATGTGCCTAAAGGAAATATCGTGTTCCTGAACGTTCACGCTCCAGTAGCTAATAACACGGTAGCTGCGGGGGGAAATGCGCGCAACGCCAATGCGCTTTTCCAACTGTTGAGGCCTTACCAAGTACATATTTTCTCCGGACACACGCACTTTTATGAAAATCAGTTGCCCGCCCCTACCATTTACGAACATAATATCGGAGCGGCCTGCGGCGCATGGTGGGCAGGACACGTGAATCGTTGCGGAGCACCAAACGGTTATCTGGTGGTACAAGTGAAAGGTGATGATGTGAAATGGCGTTACAAGGCAACAGGGTGTTCGCCGGACTATCAGTTCCGGCTTTACCAACCGGGAGAGTTTGAAAGCCAGAAAGACTATGTGGTAGCCAATATCTGGGATTGGGACTGGACGTATACGGTAAACTGGTACGAGGATGGAGTGTTGAAAGGTGCTATGCAGGCTTTTGACGATGAGGATCAGGATTATATCAATATGGTAAAGGGAAAGAAAACGGGTTATCGCACACGTCATCTTTTCCGTGCACAGCCTTCTAAAGATGCAAAATCTGTCAAGGTGGTGGTTAAGAATCGTTTCGGGGAGATATTCACGGAAGAGATAAAACTCTAGTTTTATTTCGGTCTGTTTATACTGGTAGTAATTATAATTATACTGGTAGTAAATTATAAAAGTCATGAGGGAGTTTAAGCTTTAACTTCCTCATGACTTTTATTTTTGAAACAATCTCACTTTAACGGAAAATCCGGCACATTGCTACTTTCATCGGTACTTTCCTCATCGCCCATAGTGCACAAAGCAGGGAACAGATGGCGCAGACCACAAACGTAACTCCGGTAGATACAAGGATATTTCCCAAGCCGACCAACGGAGAAACAATACCTCCGGAAGCAAAACAGAGTGCTCCCAACAGGGCGGAAGCTGCTCCGGCGTAACGGCGTTCGCTATCCATCGCCAAGGTGGTGGAGGAAGTAAAGGTCAGTCCCATTGTGAAAAGTAATGCGAACATCAGCAGTTCATAGGTCCAGAAGCCGCATCCGTTATACAAGGCAATCATCACACAGACGGACAGACACAACATACCGATGCATCCGGTCAGCGTCCCAGTTTCAGGTTGGCGGAATTTCACGGAGATAGCTGCTGCCACCCCGATAGCTACCGCATTCACCGCGAAGCAAGCTTCACCTTACGGTACATATTATATCGTATCTTTACTTCAGGAGTGGTTGTGCTTCTTTCTATTCTTTCTCCTATTTGATATGCTAGCTGCCATTCGTTAAAAAACATTATATTTGAGCCTATATAGGGTTACAACTTACTTGTTTTTTTTCATAATTTTGCAAACCAAAAATAGAAAAATAGGTATCAAGATGAAACTAAGATATTATCAAATCGCCATTCGTTACAAGAACAAAATGCATGACTTTCACGGTTGGGGTGTAGCAGCGCAGATTTGATAACCCTCCTATTTTCACTACAGAGAACGCCAGAGGACACAGCGTTCAAATAATCTTCATTAACTTGTGTCAACTGACATATTTCAAAAGAAAAAAACTCTGTGTTACTCTGTATTATTCCGTGGTGAAGAAAATTCAAAATTCTACTATTAATTAAATTTCTTTTCACTTTATGAGCAAAAAAAGATGGCTCATAGTGCCGCTATGTGCCGTGCTATGCAGTCAGGGACTGTTTGCCCAGACGCTTGACAGGAGAGTGTTGGGCATTGACGAAATGTTCCGTCTGGCAGACGAGAACAGTCAGAGTATTCAAACGTATAAAACCGGAAAGGAAGCAGCCGATGAAGCTTTGAAGGCTGCCAAGTCACAACGTTTGCCGGACATAGGTGCCTCACTCTCATTTAGTTACCTGGGCGACGGATATATATGGGACCGTGACTTCAAAAACGGGCAGAATATCCCTATGCCACACTTCGGCAATAACTTTGCGTTGGAAGCGCAACAAGTGATTTACGCCGGAGGAGCCATCAACAGCAGTATTACTCTGGCTGAACTCGGTCAGCAAATGGCTGCATTGGACTGGCAGAAGAACCGTCAGGAAATCCGCTTTCTCCTGACCGGCTATTACCTGGATTTATACAAGTTGAATAACCAGCTGCAAGTGTTACAGAAGAATCTGGATTTGACGGAACAGGTGATCCGCAACATGGAATCACGCCGCACACAGGGAACGGCCTTAAAAAATGACATCACCCGCTATGAGCTACAGAAAGAGACGCTGAAACTGCAACTGGCAAAGGTGCAGGATGCCCGCAAAATAATGAATCACCAACTGGTGACTACCTTACATCTGCCTGCCGGAACAGAAATCGTTCCCGATTCTACCTTGCTGAACGAGGAAGTGACAGCATTAGCCGAAAACGACTGGCAAATGATGGCCAGTCAAAGCAATGTCGGACTGCAACAAGCCCAGCTGGCTATGAAAATGAACGAGCAGAAAGTGAAATTGGAACGCTCGGAACTGCTTCCGAAAATTGCACTTGTGGCCGGTGAACATTTAGATGGTCCTATCACCATCGAAGTCCCGGTGCTCGACAATAACTTCAATTACTGGTATGTGGGGGTCGGTATCAAATACAATCTTTCTTCTTTATTTAAAAACAACAAGAAAGTGCGCCAGGCAAAACTGAACGTCTGCAGAGCACAGGAGGAATATTCACTGGCACAGGAACAAATAGAAAACGGTGTACAGGCGAACTACGTCAACTTTCTCACCTCTTTCACAGACCTGCGTACACAGGAGAAAAGCGTGGAACTTGCCGACCAGAACTATAACGTAACCAGCAACCGTTATAAAAACGACCTTGCCCTGCTCACCGATATGCTCGATGCCAGCAATATGAAACTAAGTGCCGACCTCGGTCTGGTCAATGCGCGTATTAACTTGATATACAGTTATTACAAAATGAAATATATCACACACACTCTCTAACAGAGAAGTAATGACTTATCAAAAAGAATCCAATTTATAACAGAATCAAATTCTCATCTCTCTTAAAATAGAACAGATTATGATAGCTAGAAAAACCCAGAAGATAATATACAACATTGTAATTATCTGTTTACTTATCGGTGGTGTCACTTATGTTTGTTCCCGGTTTATCCACTTGGGAAATATCGAATATACGGATAATGCGCAGGTGAAACAACATATCACACCGATCAATACCCGTGTACCGGGATTCATCAAGAAAATCTACTTTGACGAGTATCAGCAAGTGCGCAAAGGCGACACGCTTCTTATCATCGAAGATGCGGAATTCCGTCTCCGTGTGGCACAGGCAGAAGCGGATTTGGCGAATGCCACCGCAGGACGCCAGGCCACTACCATCGGTATCGCCACTACGCAAAACAATTTAAGTGTGAGCGACGCAAGTATTGAAGAAGTACGTGTACAGATGGAAAATGCCAAACGGGAACTGAACCGTTTTGAGAAACTGTTGCAGGAAGACGCAGTGACGAAACAGCAATATGACAACGTACATACAGCATACGAAGCTGCCAAAGCCCGTTATGAACAGGTGTCACGGGCTAAAATGTCTACTTCTCTAGTGAAAAGTGAGCAGACTCATCGCCTGGGACAGAATGAAGCAGGTGTCCGCCTGGCAGAAGCTGCGTTGGAACTTGCCCGTCTGAATCTCTCTTATACAGTCATCATTGCTCCGTGTGACGGCACGACAGGAAAGAAAGAAATCCTGGAAGGGCAACTGGTGCAACCGGGACAGACTATAGTTGATATCGTAGACAGCAGTGATTTGTGGGTAATCGCCAATTACCGCGAAACCCAGCTTCCGAATATCAAAGAAGGTGCAGAAGTGGAAATAACCGCAGACGCCGTGCCGAACGTCACATTCAAAGGAGTAGTAGAATCCATCTCCGATGCAACAGGAGCCGCCTTCTCAATGATTCCGCAAGACAACGCCACCGGAAACTTCGTGAAAGTGGAGCAACGTATTCCCGTACGTATCAGTCTGAAAGGAAACAAACCGGAAGATTTGAAACGTATGCGTGCCGGTTTTAACGTGGAATGTGAAGTGAAGTATTAACCGCTTTAACCCTTTATCGTTTTAATCATTGTTTTAATTATCAATTGCTTTAATTTTTTAATTTTCAATTCTTAATTTTCAATTCTTATGAGTGCTCCTGTTCTGAACGGTCCTTTTGTTTTGCCGATGTTCCGCAGTTTCGTGCCGCGGAAGATGCAACCGTGGATTTATCTTTTCATAGCCGTCACCTTCCAACTTTCGGGAGGTGTCTATTTGGGTGCATTGAATCAGATGATCGGCAGCATGTCACTGATGCGGGAGGATATTTTAATGTGCATGTATGCCAACCTGGCCGGTATGGCGATCTACTTTCCGTTACTGTTCCGCATGAAGTTTCGTTTTACCAATAAAACCCTGCTTACATCGGCCGCACTGGGAGTATTACTCTGCAACCTGATAGCACCGCATATCACCTTTCTCCCTCTATTGTGGTTGGTCTGCTTCATCGAAGGTATGTGCAAAATACAGGGAACTTTCGAGTGTATGTCAAACATTCAGCTGTGGATGACTCCTAAACGGGAGTTCACCGTTTTCTTTCCCTGGCTTCATATTGTTATTTTGGGAAGCATCCAGCTATCCGACCTGATTACGACCCGTTTGATGTATCATTATCACTGGACATACATGAACCTGTTCGTTGCCGGTCTGATGCTGATTGTCTTATTGATACAGTTCACTTGTGTGAAGCATTTCCGGTTCATGCGCAAATTTCCTCTGTTTGGTATCGACTGGCTGGGCGGGATACTATGGGCTGCCTTATTAGCGGAAATCGCCTTCCTCTTCAACTACGGAGACTGGTACGACTGGTGGAACAGCCCGGTCATCCGCCAACTGACCATCGTGATTTTCATCACTTTAGGAATTTGTATTTGGCGCATGATGACCATTCGACACCCATTTCTCGAACCAAAGATGTGGACGTACCGCCATTTTTTGCCTTTATTGGGATTAGTCACTTTAGTGGAAGCGTTCCTCGCCACGGAGCACGTGCTGGAGGAAGTCTTTTACGAGGAAGTAATGAAATATGAAGAACTGGTCAGTTCCCAACTCGATTGGCTTGCCATTGTCGGTATCGTATGCGGTTGTGTGTTTTCGTATTGGTGGATGCACGTCAAGCAGTATAATTATGTACGCCTGGTCATTGTCGGCTTTATCGGGTTGATCGGTTACCTGATCGGTTTCTACCTAACTTTATCCACCGACATCCATATTTCACAGCTTTACCTGCCGACCGTATGTCGGGGCTTCGCTTATGCCATATTGAGTGCTATTTTTATGGTGTGTCTGGAGGAAATCATGACTTTCCAGCATTTCTTCCAGGGATTAAGTGTGTTCAATATGCTGCACATGGTAGTAGGCGGCGTAGTGGGAGCCGCAGTCTATGCACAGGGATTGGCGTATTATGTTCCCGACAATCTGGCCCGTTACGGTTCAGCCATCGATCATGTAGCTTTCAGCAGTAGTCCGTTCAATCTGGGTCACTATATGGAAGAGTTTATCAGTCAGATGATGGAGATAAGCATCAAGCAGATTTACGGCTGGGTGGCTTATGCCTGCATTTTCCTCTTCCTATTGTTATTGCTTTACGATTTCCCGGCTCGACGCTCACTAAAAAGTATACCAAGCTGGAAAGAGGTGGCAAGGGAGGTGAAAAATACGTTCTGGCGGACAACACACACGCCGTCGGAGAAAGAAAAATAGGAAGACTGTTTACCTGTATATTTATTGAACTGATAATCAATAGAGTTTATGCCATCCGGCTACGAAAACAAACTGCCGTAGCTATCCGGCATAAACTCTACCTTTTTCTAACTAGTCACTTACCTTCTATATCTTTATAAATAGTTGCTTTTTGTACAGCCCCCATACAATCAGATAATTGAATCCGATAAACAGAAGGCCGTAAATCAGAGAGGCCAGATGAGCATCGGGAAGAACGCTCCAAATGGAAGTGTAAATCTTCTCCTGCAAGCTACTCTCCCCAACTGTAATTACCTCCAGCAAAGTAGCTAACACACCGGCCACTATATAAATAAACAATGGATTCGTACCAAAAACATGGAAAGGATATCCCCATTTCTGCTTTTTACGAATATCAATCAGCCAGGTGAGAAACACAAGCAACAAGGAAGCAAAACCACAAGTCACCAGCACAAAAGTCGGACTCCATACTTTCTTATTCAACGGGCAGCCGTAACTCAACAACCATCCTGTAAACAAAAGAGCAATACCCAGTATGGAGATCTGCAACAGCCGGTGATGGATTTCAGTCTTCTCCCGCAAAATATTTCCGCAGAAATAACCGATAATCACTTGCGCAATGCACGGCAAGGTACTCAACAGGCCTTCCGGGTCGAAAAAGATACGCCCGCCATCCGGCAACCACTCCCGATACAAACGGGCTTCTCCGAATAGTGTGCGATCTGTAACGGCAATAATATTCTGTTCGGAAAGTTCAAATCCGTGTCCCAAAGCCAGCAAGATGGAATAACCTGCCAGAATGATCCCGGAGATCCATGCCAGATTTGCCGGACGCCGGACACTCACAATCAGCAAGGAACCAAAGAAATAAGCCAATGCCAACCGCTGCAACACTCCCAGAATACGTATGTGCGAGAAAGGTTGTTCTACTCCTGTGCACACCAACGAGAACCAGGAAAGAAAAAGTCCCAACAAAAACAAGATCACCGTGCGCCGTACCAGTTTGATGATAAAACCGCGACTGAAATGATGATCGAACCGGGATAAGGCAAAACTCATGGAAACGCCCATTATAAACATGAAGAACGGGAAGACCAAATCAGTCGGAGTCAGTCCGTTCCATTCGGCATGTCGCAAGGGTGCGTAAATGGATTCCCATGTTCCGGGGTTGTTCACCAAAATCATTCCGACAATGGTGATTCCCCGGAGTATATCTAATGAAAGTAAACGTTCTGATTTCATATTGTTCTTAGTGTACCGGGATTAAAGAAATCCCGGTTTGGTGAAATAGAATCCATTCGCATTCAACCATTTAACATGCCATTTCAGGCGATTGGTAAAATCAATCCAGTTACGGCTACTTCCCCACGCCAACTCCGAAAATGCTTGAAGAGAGGGAAACACGTGCTGGCCAAACTTCCGTTCATTAGGAATCATCTCCGTCCATACACAAGCCTGGAAGCCTAACACATTTTGCTTCACGATGCCGGGAAACTGGGGTTCGAACTCGAAGTTATACAAAGAGCTTAATCCTTCGTCTGAAGGCGTTGCACTCAAATAGAAACGGGACCATTCCATGAATATAATCGGATACCCTTTCTGGGTAATCTTTCCCGGCTGATCGGGCAGCCAGTCACGCCAATAAGTATAAATCAAATCCTGTGGCTCTTTTTCAAGAAAAGCATCGTCCCATCCCATCACTTTCTTGCCTTTACCCTTCACATAGTTCGTCATAATCTTCACAAAACGGTTTTGCAGTTCATCCACTTTCTGATAACCTTCCTGCTGCATCAATCGCTGACAAACTTCACACTGTTCCCAGTTATCTTTCTCCACTTCATCTGCTCCGATATGGAAATATTCCGAAGGGAAAATCTCGACCATCTCATCAATGATGGACTGCACGAACTGATAGTTCTCCGGACGCGAGGGACAGATAGGATAAGAGAATTCTTCTCCCCATCCGGCTTCTCCCGTGCACGACAACTCGGGATAGACTTTGATAGCCGCCGAGAAATGACCTGGCATGTCAATTTCGGGTACAATATCGATCCCTCTTTCCAACGCATAACTTACCAAACCTTTCATCTCTTCCTGCGTATAATGACCACCATATTGAGAACCGTTTCTCACGAAACGGGGATCTATCTCATAGTTATAATCCTGTTGGGAAAGTTCTACGCATCTCTTGTCATATTCGTCAAAGTCGCGCCAGCTGCCTTCCTGCGTCAGCAACGGATATTTTTTCACTTCAATGCGCCAACCCTGATCGTCCGTCAGATGCAAGTGAAGCTTGTTTATCTTGTAGAAAGACAAACAGTCTATCACCTTTTTCAGATAATCAACCGTAAACATGTGGCGGACTACATCGATATGAAATCCGCGCCAATCATATTTGGGAGCATCTTTTATATCGACCATCGGAAGATATTTAGCACTTCCGGAAGTGAAGAAATTTGCTTGTTCGAGCGCTTGTCTCAATGTCTGGATTCCCCAGAGAAGTCCGGTTTCCGTTGAATAATAGACGCAGGCTCCCTCTTTGGTAACGGTGAGCCGGTAAGCCTCTTTAGCCAGATCCGCTTCCTGTTTCACACGGATAAAGGCACGATCGTTGGAGGCATCACTGACGGAAAGAGAAAGTTTCTCTTCCAGGGTGGATTTCAACAGTTGCGACGTGGAAGCCGGAATGTTCTGGCTGACAGTCACATTCTGCGGAAGAGAGACAACCGATTCTTTATAATCGACTCTTTCCGGCAAAGGCATCACCGACAGGCGGGTGGGCACTCGCTCCGGGTAGTTCGCGTTATCATTATCATTGCACGACAACGATGTGATCGCACCTATTCCCAACAAGAATAATATTCCGGTTCTTTTTATCTTATCATAGTTCATAACTTATCTACTTTTGTGGATTAATCTACTTTGAGAGTGCTTGTTACACTCTCTTTATTTAAATAAAACAGTTTCGCTTTCACAACGGAAGCATCACAGGCTACGGGAGCTTTCCAAAGTTCCGAACGAAGGGTCGGTTCCGTGCCATCGGTCGTATAGCGTATTTCACCTCCCCGGATAGGGGTACTGGCATGGAGTTGCCCTTCTTTGATGCAAAGTCCGGGATGAGGTAAACGGAAATTGATACTTCGGGACGCCCAGTGAGGCATTTCTTTCTCACTCACTTTGGAGTAGAACAGGCCCAGTTCTTTATTGAAAGCCTGACGTTCTTTCTCTCCTGTTAAAGTGCTCCAGGCGGGAAAAGCGTTCCAACCGCGTTCCACCAATCCGAGGATTTTGGGGAAGGTGTAATATTCCACCCATTCAAAATCACGGATGGTTTCAGCAAATAATTGTGCCTGCACTCCCTGGATATGTTCCTTTCCGGAAGCGGTCAAAGTCGTTTTTCCCTTTCCTGCGATGTCCGGATCGACCGGATTGCCTGCCATATCGGTACGCGAAGAACGATAAATGCTATATGGAAGCATGGAGAAACCTTTGGACTCGTCAACATATCCCGCCCACGAGAGACCTCTTTCGTCGGGATGAGCGTCATAGGCCAAATCCAGATAGAAATTGTTCACGTTGCAGAGAATCACCGGATATCCTTTGTTGGCTATCTGGTAAGGTATTTCATCCGCTTCCCATTCAGGAACCGTATTCCAGCAATACACTCCTGCTGCAAGTTGGTTCAAATGACGATCGGTTGTTTCCGGATGTCCCAACGCTACTTCCTGCCAGCCGCTGAATTGCAAATTATGTTGTTGCAGATAGTCTGCCATCTTCGTAATATAGTATTCAGACAGTTCGTGGGCACTTGTCATCCCGTTTTCATCCATAAACGTCCGGCAGACAGGAGAACCCATCCAGGCTCCTTCGGGTACTTCATCGCCACCTAAATGAATCGTAGTCAAAGGTACCTCCGCTTCCTCATACATGGCTATCAACTCACGAATCACTTTTTCCATAAACCGGTATGTAGAAGGCAATGCTACATTCATGACATTATCCGTATAAGACTGCGCGGAAACATAACGGGAAGTGTCTTGTGCGTCACTTAATAAATATTCGTTGGCCTTTTCAGGGGCAGTATTCACATACTTATGATAGCGCGCTTTCATGGACACGATTGCCGCACGGGCATGTCCCGGAGACTCAATCTCCGGAATCACACGCACATGTCTTTGAGCTGCATAACGCAATAAATCGATAAATTCTTCACGGGTGTAATATCCGTTGCCGGAGGTAGCTGCAGACGGATCATAGTTGCCATCGTAGCCCGGATATAAACATTCCAGTTCATCCGTGGTATGTCCCCGGCGTGCGCCAACCGAGGTCAATTCTTCCAAGCCGGGAATCTCCAGACGCCAGCCTTCATCATCCGAAAAATGGAAATGCAGTACGTTCAGTTTATAAGAAGATATTACATCTACCAGCTTTTTCAGATGTTCAACAGTCGTAAAGTTCCTGGCAATATCGAGCATTTGCCCGCGATACGGCAAATCGGGATAATCGCGGATGGAGAGAGCTTCCAAACGGAACAGCTTTTCCTGACCTTTCAACAGGGAGAGCAAGGTTTGCGTCCCATTGAATATGCCATGTGAAGTGGAAGCTGAAATATTTATTAGCCCGTTTCCCGTATCAATCCGATAATATTCGCCGTTCACTGCTGTTTCCCGTTCCGGCAAATAATCCAGATGAACTGTTACCGGTGCTTCGGATACAACTTCCAGGCCATGGATGGTTGCCAGCTTTTCTTTCAGTAATTCAGCTTCGTTGGCAAAATCGGGATGGAAAGTCAGTTTTACTTTATTTTCTATAGCAAAACCCTCTTTGCCGGTAGCCGGCACCGCTTCTTTCACTGACGGAAAAATATCAGTTTGCTGCAACTGGGCTGTAGTCTCCAACGCCAAATTCGAAGCATATATCTTATCAGGTGCGGGATACCAGTCTTCTGTCTCCATTCCTTTCAGCGGCTGTATGGTCAGTCCGACAGGCAAGGGAATACCTTGCTTACTGCCTGACTGACTCACCCAGTAAGTGCCTTCGGGAGCATGTGACATTTTTTTCAATCCGTTGGTACAACAGAATTTGACGGTCAACGAATCTCCCGGAGCCAGTGGTTGAAAATTTTCTGCCGGATACATCCGGAAGAAGTTCGCATTCACCACTTCCACTTTGACCGGAGCAGACTCTTCCTGCAGAATCTCACGAGGCAGCTGCGAATAATAGATGATCCAATCCTTTTCTAAAGGAACATCTGAGATGTTCTTCAGGACAAATGAATTCTCATAGTAACCGGGCTGTACTTCCACAGCTCCCATCTTCCAAGTCAATGACACGGGGGCTTTCGCCCCGTCAGTCGATTTACAACCGGAAATGACCAGCAGGAGGCACAGACTTCCCCATATTATATATAGCATATTTCTCATAGGCTTTCCTGTTTTTCTATATATCATTCTTTTAGGTATTAATCACTCAATCGTTCGATGTGCAAAGTTTCTTTGCCTACTCCCTGCGAGGCGTCGAAAGTCAGACGATAATAGCCGGGAACGAAACCGTCGCCACTCGTTATTCCATTGGAACCAGA
The DNA here is from genome assembly GCF_003435205.1 of Bacteroides sp. AF32-8BH. Lineage (NCBI taxonomy): Bacteria > Pseudomonadati > Bacteroidota > Bacteroidia > Bacteroidales > Bacteroidaceae > Bacteroides > Bacteroides sp. AF32-8BH. Next base: position 67,913 of record NZ_QVLZ01000022.1, on the reverse strand, counting down.
TAGTTCAATTCCATCCGTATCGCCGGACAATGAACCCTCTTGCAGTAGCATGCCTTTATCTTTATTCCATTGCAAATCGCTGTAAATTTCAATTTCGAAGGATTCCCATTCATGAGTGTTACTCAAATACACGGTGGTCTGGTATTTCTGTTCACCGATTGGCACAATATATCCTAACTGTGATATGTCTTCCAAATTCCAGCCTCCACTATTATATGCTTCATTCCAGACGGGTGCGCATGTAAATCCGTGTCCTACCAGCCAGAAGCAAGTGGGAGCCGTATCACCCATCCGTGCCACCCAGATATAATTATACTTAGAAGAATAATAGATCTCCCAGGTTCCTGATTTGCGCAAGAAGGTAAACTTGCCATTATCCGGATTATAGCTAAAGAAGTCGCGATTGTAAGCGTGTTCCACATCTTCAAATCCACTCATTTCGAACTCTTCCCCCTGCGTAAAGCTAATCTGTGCACGGAAAAATCCCTCACTGGCTATCAACTCGGTTTCTTTAATTTTCAGGTTCTTTTGGTAGCCGACTACTCCCAGTTCAAAAGTCATCACATTGAAAGTGATTTGTTCGACAAACCAATCCCGGTAATCAAAAGCAAAGCTAGGGCCCGACGCTTCAATAAGGACTGCCGTATTGCTTGCTTCGGCAGCTCCCCAAATCAGTTTTGCATCATCCAATGATGCTGTGGTTGAGATCTTTCCGGATAGCTCCATCGGATAACCCTCTTCCGAATCGGAAACTTCCGTAAGGTACAGGTAAGGATTGTCCTCACTCCGGGTCATTTCTACCACCTCACCGTTATAGTGAAGATAAAGCACTTCGGGAATCTGCGGACGGGTGATATGGAAATCAAATGTTTGAGTGACTTCACTACCTTCCACATTAATGGCTGTCAGAATCACCTTCGCTTCCTGATTCTCTTCAAGTCCGGCTTCAAACGGGATATAAATCCCTTTTTCAACAATCGAAACATCAGTGCCTTTCGTACGGATCGACTGCGAACTGACCAAAGTTTCACCTGTCATCAATTTCACTTCCAGCGTAGACAAAGGAGTCTGCGGATCGTGAATCTTCACAGAAAAATAAAGAGAATCGGCAGCAGGTGTCTGATCGGTAGTTGAGAATTGCAGTTCCGATATTTCGGGACACGAATATGGATACGTCACCCGGCCATCTTCTTCGCTGCATGAAGCCAGCCAACAAACAGTCAGCCCCAGCAGCCATAAAAACAGATTATTGTGTTTCATCATTTTTTCTTTTAAAGTTTTACGTTCCTCTTTTCATTAATAGCCTTCATTTTGAGTCAGATTGGTGTTCTTATCTTTCTCTCCTTGAGGAATCGGCCACAACTGCCGAAAAGCCTGCAAACCTGCAAACAGCAATCTGCCGTCTTTGTCTTTATGCTTCTGCATCACTTCCAGCAAACGATTATTGCGTACCAGGTCGAACCAGCGCTGACCTTCCATATACAACTCTAATTGGCGTTCGTTCTCTACCGCCAGGCGTCCTCTGGCCTGCCCCATATTTTCATCTAAAGAAGAAGGAGCAAAACCGGCACGCTCTCTAATGCTGTTTACAATCCGGATGGCTTCCGGGGTGCGGTCCAACTCTACCAGTGCTTCGGCTTTCAACAGCAGTATATCTGCCAACCGCATCAAAATGATATTGGAAGTCTTCTCGCGAATCTTATAAGACAACGGGTAACTGTCTGCCGGCCAATAGGTATCATAAGGCACTGATTTCCAAAGAATACTGGATGCATAACGGGTATCTTTCTCTTTGTCAAATTTAGCAACCAGATCATGAGTAGGTGTACAATAACGTCGCCAGGTTACTGATCCGTCATCTTCTTTCAGCAATACCCAGTAAGCCCAGTTGGGTGCATCGGAGGTGTAATAGACTTCAAAGATGCTTTCTGAAGAAAATTTCTTATCGGGTTGCCACAACTCGTCAAAATTGCTGACCAGCGTATAGCCTTCTGCTATTACTTTGTCACAAGCCTCAACCACTTTGGTATAGTCGCGTGTTGATTTCTCCCCTCTCGTTGCTAACACTTTGGCACGTAAAGCATAGGCTGCTCCCTTGGTTGCCTGGAAAATTCCTTTATTCTTGCTTACCAGGTAACGAATGGTATTTTCTTCATTCAGGTCGTCCAGGATCTGGTCATATATTTTATCTGTGGCAGAACGTTCCGGATACATCACCGGATACCATTTATCGAGGTTTTCGGCTGTAATGGTCGGAATCAAATCCAGCACCATCGGGGCATCACCCCATAAACGGACAATATCAAAATACGCCCATGCCCGCAAGAACTTGGCTTCTGCAATAACACGATTACGTTCTTCTGCTACGGTAGAAGTAGGATCCATCATCTTCGTATTTTCAATCACACTGGTTGCAGTGCCCGCCATCGAATAATACTGTGACCAGACCAGTTCTACTTTATAATTGGTAGAGGTCAGTTTCAACAAATCAAACTCCTGTTCGGCCACACCATCTCCGCCGATATAACAATTATCGGACTGCACATCTCCAATAGTATAATTTTCCGACTGGAATATATCTGCTTTAAAACTCTCATACGCACCCTGCAACTCGGCCTGTGCATCTGCCAGACTTCCATATTTAGACTCCTGATCTTCCGTTCCGGTACCTTCCTGCATAAAATCCGATTGCGGTTTCTCATCTAGGAAACTACTGCATGAAACGACTAATGTACAGAGTACGACATACGCTAACTTTATTATATTTTTCATTTTCGCAGCTATTAAAATTCAACATTCAAACCAAAAATTACCGCCCTCGATTGAGGATAAGTACCATAGTCCACCCCTTGAGCAACGGAGTCTCCGCCAAAAGCATTTACTTCAGGATCGTATCCTTTGTATTTAGTCAGTGTGAAGAGATTCTGTCCGGTGACGTAAGCCTGCAATCTGGACAGATGTATCTTATTCAACCATTTCTTAGGAAAATTATAGGATAAAGTGACTGTTTTCAGGCGCAGGTAAGATCCATCTTCTACAAAACGGGAGGAGTTATGATTATTCTCTGTATTACCAACGCGGGGGACATTGGTAATCATACCCGGTCGTTTCCAACGATCCAACACACGAACCGACTGGTTTCTAAAGTCTGTCATGCCTTCCATATCAATACGCGATGCATTAAAAATCTTATTGCCCTGACTTCCCTGCAAGAATACAGACAGGTCGAAACCGGCATACGAAAATGTATTCGTCATACCGTAAATGAACTTGGGCTGGGCATTTCCCAAAGTAGTGCGATCTTCCGGATCGATAAAACCGTTACCATTCAAGTCACGATAGATAATATCTCCGGTTTCCGGATCAACGCCTTCTGATATGTAACCAAAGAATGTGCCTAACGGAAGACCTTCTTTCAGGATGACGGCTTTCTCCTTGGATTCGTACATTTCAGCATAATAATAAACTTTATTCAAACCGAGCTTCGTCAGCTTATTCCGGTTGAAAGATATATTGAAATCGGTATTCCACTGAAAGTTACCTTTAAAATTCTGGGAAGAGAGAGTGAACTCCATACCTTTATTCACCATCTCACCGTCGTTTCTTGTCACACTGCTCGGCACCACATTCTCCGGCAGGCTGACTGTCAATAGTAAATCGGTGGTCTTTTTGTAGTAAGCATCAACCGAGAAGGATAAGCGGGAATCAAACATGGTCAGGTCGAGTCCCAGATTCCATTGGCTTGTTTTTTCCCAGGTCAGTTCTTTATTGGCTGCCGAGCCGGGTTTAATGGCAAGTCCCGGATATAAGTTTCCCTCCGAAACGGGCAGTTTACTGACGCTCATGGAAGCCATGTAAGCGTAGTTTCCAAAACCGCCTTGGTTACCATTCATACCCCATCCGGCACGTAATTTCAGGTCGGTAACAATGTCTTGTAAAGGTTGCATGAACTTTTCGCCTGAAATTCTCCAACCTGCAGAAACAGAAGGGAAAGTACCCCAACGATGTCCCGGGGCAAAACGAGAAGAACCGTCTGCACGGAAGTTAACTGTCAGCAAATAACGGCTGTCGTAATTGTAGGCTACACGACCCAGAAAAGAGGCCAGCGTCCATGCGGAAGCAGAAGAACCGCAAGCATCCTTATCCAGTTGATTGGCGGCACTGATGGAATGAATATCGGGATAAGACTCTGCCAGGTCGAAACCTGCCATCCACGAACCGTTATATTGTGCACGCTGCTGGGTAGCCCCTCCCAAAATAGAAAGGTTATGTTTGTTGAATGAACAATCATAGGTCAGCAAATTTTCAAAAAGCCATTCGAAGTTTCGTGAGAAACTCTCTTCCACACGCCCTTTTGTACCCCGTCCGTCCGAAGTTGAAATCGGGTCCAGATAGTAGTCCCAATGTTCATTGGTCAGTTCAATGCCAAAAGTGGTTTTAAACTTCAGTCCTTTGAGTATGTCAACCGTGAAGCCGAGTGAGCCATTTATATGGTCTGTATTCGTGTTACTGTCTGCGGCATTGGCAGCCAGCGGATTCAGAATACGTGCACCGTAAGCCTGTTCATCATATTCGTTCGGATCATACGGATTCCGCTTCTGCATAAACGGAGGAGTATTCACAACGGATAAGATGGAACCGGCACGCAAAGAACTACGGCTTTCGTTCACCCATTGTCCGCCTGTATGCGAATATGCAAAATTGAGTGCCATCTTTAGCCATTTGGTCTGCTCACTATCCAGGTTTGCACGGAAATTATACCGATTGAAATGTGCTTTTTCCACGATACCCTGTTCGTCGGAATAACCTCCGGAAACAAAATATTGCAGTTTCTCGGTTCCATTTGCCACAGACAACTGATAGTTCTGATTGACACCCGTACCGAAGAATAAATCAGTCCAGTCCACATAGCGCGTTTCACTTTCGGGGATATTGGGGGCAACATCCGAAACTGCTTTCAAGTCTTTCATCAAGTCTTTATATTGTTCTGTATTCAACGCATCTATTTTTTTCCCTAATTTAGAGAAACCCACATAAGCACTCATTTTCACTTGTGGTGCACCGATCTTTCCTCTTTTAGTCGTAATCAACACTACTCCGTTTGCCGCACGTGCTCCGTAAATAGCTGCCGATGAGGCATCTTTCAGAATTTGCATGCTTTCAATATCATTCGGACTGATATTCGAAATGTCATCCGACGGCAAACCGTCCACCACATACAACGGTTCATTGGATGCCTGTACCGAAGTGGCTCCTCTCACCCGGATTGTCACTCCGGAACCCGGCATACCCGACGGCTGCACAACCTGAATACCGGCTGCCTTTCCCTGAATAGCCTGTGCAGCTGTCATAATCGGACGTTCTTCAATATCTGCCGTGGAAACGACAGATACCGCAGTCGTAATATCTTTCCGTTTCATAAACCCGTATCCCACTACGACTACCTCTTCCAGTACCTGCGAATCTTCGCTCAATGACACATTGTATATGTTCTGCTTATTGACCGTATGAGATTGGGAAACATAACCGATATAGGAGAAACTGATTTTTGCCCCCACAGGAGCTTCCAAAGAGAAACGACCGTCTATATCGGTAGCGGTTCCAATATTCTCTCCCTCCACTCTCACTGTGACACCAATCAAGGGTTCTCCCCTCCGGTCGGCCACAACACCGGTGATTGTTTTCTTATCGCCTTTCTGGGGGGCGTTCTGTTCACTTTTCAGAGTAAGCACCACTTGCTTACCCGATTCTATTTTATAACTAATAGATGATCCTTTGAAAACTTTTTCTAAAACCGCATCAATACTTTCATTACTCACTGTCAATGAAATTTTTTGATCTAATCCGGGAAGCTTATCCGTATAAAAAAAGCTGTAATCAGCCTTCTTTTCAATCACTCGTATCGTCTGGCGTATCGTCTGATTCTTCACAGAGAAAGTGATCTGCGCACTTGCCTCTTGAGACACAAACAACAAGATACAACTGAACATAACAAGCCTGAATATGATATGTAATTGTTTTCTCATTAGTAATTAGCTTTAAATTCTTTAAAATATAAGTCTGAAAATTAGACTTTTTATTATCTTTGTAAAATCGTGAAGCAAAAAGGATTCCCTTTCCCTTATCCGCATAAGGAAAATTTCTTTTTTACTATCATGTATAAACCGTATTTGATTTCGGGGTAGAATTATGCTGCTACATAATTCTACCCTCTTTATTTTATTATGAGGTGTCTTCCATAAATCGTCCTTTTTAGTTAATACTACTTCCTATTCTCACCGTATCTCCTTCTAACTCATAGGTTAAAGGATAAGTAAGGCTTATAATGTAAAATACATTATGCAAGCTGCTGTTCCGGATGGTTCCGGAAAATGGCACGTTCTTCAGTTTCTCGGAGTCAAACACGACTTTCACTCCGTACATCCGCTCCAGCGTAGTCGCGATCTCCGCTAAAGAGGATGAATTAAAAATCAACATATTGTTCCGCCAAAAGTCGATTTCACGCATATCCGAGATGGGCGATTTAGTAAATGTCTGCTTGTTCTTATGGTATTCTACCTTCTCCCCGGGTTTCAACAAGGTTACGTCCGTTTTATTAGAAACCTTGACGCTTCCTTCTGCCAGCAGTGTTGTGACAGAATGATCGTCACAATAGCCTTTCACATCAAAGGTGGTTCCCAACGCTTCTATCTCCAGATCATTGCAGCAGACGATAAAACGTTTATCTTTGTTTTTCGCCACTTCGAAATAGGCTTCTCCGTCCAAATAGATTTTCCGGTCGGATTTGTTGTACTCCGCATCATAAGAAAGATGAGTAGCCGAATTTAACCAGACTTTCGTTCCATCGGGCAAAGTCAGATTCGCTTTCTGTCCATAATCGACAGCCACCATGAAAGGGTCCTGTGACACCTTATTCATGTGTTCTACCCCAAAGTAAGTGGCCAGTCCCAAACAAACCGGTAATAAGATAGTGGCTGCCACCTTATATATAATAGGTTGCCAGCGCCGTTTCTTCGGAGATAGTATCTTGGGCTCATCCAGATTCCTCTGCAGATGGTTCCACATTTCTTCTTCCACTGTCTTATCGATTTCGACGGCTGCTTCTTTCCACATTTGCTCGCAAAGCAGATTAAACTCATTACGAATTCCGGGTTTACGAATCCATTCAATAAGTATCCTTCTTTCTTCAGAAGAGGCCTCCTTTTTGAAGAATTTTTCCAATAGTACTATGTAATCGTGTTGCTCCATAATTTTCCTGTTCTATTTATACTAGTCTTGAGAGACAGAAAAGGACTACAGAGAAATCGAAATAGTTCAGATATTAACTTTTATTAAAACTTCTATATTAGATATCATGTAAGAAGAGAGAGACTGAAAAGGCAATTATTCCCAGTTTGTCACGCAAGAAATCCAAAGAACGGTGTACCTGTGTGGCAACAGTCTTTTCCGAGATATTCAACTGGTCGGCTATCTCACGATAGTTCAACCCTGATTTCCAATAAAGCATAAAAACTTCCCGGCGCGCTGGAGGCAGTTCTTCTAAAAGTTTCAGGATATATTCTTCCAAAAACAAATAATCCAGTTCTTCATCTATCTCTACGGATTCGTCAGATGACTCATTCGCAAGCCTGTCTACATAATTTTGAAGCAGGAGTTCGCGTCTTACATAATGATATACCATGTTTTGGGATATTTTAAAAAGATAGCCGTCAAAATTCCCTTCCAGATCGATATTAAGCCGCTTCTCCCAGATATGGAGAAAAATATCTTGTGTGATATCTTTCGCCACCCCGGCATTGCTCACCATAGAAAGGACAAAATTATAAATGCGAGCATTGTATCCACGATACAATGCCTCAAAAACATTTTTATTTCCTTCTTTCAATAATTGAAGTTGCTGGGTGGTAATCATTATAAAATAAGGTTAAATCATATATCGATTCAAAAATAGCGAAATAACTAAAGCCGACAACCAAAGCACTTGTTAAAATTTCAATAAATCAATATCATAGCATTTAAAAGGGAATAGAATACAAAAACACATCCTTGACATATCATATCATAAATTCAGCCATTTTGCTATAAAATTAATAGAAATTATTAATCAACAGCTACAATTTCGAACTTTTATTCCTACATTTGCGGTCAAATGATAACTTATTAACAAATTTCATAAATACCATGGCTAAAATAACGAAAGAAGCCGCTTTGCTCTATCATTCACAGGGCAAACCCGGTAAGATTGAGGTAGTGCCTACCAAACCTTACAGTACACAAACCGACTTATCACTCGCATATTCTCCCGGTGTAGCAGAACCTTGTCTCGAAATTGAGAAGAATCCGCAAGATGCGTATAAATATACGGCTAAAGGTAATCTGGTAGCCGTTATTTCCAACGGTACAGCCGTACTCGGACTGGGTGATATAGGTGCATTGAGCGGTAAACCTGTAATGGAAGGTAAAGGTCTGCTTTTCAAAATTTACGCGGGCATCGACGTTTTCGACATCGAAGTGGATGAAAAAGATCCAGAGAAATTTATTGCTGCAGTAAAGGCTATTGCTCCTACTTTCGGAGGTATCAACCTGGAAGACATCAAAGCTCCCGAATGTTTTGAAATCGAACGTCGCCTGAAAGAAGAACTGGATATACCTGTCATGCACGACGATCAGCACGGTACTGCTATTATCTCCAGTGCCGGTTTGGTGAATGCCCTGCAAGTGGCCGGAAAGAAAATCGAAGATGTAAAAATCGTTGTGAACGGTGCAGGTGCATCTGCCGTATCTTGTACTAAATTGTATGTGTCACTGGGTGCACGTCTCGAAAACATCGTCATGCTGGATAGTAAAGGCGTTATCAGCAAGGCGCGCACGGATCTGAACGAACAGAAAAGATTTTTTGCAACCGACCGCACGGATATTCACACGCTGGAAGAAGCAATCAAAGGTGCAGATGTATTCCTCGGCCTGTCGAAAGGAAATGTGTTAAGCCAGGATATGGTGCGCAGCATGGCTCCGATGCCGATTGTGTTCGCATTGGCTAACCCGACACCGGAAATCTCTTACGAAGATGCCATGGCAGCACGTCCTGACGTACTGATGGCTACCGGACGTTCTGACTATCCGAACCAGATTAATAATGTAATCGGTTTCCCGTATATCTTCCGCGGTGCTTTGGATACTCACGCTAAAGCTATCAACGAAGAAATGAAGATTGCAGCCGTACACGCTATCGCTAATCTGGCAAAACAGCCGGTACCCGATGTAGTTAATGCGGCATACCACGTGAACAACCTCTCTTTCGGTGCGGAATACTTTATCCCGAAACCGGTAGATCCACGCCTCATCACCGAAGTTTCCTGCGCAGTGGCAAAAGCTGCTATGGAAAGCGGAGTGGCCCGCACTGAAATCAAAGACTGGGATGCTTACTGTGTTCACCTGCGCGAATTGATGGGTTATGAATCCAAGCTGACCCGCCAACTGTATGATACAGCCCGCCGTTCACCGCAACGTGTCGTATTTGCCGAAGGTATCCATCCGAATATGCTGAAAGCTGCCGTTGAAGCGAAAGCCGAAGGTATCTGTCATCCTATCTTATTAGGAAATGACGAGGCTATCGGAAAACTGGCAGAAGAAATGGATCTTAGCCTGGAAGGTATTGAAATCGTCAATCTCCGTCACCCGGACGAATCGGAACGCCGCGAACGTTACTCACGCATTCTTGCAGAAAAACGTGCACGCGAAGGCTTTACTTATGAAGAAGCCAACGATAAAATGTTCGAACGCAACTACTTCGGTATGATGATGGTGGAAACAGGAGATGCGGATGCTTTCATCACCGGACTTTATACAAGATATAGCAATACGATCAAAGTGGCCAAAGAAGTAATCGGTATCCAACCGGGCTTCAAACACTTCGGAACAATGCATATCCTGAACTCCAAGAAAGGTACTTACTTCCTGGCAGACACACTGATTAACCGCCACCCGGATACGGAAACATTGATTGACATCGCTAAATTGTCTGATAAAACAGTTCGCTTCTTCAATCACACGCCGGTTATCTCAATGTTGTCATACTCCAACTTCGGTGCTGATACTGCAGGTAGCCCTGTGAAAGTGCACGAAGCTGTTGCCCACATGCAGGAAGAATATCCGGAACTGGCTATTGACGGTGAAATGCAGGTAAACTTTGCCATGAACCGCGAATTGCGTGATACCAAATATCCGTTTACCCGCCTGAAAGGAAAAGATGTAAATACATTGATTTTCCCGAACTTGAGTTCAGCAAACGCCGGTTACAAACTGTTGCAGGCAATGGACCCGGATACGGAATTCATCGGCCCTATCCAGATGGGATTGAACAAACCTATTCATTTCACCGATTTCGAAAGCTCTGTCCGCGACATTGTCAATATCACAGCTGTAGCCGTGATCGACGCCATCGTTGACAAAAAGAAAAGAGGAGGTAAATGAAACGTCCGTTATCCAAATCACAAATAGTTTGCATCAGCCTACTTTGGTTGGCGCTTTGCTATCTAGTTCTGACAAAAGCCGAACGAATTGACGGGATGACGGTGGTAATGCTTGGCATTTCGGCAGCATTAGTGTTTATTCCTGTCTATAAGTCGATCAAAAAGAACAAATAAATATCTTTTTTCCTATTTTTAATGCGATAAAATATCAAATTTGATGTTTTATCGCATTTTTCTTTATAAAATGTTTGCTAGTTCAATTTTTATCTTTACTTTTGCAACCGAAAATAAATATCCGATGTACCCATACGCAGATGTGCAAATCTGCTATATAGCACAAAAGCACATAGTCAAACGGTATATTAGCAAATTGTCAAATTAGCACTTTATTTATATCAACCAATTAAAGAAAAAAAAGATTATGAATGCAGCAAAGGTATTAGACGATCTGAAAAGAAGATTTCCCAATGAACCGGAGTATCATCAAGCAGTAGAAGAAGTACTTTCTACTATTGAAGAAGAATACAACAAACATCCGGAGTTTGATAAAGTAAACTTGATCGAACGTTTGTGTATTCCTGATAGAGTATATCAGTTCCGCGTGACTTGGATGGATGATAAAGGTAATATTCAGACCAATATGGGTTACCGTGTTCAGCACAACAACGCGATCGGCCCTTACAAAGGCGGTATCCGTTTCCACGCATCTGTAAACCTTTCTATCTTGAAGTTCCTTGCCTTTGAACAAACATTCAAAAACTCACTGACTACTCTGCCAATGGGTGGTGGTAAAGGTGGTTCCGACTTCTCTCCTCGTGGAAAGTCAAATGCTGAAGTAATGCGCTTCGTACAGGCATTCATGCTGGAACTGTGGCGTCACATCGGTCCTGAAACTGACGTTCCTGCTGGTGACATCGGTGTTGGTGGCCGCGAAGTAGGTTTCATGTTCGGTATGTATAAAAAACTGGCTCATGAATTTACCGGAACATTTACAGGTAAAGGCCGCGAATTCGGTGGTTCACTGATTCGTCCGGAAGCTACAGGTTACGGTAACATCTACTTCCTGATGGAAATGTTGAAGAGAAAAGGAACTGACTTGAAAGGTAAAGTTTGTCTGGTTTCTGGTTCTGGTAACGTTGCTCAATATACAATCGAAAAAGTAATCGAACTGGGTGGTAAAGTAGTTACTTGCTCTGACTCTGACGGTTATATCTACGATCCGGACGGTATCGACCGCGAAAAACTGGATTATATCATGGAACTGAAGAATCTGTACCGTGGCCGTATCCGTGAATACGCAGAAAAATATGGTTGCAAATATGTAGAAGGAGCTAAACCTTGGGGTGAAAAATGTGATATCGCTCTTCCTTCTGCTACTCAAAATGAATTGAACGGTGACCACGCTCGTCAGTTGGTAGCAAACGGTTGTATCGCTGTATCTGAAGGAGCTAACATGCCTTCTACTCCAGAAGCTATCAAAGTATTCCAGGATGCAAAAATCCTTTATGCTCCGGGTAAAGCTGCTAACGCCGGTGGTGTATCAGTATCAGGTCTTGAAATGACTCAAAACTCTATCAAATTAAGCTGGAGCGCTGAAGAAGTAGACGAAAAGCTGAAGAGTATCATGAAGAATATCCACGAAGCTTGCGTTCAGTACGGTACAGAAGCTGACGGATACGTAAACTATGTGAAGGGTGCTAACGTAGCCGGATTCATGAAGGTTGCTAAAGCAATGATGGCACAAGGTATCGTATAATCAGCAAAAGATATATAAGCTATAGTTTATTTAAAAGCTCCCGTCTTCCGTGAAGGAAGTGCGGGAGTTTTTTTATGCAATAAAAAGATGTACGACACCCGGGTGTCAGCACAATAATCTTTGTAGAAAAATAAATAGCAGACAATACACACACAATTCATAGTTATTCTCTATCTTTAGATAGAAATTATCTGTTTGACAAGCGAGCAAAAGAAGCCTATCTTTGTTATATATTATAAACCCCGGATGAAAGAATAAAAGGAAACAGTCTGCTTATACTTGTATCCGACTAAAAAATCTATTTATGGAAAAGAAAAAACTTACTGCAGCGAACGGTCGTCCTATCGCTGACAATCAAAACTCGCAAACCGCAGGTCAACGCGGACCTGTAATGTTACAAGATCCCTGGCTTATAGAGAAGCTTGCCCATTTTGATCGTGAAGTAATTCCTGAAAGACGTATGCACGCTAAAGGTTCGGGAGCTTACGGTACGTTTACTGTCACCCATGACATTACAAAGTACACCCGTGCTGCTATTTTCAGTAAAGTCGGAAAACAAACAGAATGTTTTGTCCGTTTCTCCACCGTAGCCGGAGAACGTGGAGCTGCTGATGCAGAACGTGACATCCGTGGTTTTGCTATGAAATTCTATACGGAAGAAGGTAACTGGGATTTGGTGGGTAACAACACTCCTGTATTCTTCTTACGTGATCCGCTTAAATTTCCGGATCTGAATCATGCCATCAAACGAGATCCGAAAACCAATATGCGTAGCCCGAACAGTAACTGGGACTTCTGGACGCTTTTACCGGAAGCATTACATCAAGTTACTATCACTATGAGTCCGCGTGGTATTCCTTATTCATATCGCCACATGCACGGATTCGGCAGTCATACTTATAGTTTTATCAATGCAGAAAATCAACGTATTTGGGTTAAATTCCATCTGCGTACCTTGCAGGGTATCAAGAATCTGACAGACCAGGAAGCAGAAGCAATAGTTGCTAAAGATCGCGAATCTCATCAACGTGATCTCTTCGAGAGCATCGAAAAGGGCGATTATCCGAAATGGTTATTCCAGATTCAGTTAATGACGGAGGAAGAAGCGGACAACTATCGTATCAACCCGTTTGACCTGACTAAAGTATGGCCGCACAAAGATTTCCCTCTACAAGATGTTGGTGTCCTTGAACTGAACCGCAACCCGGAAAATTATTTTGCTGAAGTGGAACAAGCTGCTTTCAACCCGATGAATATTGTAGACGGTATCGGTCTGTCTCCCGACAAAATGTTACAAGGTCGTTTATTCTCTTATGGCGACGCACAACGTTATCGTCTAGGGGTGAATGCTGAACAAATCCCGGTCAACAAGCCTCGTTGTCCTTTCCACGCCTATCATCGTGACGGTGCTATGCGCGTAGACGGTAACTACGGTGCTACCAAAGGGTATGAACCGAACAGTTACGGCGAATGGCAGGATTCTCCTGACATGAAAGAACCGCCTCTTAAAGTTACCGGTGAAGTTTACAACTACAATGAACGGGAATATGACGACGATTATTATAGCCAACCGGGCGACTTATTCCGATTGATGCCGGCTGAAGAACAACAATTATTGTTCGAAAATACAGCCCGTGCCATGGGAGACTCCGAATTGTTTATCAAACAACGTCATGTGCGCAACTGCTACAAAGCCGATCCTGCATATGGAACAGGAGTTGCCAAAGCGCTGGGTATTGACTTACAAGAGGCTTTGAAAGAATAATCTGCTATCACTTTCCTCTACAGGTACTCCTTCTTCCCAAAGAAAGAGTACCTGTTTTCTTATACCCCATAAGGTATAATTCATAAATCTACAACTAAATTTATACCCTAAAGGGTGTAAAATAGAAAATTTACATTATCTTTGTACCCAAAAGGGTATAATATGAACGATAAATCATTATCAGAATACGTCAAGCAAATGCGTAAAGAACATAACTTGACCCAAGTAGAGCTGTCCGAAAAATCAGGAGTCGGGTTACGTTTTGTACGCGAACTCGAACAGGGGAAACAGACTTTGCGTCTTGATAAAGTAAATCAAGTGCTTAGTCTCTTTGGAACGGAAGTGGGTGTTGTACCAATAAGTAAATTCAACAAGCTATGAGACAAGCACTCATATACAACCAAGACCAGTTGGCAGGATTGCTTACAGAAGATGAAAATGGCTATACCTTTCAATATGATACAGCCTACATTAAATCCAGCGATGCGGAATCTATCAGCCTCACACTGCCAATCTCGGAAAAGCCATATACAAGTCTAATATTATTCCCATTCTTTGACGGTCTTATTCCTGAAGGCTGGCTTTTAGATATTGCTGAAAAAAGTTGGAAGATAAATCGACGTGACCGTATGTCACTACTGCTTGCCTGTTGCAAAGATTGTATCGGTGCAGTTAGTGTGATTCCCATCTTAAATAAAGAATAATGATGAGCAGATGCCTATATTGTTATCAGGAACTTGGCGAGGGAGAAACTGATTTTCACCCTCAATGCGGAAAGAAAATATTTGGGAGCAAAACAGTTCCTCTCCTACCTTATACAAAAGCGGATATTAAGCAACTTGCCGAACAAGTCATACGCTCACAAACCACACTTACAGGAGTGCAAGCAAAATTGTCTCTCGATATATCATCGTCCCCCAACCAACCGCAACGCTTTACTATCGTTGGTTTATGGGGACGTTATATTCTCAAACCGCAAACGGAACAATTTAAATACATGCCTGAAGTTGAGGATTTAACGATGCATCTTGCCGAATTGGCTAAAGTGAACGTTGTCCCTCATTCATTGATTCGTTTTGCCGATGGCGAATTGGCCTATATCACTAAACGCATAGATAGAACCGCAAAGGGTGAAAAGTTGCCAATGGAGGATATGTGCCAGCTCTCGGAACGCCTCACAGAGTATAAATATAAGGGTTCTTATGAAAAGATAGCAAAGATAATTATGCAATATTCCTCTGTGCCAAAACTTGACGTAATAAATTTCTGGGAACAAGTCGTTTTCTCATGGCTGACCGGAAATGCGGATATGCATCTGAAAAACTTTTCACTTTATAGTCAGCGTAAAGGCTATTATTCACTGACCCCGGGATATGACATGATCTCTACGGCACTCCTCATGCCGGAGGACACTGAAGAATTGGCTTTGACACTTTATGGAAAAAGACGCAAAATCAAGCGTTCTGATTTTGAAGTTGCCATGAATAGTTGCAGTTTAGAGAAAAAGATCATAGACAACCTATTTTCTAAATTTACCAAAGTTGCCGAAAAATGGTTAGAGTTCATAGATATTTCTTTCTTGCCTAAAGAAATGAAGCAACAGTACAAGCTGATTATAACAAGAAAGTATCAATCCTTCTTTGATGCGCAAATATAAAAACAGGCTAATACAACGAAATGACATGAAACTTAGAGAGGATAAAATTCTAAACATAAGGATCTATTAATTAGATATTTAATAGTTCCTTTCCTCTCGCTTTAAGAAAGAGGGCTTCCGAAAAGAAGCGGACAGCCTCTTTTATATATCATTACCGACAACTCTGATTTTTCTTTTAACATTCTACAGAAATAGCCACTCAACTATTTTAACTATCTTTGTCCCCTGTATAACCCCTTAATATTTATAACAGACTGATGAAACTAAAAAATTTATTCGCCGGAATGATATTATGTCTGGCAGTTGCTTCCTGCATTCAGGATGAAGCTCTAAACGTTGAAGCAGCTATAGACGGATGCAGCGGAAACGATATTCAACAATGTTTGATTGATCCAAACGAGTTCACTGTTCAGCTATATGTATCAAGAGCTGCCGATCCGTCTAAGATAAACATCAATTTTGACCTTCCTGCCGGAGCTTCCATAGCGCCTGTCAAACAGCTAGCCGAAGACGGAGTTAATACTTATAATTTCAAAGATGAAAATAACCCTAGAGAATTTAAGGTTACATCAGAAGATAGCGACTTTTCTGCTACCTATACAATCAGACTTTGGCAAACAGAAATGCCTATCACATACAACTTCGAAACGCTAAGTTCAGACAATCCTTACCATAAGTTTACTGAAGAGAATCCCTCCGCAGGAGCTATCATTCGTAGATTGGAATTAGCTAGCGGAAATCCTGGATTCGAACTGACTAAAATGGCAAAAACACCAGAAGACTATCCGACAGTACAAGTAAATGGAGGAGTTGATGGCGGTAAATGTGTAAAATTAGAGACTAAGAATACCGGCAGTTTTGGAAGCATGGTAAATATGCATATTGCAGCTGGTAATCTTTTCATTGGTTCATTTGAAGTAGGGCAAGCATTAAGCGATGCAATGAAAGCCACCCATTTCGGATTTCCATTCTTCTACTATCCACTTGAACTGAAAGGATCGTATAAATACAAGGCAGGTCCTATTTTCTCATCAAAAGGAGTACCAGTGGAAGGGAAAAAGGATAAATGTGATATTTATGGAGTATTATACGAAACAGATGCCAATGTACAATTTCTCGACGGTTCAACCTCACTCAATTCACCAAATATTGTAGCTTTGGCACGGAATCTTGAAAAGCTTCCTGAAACAGACAGTTGGACAGAGTTTAGCTTCAAATTCGAGCCAAAAAACGGCAAATCTATTGATTCCGACAAATTAGAAAAAGGTATCTACAAACTTGCCATCGTATTCTCATCCAGTGTAGACGGCGCGAAGTTTGAGGGAGCTGTAGGTAGCACCCTTTATGTAGACAAAGTTAAAATTGTTCAAACTTCTGACCCGAATGAATATCCCGCAAATTAATAATAAACCCAATCAATTGATAAAATAATGAAGAAAACAATATATTATAAAGTAGTAGGGATTGTATTCCTCACAATACTTTTTTCACATGTGGCATATGCCCAAAACGAACGTAACAAAGCTCTTATCTACTCATACTTACATGGATGGGAGTATAGTATCAAAGCAGGATTAAGCATTGGAGGTACTTCTCCTCTACCCTTACCTAAAGAAATACGTAATATTGATAGCTACTCTCCCAACATAGCTATCGCTATTGAAGGAAATGCTACAAAGTGGTTCGGTAATGACAAGAAATGGGGAATGACTGCGGGTATACGTCTCGAAAACAAAACTATGACAACCGAAGCTACCGTAAAAAATTACGGAATGAAGATCATCAACACTAATGGCGGCGAGCTACAAGGTCTTTGGACTGGTGGTGTAAAGACAAAAGTGAAAAATTCATATCTCACCATTCCTGTATTGGCTAATTATAAGATAAGTGACCGTTGGAAAGTATCACTTGGTCCTTATGTTTCTTATATGACTGAAAGCAACTTCTCCGGCCATGTATATGAAGGACATTTACGTACGCCTGATGAAACCGGTCAACGGGTAGATTTCAGCGGTGAAAGTGTTGCAACTTACGACTTCTCTGATAATTTACGCAAGTTTCAATGGGGAGCCCAATTAGGCGGTGAGTGGAAAGCTTTCAAACACCTTAATGTTTATGCAGATCTGACATGGGGGCTAAACGACATCTTTAAGAAAGACTTTGATACCATCACGTTTGCGATGTATCCTATCTATTTGAATATTGGGTTTGGATATGCGTTCTAAAGCTTATTACATAATAATTTTATCTAAAACTTTCATAATTGTCTAATTCCAACAACTTAAATTATGGAAATAAAAAGAGAGCTTTTATAATGAAGCTCTCTTTTTATTTCCATAACAAGGATTTTACTTACCTATCACCTCCAAATCATCTATAAAAAGTGTACTACCACCAGCACCGACAAAGAGATCACCTTTTTTACTTGAAGAACATACAATAGCTATCTGATAATCTTTACCTGCCTCATACTTTTTACCTTCCAAATTTTGAAATGGAATCTTAAACGATTCCCAATCAGCTTTTGCACTACCATCTGCCAATTGAGCTACTGCAACACGGCGATCTGAGGTATTTATATCATGCCCTGTAAGAGGAATATTATTTCCTTTCTCATCCAAAGTCGTCTCATACAATACAGCCATTATAGAACACTCATCTATAGCGCCTTCTACTACTTTTACCTCTTCAGGTTTAGTTGCTCCTTCGCCATTAATAAATTTTTCTCCCGGAATATATTTGTACCATCCTTTCAAATATAATGGTTCTTTATCATAAGGAACTCCAAATTTTGTTGCAGCAAGTCTATCAACACCTTCTGTCAAATTTAACTCAAATGTCCCTGTATATAAAGAACCGGCTGTTAATGCGGGGATCAAAGATGATGTTTTTGAACTAGTATCCAAAGTCACTAACTTGGCAGCATAAGATCCCGATTTCGCATCTGTACTCTTAGAAACTGGCATTTCTGTCAAAGAAACTTGCATAATCTTTAACATAGCAACTCCCTCCGTACTTGTAGCTAATACCTCTGTAGGTTTAGGTTTATCATAAGCATAACTTAAAAGACTACCTGCCACAGATTCCCAACCCTCGAATCCAAAAGCCAATACAGAAGTAGTTACTCTCGCAGGAGTCTTTACCACATACTCTACCGAAGTTCCATTCTCTGCTACAATCATAATAACCACATCCGAAGAAAAATCGATAGCAACTCCACTTTGTAAAACACAAGTTGCTTTTTCAGAATAAGCAAACGTAGGCACTAACCCTTTTAACAAATCAGGATTAGCATCCACCATAGCTTGATCAACATCAAAAGTTATTGTATTATCCTCATTAATCACAGGATGTCCTATAACACAGGCATTAGCCTCATTCTCTAAATCAAAAGTAAAAGAAAGAATTTTCGCTTCGCCACTTTCATTACCGCTCATCTTATCTCCCTCAAAAGCAACATCCACTGTTTGGCCTAAAGCTGCAACTGTTACACCTATTTTCATACTAACTTTCCCGTCTCTCACAGTTCCACTTACCGACGTAGGAAGCGTTCCTAACATTTGACCAAACTCTGTAGTAAACTTCAGATCTTTCTGTCCACTAAAAGATTGTACTCCATCTTTTTCTTCCACCGTACAAGGCACTTCAATATCACCTACCAACCGACCTGCAAATGAAAATTTTTTCAAAGACAATATGACTTGTGATGTTTGATCACCTGATTTAGCAATAGATATCACTTGAGAGACAGGATCAGCTGCACTTCCATCAATGGATACTACCAAATTACCTTTATAGCTACCACTAATATCAGTAACTTCTGTCTGATCATCACCATTCTTTCCATTATCATCATCGTCACTACAAGACGTAAACAATGTCGCAGTACACAATACTGCAAACAGATAATAAAATAATTTCTTTTTCATTTCTAAATTCTCTTTTTAATTAATAAAAGCAAATACGCGATATACCATCGCATAGATCCAAAATTTCACAGCTGCAAAGTAACTACTATTTCCACATCTCCGCAAGGTCTATTTTTCTTGTTTCTGTTCTATTTTTAAAGAAATATACTCAAAACCCCTTGTAATATACCATTTTTCAAGTCAAAATTATAATTTAAGAAAAGAAAAGAGAGCCTATTTCCCTAAATCTACATATCTTTGTTATAAAGTAAGAAGTACGAAACATGGAAGAATTACCCAAAATAGACTTACCTGAAGAATGGCTTATAGGTACAGGAGTTAACAAAGAATTGCTCAATTTATATACAAACTTTCCCTGCCGGTTGAAATCGGAAATATTCGTATTATGTATGGATGGAGAAATTGAGGCTTCAGTCAATCTAAACCGTATCACAGTACGAGCTAACGATTTTGTTACTATCATGCCGGGAAGCATTCTTCAGATACACAGTGTAAGCGGAGAACCAATACTTTATTTTGGAGGATTCTCATCAAAATACATAGAACAAGCCAATTTGACACCTTCATCTATCAAGACTTTATTTATAACGATAGGACGACCTGTCATTTCATTAAAACCGGAAGGAGCCAAGTTATTGGCGGAGTACTTTCAATTCTTGATAAAATTATATGCCTTTTTCAATGAATCAACCCGTAAAGGTATTACTCCGCACTTGTACAACAACATACACGCAGGGATAGCTGCCATGTATAACACCCAACTACAAAACACCAAAGAATTTTTATCTAAAGGTGAATTAATCTACAAAAACTTCACTCAACTGGTGATGCAGAATTACAATCATACCCGAAATGTAGCATGGTACGCCAAAAAACTCAAAATCTCAAATATTCACCTATGTACAACAGTTAAGAAAGTCACTGGGAATACATGTGCAGAAATCATTGCACACATGGTCATCATGGATGCCAAATCACAATTAAAGTCCACCCATCTTTCCATTCAAGAAATTTCTAATTCACTCAATTTTGCCAACACATCGTTTTTTGGCAAATACTTTAAACGATATGTCGGCATGAGCCCATTAACCTATAGAAATAACGGATAAATAGAATAAACCATACACCACCTTAAGCCTCCGGCATCAAGACTACTCCCAGCTTCTTCTTACCGTCCATCTTGACTACCACAGGCTTTTCAAAGCGAACGTGACGGAGATAGTTCGTTTCCTGCACTGCCGGTTGCGCATTGAGGAAATCCTGATTATACACTCCATCATTCATAAAGGCGTTGATCGTGAAATACCCTACCCCGAAAGAAGTCAGGTTCTGGAAAAAGTGTGTCCCCTGACTGGGATCTACCCGGTAATTAGTCAGACCGGCTTCCACAATCACACGGGCAGCCGAGATATGCGGCCACTTCACCGGAATACCAAGCCATGTATCACTGCTTCCCCAACGTCCCGGACCGACAAGCACATAATTCTTTCCTTCATTCAAGAATTGTTGGTTAATCTTTTCTATCTCCCAGGCAATTGTCTGATTGTTGGAGGCACTATAATTATCGGTCTTTACATAGACCACATCATAAATATCATTCATGATACCATGTCCCAATGAATTATACGAGCGGAGAATCACATCTTCATCAGGAATCTCGTTCAAATCCTCGTCCAGCATTTCTTTGCTGTCTACGATAGGACGGATCTGCAATAGATAGAAAGTTCCGGATTTATCATGTTCGCGACTTAACGTTGCTGCAAATTCAATTTCAACCGGACGGCGCATCTCCTGTTCACCATATTTCAATACTAACTGCAGAATACGAGCCAACGGGAAAACATCATGTTGCAGGATATTGGCAAAAGTAATCACCTTACGTCCTCCCGGATATAAACCATCACGAATGATCTGATCGTACGGATCGTAGGTAGAAGCAATATAACGCAGAGCACCGTCACTTTCTGCCTCTTTGACATGAAGTTTCAGCAAATTAAAGCCATCGTCGATAGAAAAATCATGTCCGGCATTTTTCAAATCCAATGCATAGAAACGGGTTTGAGTCTCCTTGAGAGCAATTTCCATTTCGCTGGTCTGTAACACCTGATTAGGATGATAAGGAGAAAAACGAAGGGTCATGCCACCGTCAACAATATATTTTCCTAATCCCAAAGCCAGATTCACCGTTCCCTCTTCTGCCTTTTCATTCCCCAACGGATAATAATTGAGCGAGCGTGCCACACCGGACATGGAAGGATAATAACGGTCACCATACTGATTGCCAACTACTTCCTGTAAGATAACAGCCATTTTCTCCTGATCGATTACATTCGACGTAGCTTGCATATACGCTTTGCTGTCACGGAAATAAACCGAAGCATACACCCCTTTGATGGCATCGGAAAGCATCCGCAACATTTCATAGCGGTCGTCCAGATAAGGAATCATGTAAGTGTTGTAAATTCCGGCAAACGGTTGATAGTGAGAATCCTCCAACAAGGAAGAAGACCGAATGGCAATCGGAGACTTCACGACATCGAAGAAAGTGAAAAAGTCCTCTATCAACCGGTCCGGTAATTTAGCCTTCAGGAAGTATTTCAAAATCGTAGCATCATCCGCATCCGACAGTGCAATCTGATACAAGTTGTTGGTGTCCATGAACTCATCAAAGACATCCGTACAAAGCACCACTGTTTTAGGAATAGCAATACGCGCATTTTCAAACTCGTCAAACTCCGGATGACGCTTCACCATATTATCAATAAATGCCAGTCCACGCCCTTTTCCTCCGAGAGAGCCATCCCCGATACGGGCAAAGTTAGAATAACGGTCGAAGCGATCGCGCTTAAAGACCGCCACAACTCCCTGGTTCTTCATCTTACGATATTTCACAATCGCCTCAAAGATGATTTTACGGTGAGCATCCACATCCTGAAGACTATTCCAGGTTATCGGTTTCAAAAATTCAGCCACCGGGAACATGGCACGTGAATAAAACCAACGCGACACGTGATTCCTGCTGATATGATATAAGAAAGATTCCGCAGGTACGGCAAAAAGAATGTTTTGCAGCTCCTTCAAATTCCGGACGCGGGCAATCTCCTCCCCGGTATCCGGATTGCGGAAAATAAAATCACCAAAACCAAAATTATCGGAGACGATACGGCGCAAATCAACGTCCATCTTCTTGGAGTTCTTATCGATAAAGCTAGCACCATACTTGACTGCATAAGACGAATTTTCAGATTCGGAAGACTGAATAATCAAAGGAACAAACGGATCATTCTTACGTATCTCCGCACACAGCTTGATACCTGCCAGACCGTCTTTCTCTCCCCGTTCCACTTTCGGGAAACGGACGTCAGTGATTACCCCCAATATATTATTCTGATACTTATGATAGATCTCCATCGCCTCCTGATACGTACGTGCCAACACTATTTTAGGACGTCCGCGCATACGGAGCGTACGCTGGTGTGCATTCAAGGCTTCGGTAGAGAATTCCTGACTCTGCTTCAACACGAACTTATACAGATTCGGCAAAATGGAAGAATAGAAACGAATGCCATCTTCCACCAAAAGAATCAGCTGCACACCGACCTCCTGTACATCGTGTTCCAGATTCATCTTGTCCTCTATCAACTTAATGATAGACACCAACAGGTCGGTATTACCCAACCAGCAGAACACATATTCGAACGCACTTAAATCTTCATTGATAATCCGTTTGGTAATACCATGGCTAAAAGGAGTCAGTATGACGATAGGAATATGCTCGTATTTCTCTTTGATGTGACGGCCGATATCGAAACTGTCATTATCCCCCGTGCTCGGCATACAAATCACCAGGTCGAACGACATATTTTCCAACTGTGACAATGCTTCCTCCTCCGTAGATACCTGCGAGAAACGAGGTGGATAGCGCAGAGACAAAGAAGTGTATTCATTGAAAATCTTCTCATCAATGCGCCCGTCATCCTCCAACATGAAAGCATCGTAAGGATTAGCGATTAATAACACGTTAAAAATCCGCCTTGTCATCAAGTTAGCGAATTGCGTATCTTTGAAGTAAAGCTGGTTTAATTTATATTTACTAAGCATAAAGTCATTCTCCTTTCTTATTTCAAATCGTCTATCTGCAGAATCACATTTTGCAAAGTTAATTCTTTAAATCTCATTTTCCACCATCTTCTTTATAAAGTTTACTTGTTTATCTCTTATTATTTTGTAGATTTGTAACTTTAAGTTTATTCAAAAAGACTTTTTATTCACATGAAAAAAGTAACTTTATTAATGAGTGGAATCATGGTGATGTCATGCGCTCCCCAACAGAAAAAGCTAGTCTACCCCGAGACGGCAAAGGTAGACACCGTAGACGTGTACTTCGGTACACAAGTTCCCGACCCTTACAGATGGCTGGAAAATGACACCAGTGCAGCTACTACTGCCTGGGTAGAAGCACAAAACAAAGTAACGAATGAGTATCTAAGTCAGATTCCATTCCGGGAAAACTTGTTGAAACGATTGACCACACTGGCCGATTACGAGAAGATCAGTGCGCCAATCAAGAAACATGGCAAATATTACTTCAGTAAAAATGATGGCCTGCAAAACCAGAGTGTATTCTACGTACAGGATTCACTGGACGGCGAGCCTCGCGTTTTCCTCGACCCGAACAAGCTCTCGGACGATGGCACAGTGGCACTGACCGGTCTTTACTTCTCAAACGACGGCAAATATACCGCTTACAGTATCTCACGCAGCGGATCGGATTGGTCTGAAATATTTGTCATGGACACTGAAAGTGGCAAGTTATTGGAAGAGCACATCGAATGGGCCAAATTTACCGGTGCCGCCTGGCAGGGAGACGGCTTCTACTACAGCGCCTACGATGCTCCCGCCAAAGGAAAAGAATTCTCCAACGTAAACGAAAAGCACAAAATCTATTATCACAAAATAGGTGAACCGCAATCGAAAGATAAACTGATTTATCAGAATCCGGCTTATCCGAAACGTTTCTATACAGCCAGCACCAGCGAAGACGAACGTATTCTCTTCCTCACAGAATCCGGTGCCGGAAGAGGCAACAACTTATTTATAAGGGACCTGAAAAAGCCGAATTCTCCTTTTATCCAGCTGACTACCGACCTCGACTACCAATACTACCCGATTGAAGTGATCGGCGACCAGATTTATATTTATACCAACTATGGCGCACCGAAAAACCGGATCATGGTAGCCAACATCAACCGTCCGAAACTGGAGGACTGGAAAGAACTCGTTCCCGAATCGGAAGCCGTTCTTTCAAACGCAGAAGTGATCGGTGGCAAACTGTTCCTTACTTACGACAAAGATGCTTCGAACCATGCATACGTTTACGGCCTCGACGGCAAACAAATTCAGGAGATTCAACTGCCGTCACTCGGTTCCGTAGGCTTTAGCGGCAACAAAGACGATAAAGAATGTTTCTTCGGATTCACTTCATTCACCATTCCGGGTGCCACTTACAAATATGATATGGACCAGAACACCTACGAACTATACCGTGCACCGAAAGTACAGTTCAACTCGGATGATTTTGTGACGGAACAAGTATTCTTTGCCAGCAAAGACGGTGTAAAAGTCCCGATGTTCCTTACCTATAAGAAAGATCTGAAGAAAGACGGCAAAAATCCTGTATTCCTCTACGGATACGGTGGTTTCGGCATCAGCCTCAACCCGGGTTTCAGTGCAATGCGCATCCCATTCCTCGAAAATGGCGGTATCTACGCACAAGTCAACCTGCGTGGTGGCAGCGAATACGGTGAAGACTGGCACGTAGCCGGAACTAAGATGCAGAAGCAGAATGTATTCGACGACTTCATCTCTGCTGCCGAATATCTTATCAACGAAAAATATACGAATAAAGACAAAATCGCCATTGTAGGTGGCTCCAACGGTGGTCTGCTAGTAGGTGCCTGCATGACACAGCGTCCGGACCTGTTCCGTGTAGCAATTCCGCAGGTAGGCGTGATGGATATGCTTCGCTATCATAAATTTACTATCGGTTGGAACTGGGCAAGCGATTACGGAACAAGCGAAGACAGCAAAGAAATGTTTGAATACCTCAAAGGCTATTCTCCATTGCACAACCTGAAACCGGGCACGAAATATCCGGCAACACTAGTGACCACTGCCGACCATGACGACCGTGTGGTTCCCGCCCATTCATTCAAGTTTGCCGCTACGCTGCAAGCAGACAACGACGGTACAAACCCGACACTGATCCGCATCGACAGCAAAGCAGGTCACGGTGCAGGCAAACCGATGGCAAAAGTACTTGAAGAACAGGCAGACATCTACGGTTTCATCATGTACAATTTGGACATGAAGCCGGATTTTAAGAAGTAAAAGTACAAAGTATTAAATTCAGGTATCAAGTATTAAGTATTAGCACTGAATACTTGATACCTAATGCTTTTTCTACTATCATTTTATCATTATTTAATCAAAATAATGGCATAAAATCAATCACATCTGAAAAATTTTCCTATATTTGCAGTGAGTTAGTTGACATTTTATCAGAATTAACCTTTTAAAATATAGTATCATGAACATCCAGAAAATCATGTCCTCTTTGGAGGCTAAGCATCCCGGTGAATCTGAATATCTTCAGGCAGTGAAGGAAGTTCTTCTTTCTATCGAAGATATATACAATCAACATCCTGAATTTGAAAAAGCTAAAATCATAGAAAGATTGGTAGAACCTGACCGTATCTTCACTTTCCGTGTGACATGGGTGGACGATAGAGGCGAGGTACAGACCAATCTCGGCTATCGTGTACAATTCAATAATGCGATAGGCCCATATAAAGGTGGTATCCGTTTCCATGCATCCGTTAATCTTTCCATTTTGAAGTTCCTCGGTTTCGAACAAACATTCAAGAATGCACTGACTACCTTGCCTATGGGTGGCGGTAAAGGCGGTTCCGATTTCTCTCCACGCGGAAAGAGTGATGCTGAAATCATGCGTTTCTGCCAGGCATTTATGCTGGAGTTGTGGCGTCATCTCGGACCGGACATGGATGTGCCTGCCGGTGACATCGGCGTAGGAGGACGTGAAGTGGGCTATATGTTCGGCATGTACAAGAAACTGACTCGTGAATTTACCGGTACATTCACTGGTAAAGGATTAGAATTCGGCGGTTCATTGATTCGTCCGGAAGCTACTGGTTTCGGAGGACTGTATTTTGTCAACCAGATGCTTCAGGCAAAAGGGATTGATATAAAAGGTAAGACAGTGGCAATCTCCGGTTTCGGCAACGTTGCCTGGGGAGCAGCTACTAAAGCTACCGAACTGGGTGCAAAAGTGATTACGATTTCCGGTCCGGACGGATATATCTACGATCCGGATGGTATCAGCGGCGAGAAGATAGACTATATGCTCGAACTTCGTTCTTCGGGTAACGATATTGTGGCTCCTTATGCTGAACAGTATCCGAACGCAACCTTCGTAGAAGGAAAACGCCCGTGGGAAGTGAAAGCAGACATCGCACTTCCTTGCGCCACCCAGAACGAATTAAATGGAGAAGATGCTCAAAATCTCATAAAAAATGACGTACTTTGCGTCGGAGAAATTTCCAATATGGGATGTACCCCTGAAGCTATCGATCTTTTCATTGAACATAAGACGATGTATGCTCCCGGTAAAGCGGTCAACGCAGGTGGTGTAGCCACTTCCGGTCTGGAAATGTCTCAAAACGCAATGCACCTTAGCTGGAGTGCTGCCGAAGTGGACGAAAAACTCCATGCAATCATGCACGGCATCCATGCACAATGCGTGAAATACGGCACGGAACCCGACGGATACATTAATTATGTGAAGGGTGCCAACATTGCCGGATTTATGAAAGTAGCTCACGCAATGATGGGGCAAGGCGTTATTTAGAAGACTTTGTTTAGTTGTATTTGTATTTGTGGTTTGCGCTGCTCGTCTCCTGTGACAGGACGCGGGTAGCGCTATTTTTTTGAGATTAACATTATTTTCGCTGGAATTAATTATCTTTGTAGCATGATAGGTTAAATAATAGTTTGTGAATTTGTTATATGCGATAAATAACTCACAACTAATAATTTACCATTATTGGTTTTGTAATTAATAATCAAGTAATAAATAAAAAATGCTACAACCCGAATTGAAATTTCGCCGTGACAAAATTCGCAGTCTGATGGTGTCGCAGGGCATTGACGCCGCACTTATCACGTGTAATGCAAATTTAATTTACACGTATGGCTGTGTAGTCAGTGGCTATCTTTACCTCCCCATTCATTCGCCTGCACTATTATTTTTTAAACGTCCTAATAACATCACAGGAGAGCACTCATTCTCTATCCGCAAACCGGAACAAATTGTTGATCTGCTGAAAGAACAAGGATTACCGATGCCAACCAAACTGATGTTAGAAGGTGACGAACTTCCTTATACGGAATATTGTCGTCTGGCCGGTCTCTTCCCGGAAGCGGAAGTGGTAAATGGTACCCCGTTGATTCGCCAGGCACGCAGCGTGAAAACACCTGTAGAAATTGAAATGTTCCGCCGCTCCGGCATTGCTCATGCAAAGGCTTATGAGCAGATTCCTGGTGTTTATCGTCCCGGTATGACGGACATTGAATTTTCCATCGAAATAGAACGCCTGATGCGCCTGCAAGGTTGCCTCGGGATTTTCCGGGTATTCGGACGCAGTATGGAAATATTCATGGGTAGCGTACTGACCGGAGATAATGCCGGTTACCCCTCTCCTTATGATTTTGCCTTAGGCGGTCAGGGACTTGATCCTGCCTTGCCGGGAGGAGCAAATAAAACTCCGTTAAAAGAGGGACAAAGCGTTATGGTGGACTTAGGTGGCAACTTCAACGGTTACATGAACGATATGAGCCGTGTATTCTCCATCGGCAAACTGCCCGAAGAAGCTTACACCGCCCATCAGGTTTGTCTGGATATCCAAGAAAAAATTGCTTCCATTGCCAGACCGGGTATTGCCTGTGAAGTGCTTTACGACACAGCAGTCGAAGTGGTCAAAGCAGCCGGATTTGCCGACAAATTTATGGGAACAGGACAACAAGCTAAATTTATCGGTCACGGCATCGGGCTTGAAATTAACGAAGCTCCGGTACTGGCTCCCCGCATAAAGCAACAATTAGAACCGGGTATGGTCTTTGCCCTCGAACCGAAAATCGTTATTCCGGGTGTAGGTCCCGTAGGTATCGAGAACTCTTGGGTAGTGACCAACGAAGGAATAGAAAAACTGACGAACTGCAATGAAGAAATCATTGAATTAAGTTAAACAGACGATGAAAAAGATGTGTCCGGCAAAGAACAGGCACATCTTTTTCTACTAATAATAACACACTTAACCCCCAAAACCAATGAAACAACCTTTCATTCTAACCCTTGTATCCTCTGTTGCCTGTGCTGTAACAGCCGCCAACAAAGCACCGGAAAACACCACACCGACAAAGTCAAAAACACCCAACGTTGTATTTATCTATGCCGACGATCTCGGCTACGGCGATCTGGAATGTTACGGAGCTAAAAACGTACAGACACCCAACGTCAACCGACTGGCAAAATCGGGAATCCTTTTCACCAATGCTCACGCAACAGCCGCCACCAGCACCCCTTCCCGCTACTCCATGCTAACCGGAGAATACGCATGGCGCAAAGAAGGAACGGATGTAGCGGCAGGAAATGCCGGAATGATTATCCGTCCCGAACAATACACCATGGCAGATATGTTCAAAAGTGTCGGTTACACCACTGCCGCAGTAGGCAAATGGCATCTGGGACTCGGAGATCAAACCGCCACTCAAGACTGGAATGCTCCGTTACCGTGCGCACTGGGCGATTTAGGTTTCGACTATCATTACATTATGGCAGCCACAGCCGACCGTGTACCCTGTGTATACATCGAAAACGGGAAAGTAGCCAACTATGATCCGAGTGCTCCCATCGAAGTCAGTTATCAAAAGAACTTCGAGGGTGAACCTACCGGAAAAAGTAATCCTGAATTACTTTATAACCTCAAGCCAAGTCACGGTCACGACATGTCGATCGTTAATGGAATTTCACGCATCGGTTTTATGAAAGGCGGTGGAAAGGCGCTCTGGAAAGACGAAAACATTGCTGATTCACTTACCACACACGCCATTCAATTCATCGAGGAAAACCAAAACAAACCTTTCTTTCTCTACTTTGCCACCAATGACGTACATGTGCCCCGCTTTCCTCACGACCGTTTCAGAGGAAAAAATCCGATGGGATTAAGAGGCGATGCTATCGTACAGTTCGATTATTGTGTCGGTGAAATCCTGAATACACTCGAAAAACTGGGATTAAGAGAAAATACACTCATTATTCTTTCAAGTGACAACGGCCCGGTAGTAGACGACGGATACGATGACAAAGCAGAAGAACTACTCAACGGTCATAGTCCTGCGGGACCACTACGGGGCAACAAATATAGTGCCTTTGAAGGAGGAACCCGTATTCCTGCCATCGTCAGCTGGCCTGCAGGAGTAAAAAAAGGAATGACTTCAGACTTATTGGTTTCACAAGTGGACTGGCTCGCCTCTCTCGCTTCCCTGACCGGAGCTACGATGCCTAAGAATACCGCACCGGATAGTTACAACTATCTGGGAAGTTGGCTGGGTAAAGAAAAGACAGACCGCCCGTGGGTAATAGAGCAGGCTTCTAATCACACGCTTTCTGTCCGCACCAAAGACTGGAAATACATCGAACCGAATGACGGACCGAAAATGATTCAATGGGGACCGAAGATAGAAACCGGAAACTCTAAAGCACCCCAGCTTTATAAGATGAAAGAAGTGAAAGAGGTAACCAACTATGCAAAGAATATGCCGGAGAAAGTGGCAGAACTGCAAAGTATCCTTCAAAGCGTACGCGAAGGAAAGGACTTAATCGGGAAATAATTCCAGATATGAAACACTGAAACGCTTTTATTTTAATGACAACAATATCATGAATTATCAATCAATCCCGTTGATAGGCAGTGCCCTGCTCCTATCTACCCTATCTGCCAACGGACAGAAAAAAAATACCCAGCCCAATATCCTCTTCATCCTTTGTGACGATATGGGATATGGAGACTTAGGATGCTACGGTCAACCATTTATCCGTACCCCTCATATAGACGCCATGGCCGGTGAAGGAATGCGTTTTACGCAAGCATACGCAGGAAGTCCCGTCAGCGCCCCTTCCAGAGCTTCATTCATGACAGGACAACATTCAGGCCATTGTGAAGTACGAGGTAACAAGGAGTACTGGAAAAATGCACCGATCGTGGAATATGGACAGAATAAAGAATACTCAATAGTGGGGCAACACCCTTATGATCCCGACCACGTAATCCTGCCGGAGATAATGAAAGATAACGGCTATACCACAGGTATGTTCGGTAAATGGGCCGGAGGTTACGAAGGTTCCTGTTCCACTCCCGACAAACGGGGGATAGACGAATACTACGGTTATATCTGTCAGTTTCAGGCTCATCTTTATTATCCCAATTTCCTGAACCGTTATAGTAAAGCATTGGGTGACACCGGAGTGGTACGTGTAGTGATGGATGAAAACATCCAATATCCGATGTATGGTCCCGACTACCTGAAACGTCCGCAATATTCGGCCGACATGATTCACCAGAAAGCATTGGAGTGGCTGGATCAGCAAGACGGCAAACAACCGTTTTTCGGCGTATTGACTTACACCTTACCTCATGCGGAACTCGTTCAGCCGGAAGATTCTATCCTGAATGAATACAAAGCTAAATTCAACCCGGATAAAGAATTTAAGGGAAGCGAAGGCTCACGATACAACGCCATCACGCATACACACGCCCAATTTGCCGGAATGATTACCCGCCTGGACTATTACGTGGGCGAAGTTTTGAAAAAACTGAAAGAAAAAGGACTGGACGAAAACACATTGGTTATTTTCTCCAGTGACAACGGCCCTCACGAGGAAGGCGGAGCTGATCCTACTTTCTTCGGCAGAGACGGAAAACTACGCGGACTGAAACGTCAATGTCACGAAGGAGGAATACGCATTCCATTTATCGCCCGTTGGCCGGGACACATACCTGCAGGCGAAGTAAACGATCACATCTGTGCATTTTATGATTTAATGCCGACGTTCTGCGAAGTTATTGGTATCAAAGACTACGAAAAGAAATACCGCAATAAGGAAAAAGAAGTCGATTATTTCGATGGGATTTCTTTCGCCCCCACACTCCTGGGTAATAAAAAGCAAAAGAAGCATGATTTTCTGTATTGGGAATTTGATGAAACAGACCAGATTGCCGTACGCATGGATGATTGGAAAATGGTAGTGAAAAAAGGAACACCGTTCCTCTATAATCTAAAAACAGATATTCATGAGGATCATGACATAACACTCCAACATCCAGATATCGTGGAAAAGATGAAGGCTATCATCTTTGAACAACATACTCCGAATCCTCATTTTTCGGTGACGTTGCCCAAACGGTAAACGCACGGATAAAGAAACAATGAGTAATCAGCAATTGGAAAGCAAGTTATCATTCATTCCTATACGGTTTTCACCACAGAGGACACGGAGGGTACAGAGGTGAATCTTGTTCATGCCGGTACTGAAATGAACTAATTTCGAGCTTGTGCAGATTTATTTTTGATACCTAATGGGGTTATGGCTAATGATATATAGATTTATTCGTCTGACAATTGTCAGACGAATAAATCTATGTATAATGAATATTAAATCATCGCATATTACCAATTAAATCTTAGAAGAACTAAGATTAGTTCATTCCTGCCTTGTTTTACTCCAATTCAACTACTGATTCGCATAAATCAGTGTCTGAATACTATAGGATTACGATGCCTGATTTTATATATGTTCCGTCCTTCTATCAGCGAATAGGCGTCATTCCCATCTTCTTTGCCCGTTCCAGCATGAAAGCATGAGCCGCCTCATATTCATTCGGAATCACTCCATCCAAGATTGCATCTTTGATAGCACTCTTCAAGACTCCGACCTCACGACAAGGTTCCAAGCCGAAAATCTCCATAATTTCTTCTCCGCTCACAGGTGGCTGGAAATTACGGACACGGTCTTTCTCTTCCAAATCCTTCAGTTTCTGTCGAACCAACTGGAAGTTATTCAGGAAACGCTGTTTACGTTCCATATTCTTGGAAGTAATATCCGCTTCACAAAGCATCATCAAGTCGTCAATGTCATCACCCGCTTCGAAGAGCAGACGGCGTACAGCCGAGTCTGTCACCACATCATCTGCGATAACGATCGGGCGCATGTGCAGGCTGACCAGCTTTTGTACATACTTCATCTTCTCATTCATCGGCAACTTCATCTTGCGGAAGATATGCGGAATCATCTTTTCACCGATAAAGTTATGATTATGGAACGTCCATCCCGCTTTAGGCTCCCAACGTTTCGTGGCAGGTTTGGCAATGTCGTGCAACACAGCAGCCCAACGCAGCCAAAGGTTATCAGTCTTCTTGCTGATATTATCCAGCACTTCCAACGTATGATAAAAATTATCCTTATGGGAACGTCCGTTCCGTGTTTCCACACCCTGCAAGGCGGCAAATTCCGGAAAAATCAACGACAGCAAACCGCTACGCTCCAAATCAATAAATCCTTTTGAGGGGATTGGAGAAAGAATAATCTTATTCAATTCGTCCGCAATACGTTCACGGGATATAATTTCAATCCGTTCCTTATTCCGGCAAAGCGATTCGAAAGTATCATCGTCAATGTAAAAACCCAATTGCGTAGCAAAACGGATGCAACGCATCATGCGCAAGGGATCATCGCTGAAAGTAATATCCGGGTCGAGGGGAGTGCGGATTGTCTTTTCCTTCATATCCTCCAAACCTCCAAACGGATCTACCAATTCACCAAAACGTGCTTTATTGAGACATACGGCCAGAGCATTGATCGTGAAATCGCGACGATTCTGATCGTCTTCCAGCGTGCCGTCTTCAACAATAGGTTTACGCGAATCCCGTTGATAAGATTCTTTACGTGCACCAACAAACTCTACTTCCGTGCCTCTATATTTTACTTGTGCTGTTCCGAAATTCTTGAAAACAGAAACATGAGCACCACGTCCCAACTGTTTTCCAAGGGCTTCCGCCATTGCAATTCCACTTCCTACAACTACTACATCTATATCTTTAGAGGGACGTTGCAGAAAAATATCACGAACATAACCACCTACCACATAACACTCCATACCGAGTGTATCAGCCGTTTCGGCTATCTGTCCGAAGATGGGTTCGCTAAAATGCTGCTTCAATTCCTCTTGAGTCAACTCTATCATTCTTTTTAGTTATAAGTTTTGAGGGGACAAAATTACAAAAATAAGGGATATATTTGTATTTTTGCCGCTAATAAAACCAGTAAATAGAATTTGTGATGAAAAAACTGATTATCCTCTTTTGTGGTACGCTGGCATTAGCTGCCTGCGGAAATGGCCTTGAGAAAAAAGCCAATGAAAAACTGATGGTTGCCAAGGCTGCCTACGAACGTGGCGACTATGAAGAAGCTAAGTTACAAATTGACAGTATCAAGATTCTCTATCCCAAAGCGTTCGAAGCACGTAAGGCGGGACAGGCACTGATGCTCGATGTTGAAACAAAGGCACAGCAAAAAACGCTTGCTTACCTGGATAGCGCCTTTCAGGCAAAGACAGAAGAATTCAATGCCATCAAGGACAAATTCAAACTAGAAAAAGATGCCGAATATCAACAAGTCGGCAACTACCTCTGGCCTACACAGACCATTGAAAAAAATATGCACCGTTCGTACCTCCGCTTCCAAGTGAACGAGCAAGGTATAATGAGTATGACTTCCATCTACTGTGGTGCCGGCAATATTCACCATACAAAAGTGAAAGTGATTGCTCCTGACGGCAGTTTTGCAGAAACTCCAAGCTCCAAAGACAGCTACGAGACAACGGACATGAACGAGAAAATAGAAAAAGCTGACTACAAACTAGGGGAAGACGGAAATGTGATCGAATTCCTGAATCTCAATAAAGACAAAAATATCCGTGTGGAATATATAGGTGACCGCACCTATAAAACGACAATGAGTCCAACCGACCGCCAGGCCGCAGCAGGTGTTTACGAATTAGCACAAATCCTCTCGGCCATGGAACAGATTAAAAAAGAACAAGAGGAAGCCAACCTGAAAATCGGATTCATCAATAAGAAGAAAGAACGGAAAGCACAGGAAGAAATTACCGATTAGTAAAAGGAAAGCCATCCACCAGAAAAAGCCATTGGTTAATAATAAAATAGACGGGAATAGTTGTTATTTTTCATAAACGACAACTATTCCCGTCAAATGCATAATGAGACTCTTAATCCTCTGCGTGAGAGAAAAGGCGTTTCCTGGTAGGGAGAAAAGGCGTAGTCTGCCATCATCAAACGGCGTAGCCTGATAACCAAAAACGGCGTGGTCTACACGCCTTTATTTTATCCTTCTATTCAACTGATTATTAGCCTTTTCCTGCTTTGATTTTCCGACCCGTTTTCCGGTCGTCTTCTTTTTACCGACTGCAGACTTTGTCTTTCCGGCAAAAGGATTGTTACTTTTTTTGATTAACATAGACAGCACTTATATAAACAGTACTTATTTCTTATAATTCTTATTCTCCTTCGTAATACTCACCCAAAAACCAGCGAGCCACAAAATCCCAGTTTTCCTGCAATAACTCCTTTCCGTTCTCAAACGGGAACTGTGCTTCCGGCAACAAATCGTGTTCCATTCCATATTTCAGCAGATCGAACGGACACAAACCTTCTTCACAAAACAGCTCGTATGCTTCCTCTTCAGCCAGTTCGGCATTGTAGAGCGGATTACGTTTGTCTGCAAAATATTCGGCTACATCAGGACCGATCAACAACCCTTTCGGATTGGCAAAAACCACAAAGTTACCGAACTCCTTTAAGTCAGGCAACAAAGAATCCTCTTCATCTTCCCACTTCAACGACTGCACAAAGAAATATTTCAGCGCTTCGTAAGAGTCAAAGTATAAAAGCGGTTCACCTTTGCTCGCTTCAAGGAAACGTTCTACGTTCGTAGGCATCTTTTCTCCCGGCAAAGCTACCGGCAGAGGCATCCGCTTCTTTTGCATCAGCTCCGTTTCCATCAGCCAGTCCGTTGCCAGATAATCGCTGATAGGAGCCAATTCGAACGCAGCATCCAAACGGTTGTAAAGCGTATCCGCAAACTCCAGCAAATCCGCATCCATCGGGTTCTCTACTCCATCAAAATCATCGCCAACCGGAGAATTGATGGCCCACAAAAGGAAAACAACATCTTCACGGTTAATTTCGTCCGGCAAATATTCCTCCGTCAGTGCGTAAAAAGGCAAATAACGTCCGTAGCTTTTCCGGTGCCAATGAATAAACTGACGCCAATTTCCTCCGTCTGCTACGCAATCTTCCAAATACAAGGCACACGTCAAAGCCACTCGCTTCTGGTCTTCCTCCCACTCTCTCCCACCGTATATAAAAGAATCTGCCACCAACGGCAATAGCTGGTTAGCGAAATCCAGATACCACTCATCGGTATTCACCGCCTTTACACGACCGTGAGCGTCCAGCCATGCTTTCATATATATCTTCTGTTGCTTCATACTACAAACGTTTCAAAGCCAGTTTGATAACCTTTTCTACCGGAGCATCCGGCTCCTCCTTCAAGATAGCCAACACCACCTTCTGTGAAGGCGCAGCAGCAAAGCCTAGCATCGTCAATGCAGACACCGCCTCTTCCTGCACTTCCGCATTGGCAGGTTGTAACAACAAACCTGCGGAAGCCCCTCCGGCAGCAGACATACCCATTGTTTTTATCTTATCTTTCAGGTCGACGATCACGCGTTGCGCAGTCTTCAGCCCGATGCCTTTCACCGTTTTCAACATGTTCGCATTTTCGGTGCTGATTACGTTCACCAGTTCGGCAGGCGAGAGAGCCGAAAGAATCATACGAGCCGTGTTCCCACCGATTCCGGGAACGGAAATCAATAATAGAAAAATCTCCCGTTCCTGTTTCTCGGCAAATCCGTAGAGCACATACGCATCTTCACGGATCGCCTCGTAAATATATAGCTTACAACTTTTCTTTCCCTGAATAGCCGAATAGGTATTCAAAGATATATTGGCGGCATATCCCACCCCGTTACAGTCGATCACCGCGGTTGCCGGACTTAGTTCGGCAAGTTCGCCTCTAATATATTCTATCATAACAGGGACAAAGATAAAACTTTCTCACCACAGATTACACTGATTTTCACAGATTATTCTTTTGTACATTAGATATGAAGAATATGAAAAAAATAAAAATATTAAAGCAGATGAACCAAAGTTAGTAGTAATTTGTTTACTTTTGCAAGCAAAAGAAAGAAATTTGTTCATTAAAACCAAGAAAAGAATGAAAAAAGTAAGAGCTGCCATCGTTGGTTATGGCAACATTGGACATTATGTACTTGAAGCGCTTCAGGCGGCACCTGATTTCGAAATAGCCGGAGTCGTTCGTCGTGCAGGAGCAGAGAACAAACCGGAAGAGTTAGTAAACTACGCAGTAGTGAAGGACATAAAAGAGCTGGGAGAAGTAGACGTAGCTATTCTTTGCACGCCGACCCGCAGCGTAGAAAAATATGCAAAAGAATATCTGGCGATGGGTATTAACACGGTAGACAGTTTCGATATCCACACCAGTATCGTAGACCTGCGCCGTACCTTGAATGCTACCGCCAAAGAACATAAAGCCGTATCGATCATCTCTGCCGGATGGGATCCGGGAAGCGACTCCATCGTACGCACCATGCTGGAAGCAATTGCTCCGAAAGGCATCACCTACACCAACTTCGGTCCCGGTATGAGCATGGGACACACAGTAGCCGTAAAAGCCATTGACGGAGTGAAAGCTGCCCTTTCCATGACCATTCCGACCGGCACGGGAATCCATCGCCGCATGGTATACATCGAACTGAAAGACGGATATAAATTTGAAGAAGTAGCCGCTGCCATCAAAGCAGATCCTTACTTCGTGAACGATGAAACACACGTGAAACTCGTTCCGAGTGTAGACGCCCTGCTGGACATGGGTCATGGTGTAAATCTGACTCGCAAAGGTGTATCCGGCAAAACACAGAACCAGTTGTTCGAATTTAATATGCGTATCAATAACCCCGCACTGACCGCACAAGTACTGGTATGCGTGGCACGTGCTTCCATGAAGCAACAACCGGGATGCTACACGATGGTAGAAGTTCCCGTTATCGACCTTCTCCCCGGCGACCGCGAAGAATGGATCAGACATTTGGTATAATATATTTTATACATAAAACAAAATTAAAATAGAGAAAGGCGGTACACCTTTCTCTATTTTTTTTATCTTTGTGAGCATACTACAAAAAACACAATTATGAGAAAACTATTCATTCTCTGCGCATTTCTATTACAGCTCCTGTCGCCTGTCTACCCACAGCAAGCCACAACAGCCACCATAGAGCCCAATCTGAAATACGGAAAACCCTCCAAAGAAGAACTGTCTCTCACCTCTTATGCCCCGGACACCACCGCTACGGCTATTTATCTCTTCCATCAGGGACAAAGTGACTTCATCTACCATGACGGTTTTCAACTAACTACCGAGCACTGGGTACGCATCAAAATCCTGAAACCACAAGGAGTGTCATACGCCGACGTGTCCGTTCCCTACTACTCTCCTACCGATAAAGATGAAGGACAGGAAAGAGCCAGTGAGATAGAAGGCTGCTCCTACAATATGGAAAACGGGAAATGCATAAAAACACCCATGAAGCGGGAATCCATCTCTTTCGAACGGTTCAATAACCTGTATAAAATACTAAAATTCTCTTTGCCTGCTGTCAAAGAGGGCACTATCATCGAATATCACTACAAACTCTACTCCGACTATTTCTCACACATCGACAACTGGATGATGCAGGAAGAACTCCCGATGCTCTACAACCAGTATAAAATCACCATCCCTCATGTATTTGTCTACAACATCGAACTCCGGGGAAAGGACTACATACAAGTGAAGCAAAGAGACTCCTCCATTCATGCCACGGAACGTGAAGGCTCCGGTGCGGGTGGAGTCAGCAAAGACTTCACCGTTTCGGCACAAGAAACCACCTTTATCTCACGCAACCTTCCGGCTATCCGTCAGGACGAATCCTACTGCTGGTGTCCGGAAGACTATAAGGTGCAAGTGAGCTTCGATCTGCAAGGCACTCAATTCACCCCCAATGAATACAAACCATACAGCCAGAAATGGGAAGATGTAGACAAGCAGTTGCTCAAACCGGAAAATACACAGTTCGGCGAACACCTCTCACTCACCAACCCTTTCCGCCCTGAAACCAAACAAGCCTACAACAGCGAAATGAATTTCGAGGAGAAAATCATCTGCGCCTTCCAGGTGCTCAAAAAGAAAATGGCCTGGAACGGACGGTATCAGCTCTACAGCAAAGAGCTCGAAAAAGTAATCAAAAAAGGAAGCGGCAGTAATGCCGACCTGAATTTCATCCTTATCAGCATCCTGAAAGACTTTGGACTGGAGGCCTATCCGGTGGTTATGAGCCGACGTTCATCAGGTATGCTGCCGTACAACTTTCCTTCTCTGCAAAAACTAAATACGTTCTTTGTTGCTATCCACGATATAAACAAACAAAAATATGTATTTTTAGACAGTTCTATGGACGTACCTGCCTTTAATATATTACCGCTTGAATTGTCTGTAAACAAAGCACGCATCCTTTCCCGGAAAGAGAAAGAAGAGAATAAATGGGTGAATGTGATGGCTCTTTCCAACAACAAAAGTTTCATGAAAATCGATGCCCGAATAGAAGGAGATCAGGTGAAAGGACATCGCAGCACAGTTCTTTACGGACAAGAAGCTGTAGAGTATCAGGCAAATGCAAAACATAAGCAGGACAGCCTCGTCTCGAATCCCGAAAACAAGATCAGTAGTCAGAAAGAGCAACTCACTGTCGCCAACCTGAAAGTGAAAAAACAAGAAAATGACTGGGCACTGATAGAAGAAGAATTCGATTTCGTCTTGCAAGTCAACCGGACGGACAATCATCTTTATATCAATCCGATGCTCTTTCCGCAACTAAAGAGTAATCCGTTTATCCAGACGGAACGGGTGCTCCCCATCGAACTTCCGTATCCGTACAAGTTCACAATGTTGTCTACCCTGACTCTCCCCGAAGGCTACGAAGTGGAAGAACTCCCCCAATTACAAGCCATCCGGTCGGAAGGAGACGGCCTGCAATGCAAATATATGATTCAGAAACAGGGAAATACAATCCTGCTCAATTATGTATTCCACTTAAAGGGATATATATTCCTTTCCGAACAATATAAACAACTACAAGAACTGTGGACTAAAGTGATCGAGAAAAATAATGCGCTGATCGTACTCAAGAAAATATAAACTTTACCTATCTATACCGATGATCCGTTCCAGCTATCTCATCCTGAAGCAAATGACACATCGGGCATTCAGCCTGTCCTGTGTCCTTATCTGCCTAAGTCTGCACATACAGCCGGCATGTGCACAGGATATTCTCAAGGATGCCAATTCCGTTATCGTTGAAGCACGCACAGAGGTTCTCTGCAAATCTATGACCCAATCCATAGAAAAAGAGAGCCTGACAATCACCATCCTCAACCGTAAGGGGTTGGAAGCTGCACATTTCTTCTGCGGATGTGATATGTTCCGTTCTTTGCAGAAATTCTCCGGGGAAATCATCAATGCCGATGGACAAAGTGTACGTAAGATAAAGAAATCTGAACTACAGAAAAGTGAATACAGCTCCTCGCTTAGCACGGATGATTATTTTTATTTTTACGAATGCAATTATCCTTCTCTCCCTTTCACGGTGAAATACGAATGGGAAGTGAAGTGCAACAACGGTCTGATCGGCTATCCCCCCTTTATACCGCTGGCAGACTTCAACCAAGGTGTGGAAAAAGCGACTTACCGGATCGAACTGCCCGCAGGACAAGGATGCAGATATCGTGAACTGAACACGCAAGGAAAAGGAATCCAGGTAAAAGAATCCACCGGAGCCAACGGACAGCAAGTGCTTGAAGCCACCGCCTCCAAACTCTCTCCCATCATTAAAGAACCTTTCGGACCGGATTTTACTGAACTGTTTCCACGTGTCTATTTTGCGCCTTCCGCCTTCAAGTACGACAAGTCGGAAGGCGATATGAGCAACTGGCAAAAGTACGGAGAATGGCAATACCGATTGCTCGACGGGCGCGACCTGCTCACCGAACCTTTCCGCGCCAAACTGCACGAACTGACAACCAGCTGCACTACCGACCGGGACAAGGTGAAAGCAATCTACGATTATCTGGCCAAAACCACCCGTTACGTGAGCATCCAACTAGGCATCGGAGGTTTACAGCCCATTGCCGCCGCCGATGTTTGCCGCACGGGATTCGGCGACTGTAAAGGATTGTCCAATTACACCCGCGCCATGCTGAAAGAGTTGGGAATTGCTTCCACTTATACAGTCATCAGCACCACCAACGAGCGTCTACTACCGGACTTCTCCAGTGCCAACCAGATGAATCACGTCATCCTGCAAGTTCCACTTCCCCAAGATACGCTCTGGCTGGAATGTACAAACCCATCGCTTCCCTTCGGTTATGTCCACCAAGACATTGCGGGACACGACGCCTTACTCATCGAACCGACCGGCGGCCAGATGTGTCGCCTACCCACCTATCCCGACTCACTGAACACGCAGCACATCGTTGCCAACATCACCCTCTCCCCCACAGCCGAGGCACGGATAGAGGTGAACGAAATCTCCCGGATTTTCCAATATGAGAATGAAGCAGGCATCGTCTATCTGGAGCCTAACAAACAGAAAGACCGCATCCGTTCAAGCATCAACTTATCCCAAGCCGATATTCAGAACCTGCAAAT
This sequence comes from Bacteroides sp. AF32-8BH, assembly GCF_003435205.1. Lineage (NCBI taxonomy): Bacteria > Pseudomonadati > Bacteroidota > Bacteroidia > Bacteroidales > Bacteroidaceae > Bacteroides > Bacteroides sp. AF32-8BH. The sequence goes on along the minus strand of NZ_QVLZ01000022.1, from coordinate 26,292 downwards.
CAGCGAGTGCAAGGAGGCCAATCCGTCTATCACCTTCGACTACACTGCCACCAGCAATCAATACGGGCATAAAACGGGCAACCGTCTGTTTATCCCCACCAATGTGTTCCGAAAAGAATTCAGTGTTCCTCCTGTGACGAAGCGCACCTATCCCATTTACATCAACTACGGATACACAGATACCGACAGCATCCACATCCAACTGCCGGAAGGATATGTAATCGAAGGACTTCCGAAACCGCTTGACGTGAAAAGCAAGTTCGGCAGTTTCCATTCCGGTATTCAGGTGAAAGATAAGGAAATCTACATCACTCACCGATTGTTTATGCGCAAAGGGGGTTACAGTCCGGATGAATATGCGGCATTCATTGATTTCCGCAAGCAAGTGGCAGGACAATATGGAGGAAAAATCATTTTAAAAAAAGAATAAGGGGGGAAACGCTTTACGGAAAATAAAGTATCTTTGCGACTCAATATTTTTTGTGACTTAACCATTCAAAAAAAGGAACATTGAAGAACAAACGATACAATCATATAGAAGAATGGGCAAATACCCTTAGCCACGGAATAGGCATCCTGCTTGGAATCGTGGCCGGATATTTCCTATTGGAAAAGGCTTCCGAGAATATGGAACCGCAGTGGGCAGTTGCTTGTGTATCCGTCTATCTGGCGGGGATGCTTTCCTCTTATATCAGTTCTACGTGGTATCACGGCAGCCGTCCGGGGAAACTGAAAGAGTTGCTCCGCAAATTCGATCATGGAGCTATCTACCTGCACATCGCGGGCACCTACACTCCTTTCACGCTACTTGTCCTGCGGCATGCCGGAGGATGGGGATGGGGAATCTTCGCTTTCGTCTGGCTGTCGGCTATTGCCGGTTTCATTCTTAGCTTCAAAAAGCTGAAAGAACACAGCAACCTCGAAACGGCCTGTTATGTGGGTATGGGTGCGTGCATATTAGTGGCCATGAAGCCTTTGCTAGATCATCTGGGAGAACTGGGAGCCACTACTGCTTTCTGGTGGCTGATCGGCGGCGGAGTCTCATACATCGTGGGAGCTGTCTTTTATTCATTACGCAAACCGTATATGCATGCCACTTTCCATTTGTTTTGCCTGGGAGGCAGCATCGGACATATCATTGCGATCTGGCTGATTCTGTAAGGAATGGTAGGGACAAAAAAAAGGCTATCTATCCCAGACAGCCAATCTTTGTTAACCTTAAATCTAATACTATGAAAAACACAGTACAAAGATACGGACTTTTCGGTCATCTCCAAATTTTCAGGCCAAAGCAACCTAACTTATAACACGGTTTAATAAAAAGCAGAGGTTCGTTAACGTTTAACGCAATAAAGTTAAAAATTAACGAATCGTTTATTAACGATTTAAATGATTGAATTGCCGCTAATGAGTTTTTTTCCTTCTGAATTTGAAACGAACAAACAAACAGATTCACAAATTCGTTATATAGAAAAGAGGAACTTAAAAACGAAAACGATTTAGAACGTAAACTTATGGATTGGGAGAATCACCTGATAAAACACCTGCAATGGTCGGACTCCATCATCAACCGAGAGGCAAAAGAACATGTAGCCCGTGAAATTGCCGCCACGGCAAAAGACGGAGATGTGATAGGAGCCGGCTCCGGCTCTACAGTCTACCTGACTCTGTTCGAACTCTCACGACGAATTCGTGAAGAGCACTTGCATATCGAAGTGATTCCCGCCTCACAAGAAATCTCGATGACCTGCATACAGCTAGACATCCCCCAAACTACCCTCTGGAACCAACGACCCGACTGGACATTCGACGGAGCGGACGAAGTAGATCCGCAACAGAACTTGATTAAGGGACGTGGCGGAGCGATGTTCAAAGAGAAACTACTGATTAGAAGCAGCCATAAAACGTTCATCATCATCGACCCCAGCAAGCGTGTAAATCAGTTGGGAAGCAAATTTCCCATCCCTGTAGAGGTCTTTCCGGACTCACTGACTTATGTAGAGCATGAGTTGCAGCGACTGGATGCCTCGGAGATTGTTCTTCGTCCCGCTCGTGGCAAAGATGGACCTATCTTTACAGAAAACGGCAACTTTATCCTCGACACCCGTTTCAACTACATCGACTCTTCGCTCGAAGAACAACTGAAGACAATCACCGGTGTTATAGAGAGCGGACTTTTCATAGGTTATGACATCGAAGTGATCGTGGCGGAATAAAATAACACAAGCTGAAAATCCCATTTTGTAGAGACGTAAATTTGATTTGTTCTAATACAAATTAAATAGTATAGCTTTACCTTTATTTTAGTTAGTAGAACTAGGTTATCTGACACCCGGGTCTCAGACATACCGACACCCGGATGTTGGGTATGCTGACACCCGGATGTCAGGCATCATGAGACCCGGGTGTCAGACAACTTATACTTGCAGTGCTTCATATTCTCCTTTACTATCACTCATAATTTCAATCACTATTAGATTGTAACATTTAACTCATACCTCCAAAACACGAATATTAAAAACGCCTAGATAAAGAAAAACACCGGGAAATTTATTAAAAATTTGGGTAGAATATTAATCCCTTCTCAAAAATCAATGAGAAGCAAAGACTACTAAATTGATAAGAATTGATAAAGGAAGTTTCAATAAAAGAAACCGGAAGAATAGGTTAATTTTTAAAATCCGAAACAAAAACATTGAAAAACAACAAGATAGGAGAAAAAAAGCAGAAGGAAAGGAGGAAAGAAAAATCAATAAGTCTTAGCAGAACTTGGTACATTCGTGATTGTAAACTTACCGTCAATATCAGTGATAGTACCAAGGGTAGTGCCATTCACCAATATTGAAGCACCTACGACAGGTTGCCCATCTTCTTCAGAGGTAACCAAACCGGTAACTCTGGATGTTTGAGCTGTCACCAGACCTATACCTATAAAAAGGAAGGTCATTAAGAACATCAATTTTCTTTTCATAAATTCTCTCTTAAATTTAACCTATAAACAGATTTTTTGTCTCTAACAGGTTGCAAAGATAACACGAATTATGACAAATCGAAAAAAGTGTTACGTATTTAACTAAAAAGTATCGTTTTGAAAGCAATAAGTTTCTAAAAACTGATAGGTTAAAACAACTTCTTTTGAATTTAGCATCTTTTAAAAGACAGTTTCTGTCATAAAGATAGCACCAAAATCAGGCTTTTCAAGAAAAAGAGAACATTATTACCTCCCAAACGGTATCTTTTTATCATTTTGCACCTTCAAAAGGGTTAAAGAACTATTAACAATGATAAAGGCAGAAACTTCTACATACCAAGTTCTGCTAAAACTTTGCGCGTTTCTTATGTAGGAATGATTTCGCAGGACGTTTCCATCAAACCGGGAGTGATAAAAGTTGTTTTGAAAAGCGACGCGAAAGCACTGGATGAGGTTGTGGTGACAGCCATGGGTATCTCACGCGAGAAAAAAGCACTGGGTTACGCCGTTCAGGACGTAAAATCGGATCAACTGACGCAAGCTGCCAACTCTAATCTGGCGGGAGCGTTGCAAGGTAAGGTGTCCGGTTTGGACGTGAAGCCTTCAAGTGGTATGCCGGGAGCTTCTTCACAGATCACTATCCGTGGTGCACGTTCTTTCTCGGGTGACAACACTCCGCTTTACGTTATTGACGGAATGCCGGTGACCAGTACGCCGGATGTTAGCACAGACATTCAGAACAATGGTAGTGTGAGCGGAGCGGACTTCGCCAACCGTGCGGTAGATATCGACCCTAATGATATTGAAAGTATCAACATTTTGAAAGGACAGGCTGCATCTGCACTTTATGGTATCCGCGCTTCCAATGGTGTGATTATCATCACAACCAAGAGTGGTAAAGGACTGGAAAAAGGCAAACCGCAGGTTAGCTTCTCTTCTAATGTCAGCTTCGATGTAGTCGGTCGTCTGCCGGAGTTCCAGAAAACATACGCACAAGGTTCGGGTGGAGTATTCAGTACTACTTCGGGAACGTCTTGGGGACCTAAGATTTCCGAACTTCCAAACGACGCAACGTATGGAGGTAACACAGATAACGAATACACGCAGAAGTTCGGTAAGCAACAGGGAAAATATTATGTTCCCCAGCGTGCAGCAGCCGGTCTTGACCCGTGGGCTACTCCACAGGCGTATGACAATGCAAAAGACTTCTTCGACACAGGAATCACCTGGAGCAATTCATTGAATGTAGCGCAGATGCTCGACAAAAGCTCCTACTCTATCTCATTGGGAAATACACATCAGGACGGTATTATCTCAAGCACTGGTATGGACAGATATAATGTAAAGGTTAGTGCTGACACGAAACTGACTAACAACTGGAGTTCCGGATTTACAGCTAACTATATCACTACTTCTATCGACAAGGCAGTGACTTCCGGTAACGGTCTGTTGAGAACGGTTTACGCAGCTCCTCCCAGCTATGATCTGGCCGGTATTCCAAGTCACGTAGACGGTAACCCGTACACACAGAATTCTTTCCGTGGCAGCTTTGACAACGCTTACTGGGCGATGGAAAACAACAAATTTACGGAAGATACCAACCGCTTCTTCGGAAATGTGTATGCAAGCTATCAGACTGATTTCGGCACAACGAACCACAAGTTGAACGCGAAATACATGGTTGGTGTGGATGCTTACACCACTCACTATGTAGACAGCTACGGATATGGTAGCAACACCGGTGGCGGTCGCGGACAGATCGAGAACTACGGCTGGACAAATGCTACATACAACTCATTGCTGACCATCAACTACGACTGGCATATCAATGAAGACTGGGGACTGAACGCGGTAGTGGGTAACGAAATTATCCAAAGCAACAGAAAGAAGTATTATGAATATGGTACGAACTACAACTTCCCGGGATGGAACCACATCAACAACGCCACTACTCAACAGACAGAGGAAGAGACATGGAAAAACCGTACGGTGGGATTCTTCGGTAACGTATCGGCTTCTTACAGAAATATGCTTTATCTGACCCTCACCGGACGTCAGGACTATGTATCCAATATGCCACGTAACAACCGCTCTTTCTTCTATCCTTCTATTTCGGCTGGTTTTATCCTGACGGAATTAGATGCATTGAAAAACAATATAGTTAATCACGCCAAATTGAGAGTATCGTATGCGGAAGTAGGACAAGCAGGGGATTTCCTTGAAAACTACTACTCTACTCCTACGTATGGAGGTGGATTCTATACGTTGACTCCAATCATGTACCCGATGAAAGGTACTACCGCCTATACTCCGTACTACACGATTTTCGACCCGAAACTGAAACCGCAGAATACACGTTCGTATGAAGTGGGCGCTGACGTGAACTTCCTCGATAACTTAATCACATTCAGTTATACGTACTCACGCCAGAACGTTAAAGACCAGATTTTTGAAGTGCCTTTGGCTTCTTCTACCGGTGCTAGCAAACTGCTCACCAACGGTGGTAAGATTCATACCAACACGCATGAATTCACTCTTGGCTTCAATCCAATCCGGACGAAGAATATCAACTGGGATTTTGCATTCAACTGGACGAAGATCGACAACTACGTAGATGAACTGGCACCGGGTGTGGAGAATATCTCTCTGGGAGGATACGTTACTCCGCAGGTACGCGCTTCAGCAGGTGAGAAATTCCCTGTCATCTACGGTGTAGGCTTCAAGAGAGATGCGAATGGTAATCGTCTGGTAGACGAAAACGGTTTACCTATCGCTGGTGAAGCACAGGTTATCGGTAAGGTTTCTCCGGACTTCCTGATGGGCTTCAACACCACATTACGCTTATGGAAGTGTACAATCAGCGCAGTGCTCGATTGGAAACAGGGTGGTCAGATGTATAGTAGGACAACCGGACTGGCAGACTACTATGGTGTCAGCAAGAGAACGGAAAACCGTGATGGTACTATCATCTTTGACGGCTACAAAACTGATGGAACTAAAAACGATATCGCCATCACAGGTGCAAACGCACAACAGGTATATTACAGCCGTTTGAACGACATCGACGAATCTTCTGTATATGACAACTCTTTCATCAAACTGCGTGAAGTGGCTGTCAACTACAAAATTCTTCAAAAACGTTCGATTGAACTTTCTGTAAACGCATTTGCCAGAAACATTCTGATCTGGGCACAATTGCCTGACCTCGATCCGGAAGCCAGTCAGGGTAACAACAACATGGCAGGAGCATTTGAAGATTATTCAATGCCGCAAACAGCTAGTTTCGGCTTTGGTTTCAACATTAAATTTTAATCTGCAAGACAATGAAAAAATATAAATCAATAGGAAAATTGCTGGCAGTTTCTTTCTTGACTGCTACCATTGCTTCTGCTTGTACGGAAGACGCAATGGATAAAATCAATGAAAACCCTAACAATCCGTTGGATGCGCCCGCTAAGTTCTTAATTACGGACTTAGGCGTAAGTACTGCATTCAGCACTGTAGGAGGGGATTTCTCGCTCTATTCTTCTGTTTACATAGAACATGAAACGGGTATATCCAACCAGCTTTACCGCGCGGAAGTACGCAGCGGAGAGCCCACAACGGCTACTACCTACAACAATGCATGGATCAACGTGTACTCAAATATCAAGAATGCTAAAATCGTTATCAAGAAATGCGAAGAAGATCCTTCGGAAAAAGGAAACGTAGTGACGGAAGCGATTGCTAAAATCCTGCTCGCCTACAATGGAGCTGTGGCAGCCGATGTGTTTGGAAACACACCGTATAGCCAGACAGGTATCCTCAATCCGGACGGTACACCGATGTATATGCAACCTAAAATGGATACACAGGAAAGTATCTATCAGGAAGTAATGCAGAACCTGGATGATGCCATCACTCTACTGAATAACGGTACTGCCAAAGATACGGGCTTATCCGGTGCAGTCGGTTCTAAAGACTTGATCTATGGTTCAAACACCAGTACACAGGCAAGTATGTGGCTTAAAACGGCCTATGCGTTAAAAGCACGTTATACAATGCGTCTGCTCAATAAAAGTGCCAACAAGACTACAGATCTTCAGAATATTCTTACTTATGTGAGCAAATCATTTGCCAACGCAAGTGAAGAATGTAAGTTGGCCGTTTACGATGCTGATTCGCAATTGAATCCGCTTTGGTCCTTCAGCTACAGCCGCAACAGTTTAGCAGCTAGTGCAAGTCTGATTGAAAAGTTCGTTGAGCGCAATGACCCCAGAGCACCGCAAGCGTTCCTGGAACCTGATCCTACCGGATATATCACTTATGGATACGGAGCTACGCAAGCTACGGACATCGCAGGCATCAAAGCGGCTCCTAACGGAACTCCGCAAGAGTTGCAGAATAATTATGGTATGTCGATGATATCATGGGCTATGTCGGCTCCTACTCTTTTAATCAGCTATCACGAAGTGAAATTCCTTGAAGCAGAAGCATTGTGCCGTTTGGGAGGCAGACTGGGCGAAGCTAAGACTGCTTTGAAAGATGCAGTCACTGCCGGATTCGAGAATCTGGGAAATTCAATTATAGATGCTGCAGACACTTGGATATATGATGGTGACAGCGATTTGGGTGCAGATGTGGCAGAAGCCTATTTCACGGATGAAGTGGAACCGTTATTCGATGCCAACCCTCTGCAAGAGACAATGATACAGAAGTATCTTGCTTTCTTCGGCGCATCCGGCGAATCACTGGAAGCCTATAATGACTACCGCCGTCTGAAAGGTGCAGGAGAAAACTTCATTGTACTGAAAAACCCGCAGAACAGCAGTAAATTCCCATTGCGCTTCGGTTATGGAGCAGACGATGTATTGGCAAATCCTGAAGTGAAAGCTGCTTTCGGTGATGGACAGTACGTATATAGCGAGGCCGTATGGTGGGCTGGCGGAAACAAATAATGAACTTAAAATCTCTCAAAAGAGAGACTTTACATAGAGTCGTTTCTGTACTCTAACAAATTAACAGAGACGAACAAAAATAGGCCAACCGTGAGGTTCGCCTATTTTATTTTATCCAAATGCATTAGATGAAGTTAGAGTAATACCATTTTTCTACCCAATCATACTTCTTTTCCATGCTTTTACGTTTTTAACGCTTAAGCACTTTTTTAATAAACTAAAAAAAATCTCGTAAGAATCAATCTTACCACTGCAAATCGGGTAAATATTTACTCAACGTAGTGCGGAGAATACCCAAGGTGATAGGTTTCACTAATACTTCAGTTGCTCCTGCATTCATTGCATTTTCCTTATCCGAGCTAAAAGCATAAGCCGTCTGCATGATAATAGGAATTTCTGTGTTAGATTCACGAATTATCTTCGTTGCTTCCAATCCGTTCATCACCGGCATCTTAATATCCATCAGCATTGCTTTGGCTCTTTGCTGGTGTTGCTGAAACAACTCCACCATTTCCTGGCCATTTTTAGCCCACTCGATATCACACTTTTTGCCTATGATAGCCTTGATTAATTTAAAGTTGCTGTCATCGTCTTCAGCTACCAAAATTAAAGGTCTGAATTCATTCATTTGTTCGCTTTCCATATCGCTTATATATTGTTTTTTTTATCTGTTTTTTTAGAGCTATCTTCCTTTTCAGCCCGCAAGGTATAAAAAATATTCATATATTTCGCTATCTTTGCGCCTCAATTTAAAAGAATAGTATGATTTCTGTTGACGGACTAGCCGTAGAGTTTGGCGGCACTGCTTTATTTAGTGATATTTCTTTCGTAATTAATGAAAAAGACCGCATCGCTCTGATGGGCAAAAACGGGGCTGGAAAAAGTACGCTGCTAAAGATTTTGGCAGGCGCACGGCAACCGACACGTGGAAAAGTTTCCGCACCCAAAGATTGCGTAGTAGCATACCTGCCTCAACATCTGATGACGGAAGACGGAAGAACAGTGTTTGGCGAAACGGCACAGGCTTTTTCACATCTTCATGAGATGGAAGCGCAGATCGAAAAGTTGAACAAGGAGCTTGAAACACGGACGGACTACGAGAGCGACAGTTACATGGCGCTGATCGAGGAAGTGTCCAGCTTGAGCGAGAAGTTTTATTCAATCGATGCTACTAATTATGAAGAGGATGTGGAAAAGGCATTGCTTGGATTAGGATTCACCCGAGGAGATTTCCAACGCCAGACGAGTGATTTCAGCGGTGGATGGCGAATGCGTATCGAACTCGCCAAATTGCTGTTGCAGAAACCGGATGTGCTCTTGCTCGATGAGCCGACGAATCATCTGGATATCGAATCTATTCAATGGCTGGAGGATTTTCTTATTAATAATGGAAAAGCGGTCATTGTAATTAGTCACGACCGTAAATTCGTGGATAATATTACAACACGCACCATCGAAGTGACGATGGGACGTATCTATGATTACAAGGTAAATTACTCGCAATATTTGCAGCTGCGCAAGGACCGCCGCGAACAGCAACAGAAGGCTTATGACGAGCAGCAGAAGTTTATTGCTGAAACGAAGGAGTTTATCGAACGGTTCAAGGGGACTTATTCAAAGACGTTGCAGGTGCAGAGCCGTGTCAAAATGCTGGAGAAGCTGGAATTGCTCGAAGTGGACGAGGAGGATACTTCTGCATTGCGACTGAAATTCCCGCCTTCACCCCGTTCGGGCAGTTACCCGGTCATCATGGAGGGTGTTGGAAAGACATACGGAGACAAAGTGGTATTCCGCAATGCTAATCTGACGATTGAGCGTGGTGATAAGGTAGCTTTCGTTGGTAAGAACGGTGAGGGTAAGTCTACGCTCGTGAAGTGTATCATGAAGGAGATTGAGCATGACGGTACATTGACTCTCGGACATAATGTGCAAATTGGATATTTCGCTCAAAATCAGGCTTCGCTGATGGATGAAAACCTAACGGTTTTCCAAACGATTGACGATGTAGCCAAAGGGGATATCCGGAACAAGATTCGTGATTTGCTGGGAGCGTTTATGTTTGGCGGTCCCGAGGAATCGATGAAAAAGGTCAAAGTGCTTTCGGGTGGAGAGCGTACCCGTCTGGCTATGATTAAATTATTGCTGGAACCTGTCAACCTCCTGATTTTAGATGAGCCGACGAATCATCTGGACATGAAAACGAAAGATATTCTAAAACAGGCATTGCTGGATTTTGATGGTACGCTGATCGTCGTTTCACACGACCGTGACTTCCTTGACGGGCTGGTTACCAAGGTGTATGAGTTCGGTAATCAAAAGGTGACGGAACATCTTTGCGGTATCTATGAGTTCCTCGAAAAGAAGAAAATGGATTCGTTGCAAGAACTGGAAAAGAAATAATAAATAATAAAAAGAGGGTATCGGCTACAGGCGAAATAAAAGTATTTGTATATTTGCACTTTGAAGCTCTGAAAAGCGGATAACCTCTAAAAGAAAGGATGAAAGGGAAGAAACGAATTATAGTAACTCTGCTGTTTTTTATCAACATTATTATGTTGGTGGCAGCGGTTATTCCCCATCATCATCACCCCAACGGAATGATTTGCATGAAGCAGGACTTGCCTGTAGAACAGCAATGTCCCACGCATCATCATCACCCGGGAAACGACTCATGTTGCAGCAGCGAATGTATGACTCGTTTCTACTCTCCCACTCCATCCATACATACGGATAGCGGACCGGATTACGTATTCATCGCTACCTTATTCACGGATGTAATCATCGAGCATTTATTACGACCGCAAGAGAAACGGATTAAAAACTATTACGTTTACCGAGACTCTCTGCATGGTACGGATACTCATCGTACCACTTCTCTTCGTGCCCCTCCCTACTCTGTTTTTGCGTAAAAGCGTAAATGCAAATTAGTTACATCTGCGCTACCTTATCTTTGTAGCGTAAAAAGAAAACAGTAAAATTTAGTAGGAAAATATCATTATGAAAAAACTTATTTTCGTGGGAATCCTGGGCTTATTCGTGCTGGGATCCTGTAATAATAGTACCGTCACACACACACACGATGAACACGATCATGCCGCGGAAGGACATAATTACGAGGCAGAAGGACCCGATCATTCCCATGAAGGCGAATGTAGCGGAGAACACAATCATGAAGCAGCCGATGAATACAACGAAGCTGCCGAAGCCCACAGTGATGAAATCATTCTTCCGAAAGCGAAAGCTGAAGCAGCCGGTGTAAAGGTGAGCGTTATTGAACCTGCACCTTTCCAGCAAGTGATTAAAACCAGCGGACAGGTGCTGGCTGCTCAAGGGGATGAATCGGTTGCCGTAGCTACAGTAGCCGGCGTGGTATCTTTCCGTGGAAAAGTAACGGAAGGTATGAGCGTCGGCAGCGGCACTCCGCTAGTCACTATTTCTTCAAAGAATATCGCCGATGGTGATCCGGTGCAACGTGCCCGCATTGCCTACGAGGTATCCAAGAAGGAATACGAACGTATGAAGGAGCTTGTTAAAAACAAAATCGTATCCGACAAGGATTTTGCACAAGCGGAGCAAAGTTACGAAAACGCCCGTCTTAGTTACGAAGCTCTTTCCAAGAATCATTCAGCTATCGGCCAAAGCATTACGGCTCCTATTGCCGGATATGTGAAAAGTATTCTCGTGAAAGAAGGTGACTATGTGACAATCGGACAACCGCTGGTAAGCGTGACGCAGAACCGTCGTCTTTTCCTCCGTGCCGAAGTGTCGGAAAAGTATTACCCGTATCTCCGCACCATCAGTTCCGCCAATTTCCAGACTCCTTATAATAATCAGGTGTACGAGTTGAAAGCATTGAACGGTAAACTTCTCTCTTTCGGAAAAGCTGCCGGAGACAATTCTTTTTATGTGCCTGTCACTTTTGAGTTCGACAACAAAGGGGAAGTGATTCCCGGCTCATTTGTGGAGGTATTCCTGCTTTCTTCAGCAATGGAAAACGTGATTTCTCTTCCGCGCACCGCGCTGACAGAGGAACAAGGCATATTCTTCATATATCTGCAACTGGACGAAGAGGGTTATAAAAAACAGGAAGTAACGATAGGAGCCGACAACGGCAAAAGCGTTCAAATCCTAACTGGTGTAAAGGCTGGCGACCGTGTAGTGACCGAGGGTGCTTATCAGGTTCGACTGGCAAGCGCAAGCAATGCAATCCCGGCACACAGCCACGAACACTAAAGAGACTAGGCGTCGCAACCGTTTTTTTTGTGCGGCGCATCTATCAAGTTATTTATAACTCTCAATTAATGAAATATCATGCTTAATAAAATTATACATTACTCCCTACACAACCGGCTGGTGGTAGTTTGTGCGACCATCCTCCTGCTTATTGCGGGAACGTATACCGCCATGCATACGGAAGTAGACGTATTCCCCGACCTAAATGCACCTACGGTAGTAATCATGACCGAAGCGAACGGTATGGCTGCAGAAGAAGTTGAACAACTCGTTACTTTTCCTGTTGAAACTGCCGTAAACGGAGCTACGGGTGTGCGCCGTGTCCGCTCTTCCTCTACTAACGGATTTTCCGTTGTTTGGGTAGAATTTGATTGGGGAACGGATATTTATCTCGCTCGTCAGATTGTTAGTGAGAAATTAGCGGTGGTCAGCGAATCGCTGCCGGTCAATGTCGGCAAACCGACTCTTGGACCACAGTCTTCTATCTTAGGCGAAATGCTCATCGTCGGTCTGACTGCCGACTCCACTTCCATGCTCGATCTTCGCACGATTGCGGACTGGACCATCCGTCCACGCCTGCTGTCTACCGGAGGAGTGGCACAAGTGGCTGTGCTCGGAGGAGATATCAAAGAATATCAGATTCAGCTAGATCCCGAACGGATGCGTCATTACGGCATCTCGATGGGAGAAGTGATGGCTGTAACACAGGATATGAACCTAAATGCCAATGGAGGTGTGCTCTATGAATTCGGAAATGAATATATTGTACGTGGTGTACTCTCCACTTCGAAAACAGAGCAACTTGGCAAAGCGGTAGTAAAGACAGTGAATAACTTCCCTGTCACGCTGGAAGATATTGCAAACGTAACCATCGGCCCGAAGGCTCCGAAACTGGGTACTGCTTCAGAACGCGGCAAATCTGCCGTCCTGATGACTGTTACCAAGCAACCGGCTACCAGCACACTGGAACTGACGGACAAACTGGAAGCATCTCTGAAAGACCTCCAGAAAAATCTGCCGCCGGACGTAAAAGTTTCAACGGACATATTCCGTCAAAGCCGCTTTATCGAAAGCTCCATCGGCAATGTGAAAAAATCACTCTTTGAAGGAGGTATTTTCGTTGTCATCGTGCTTTTCCTGTTCCTGGCAAATGTACGTACTACGCTGATCTCATTGGTGACACTGCCTCTTTCCCTGCTCGTTTCGATCCTGACTTTACACTACATGGGGCTGACAATCAACACCATGAGTCTTGGAGGTATGGCGATAGCTATCGGTTCATTGGTAGACGACGCCATTGTCGATGTGGAAAACGTATATAAACGACTGCGGGAGAACCGCCTGAAAGCGGAAGCAGAAAGACTAAGTACGCTCGAAGTGGTATTCAATGCGTCGAAAGAGGTGCGCATGCCTATCCTTAATTCAACGTTGATTATCGTAGTCAGTTTTGTTCCGTTATTTTTCTTGAGCGGCATGGAAGGCAGAATGTTGGTTCCACTAGGTGTTGCTTTTATCGTGGCCCTGTTTGCGTCTACGATAGTTGCCCTGACACTAACTCCGGTACTCTGCTCTTATCTATTAGGAAGCAATAAGACGAACAAGGAACTGAAAGAAGCTCCTGTTGCCCGCTGGATGAAAGGGATTTATGAAAAAACACTGACTTGGGTACTGGCACATAAACGTGTAACTCTCGGAAGTACAATCGGACTTTTTGTAGTTGCCCTCGGAGTGTTTTTCACACTTGGACGCAGTTTCCTTCCTTCGTTCAATGAAGGATCATTTACTATCAATATCAGTTCTCTGCCGGGTATTTCGCTGGAAGAAAGCAACAAAATGGGACATCGTGCCGAAGAGTTATTGATGACAATTCCCGAAATACAAACGGTAGCCCGGAAAACGGGACGTGCTGAATTGGATGAACATGCGTTAGGAGTCAATGTTTCTGAAATAGAAGCTCCGTTCGAATTGAAAGACCGCTCGCGCAGTGAACTGGTAGCTGATGTACGTGAAAAATTAGGTACGATCACCGGAGCAAACATAGAAATCGGACAACCGATCAGCCACCGTATCGACGCAATGCTATCGGGTACGAAAGCGAATATTGCTATCAAATTATTCGGTGATGACCTGAATAAAATGTTTTCACTCGGTAATCAAATCAAAGGAGCGATCAGTGACATTCCCGGTGTTGCCGACCTGAACGTGGAACAACAGATTGAACGTCCGCAGCTGAAAATACAGCCTAAACGGGAAATGCTGGCTAAGTTCGGTATTACCCTGCCGGAATTTTCGGAATATGTGAATGTAGCTTTGGCTGGAAAAGTGATCTCACAAGTGTATGAACAGGGCAAGAGTTTTGACCTGATCGTAAAAGTGAAGGATGATGCCTGGGATGAAATAGAGAAAATCCGTAACCTGATGGTAGACACGAACGACGGCCGCAAAGTTCCTTTGAGCTATGTAGCGGAAGTGGTATCGGCCATGGGTCCGAATACGATCAACCGCGAGAATGTGAAACGTAAAATTGTCATTTCCGCCAATGTGGCCGATCGTGACTTGCGCAGTGTTGTGAATGATATTCAGAAACGTATCGACACATCGGTACAATTACCCGAAGGTTATCATATCGAGTATGGTGGACAGTTTGAAAGCGAGCAGGCTGCCAGCCGGACATTAGCGTTGACTTCATTTATCAGTATCGTGGTTATCTTCCTGTTGCTGTACAATGAGTTCCGCAGTGTGAAAGAATCCGGGGTTATCTTGCTGAATCTTCCGCTGGCACTGATCGGTGGTGTATTTGCTTTGGTGATTACAACAGGAGAAGTCAGTATTCCGGCTATCATCGGTTTCATTTCCTTGTTCGGTATTGCAACGCGTAACGGTATGTTGCTCATCAGTCACTACAATCATTTGCAAAAGGAAGAAGGTTTGAATGTATATGATAGTGTGATTCAAGGTTCTCTCGACCGCCTGAATCCGATTTTAATGACGGCATTGTCTTCTGCACTGGCACTGATTCCATTGGCACTTGCCGGCGACTTGCCCGGTAACGAAATTCAAAGTCCGATGGCAAAAGTGATTCTAGGAGGATTATTAACGTCTACTTTTTTGAACGGTTTTATCGTTCCGATTGTTTATCTGATGATGCATCGGAAAAAGGCCCAGAAAAGCCTGTAGAGAGGGATATTTTTCCTCGGTGAGAAAACCATCGTTCCCCGGTGAGGAAACAAGTGTTTCTCGGTGAGGAACGGGTCGTTCCTCGGTGTCAAACAAATAGATGCCTTATCATAAAGTATCTATCAACAATAGCTTGTAATAAATAAAGAAATTAGAAATGAAACAAATCATGACCATAAGCGCTGCACTTCTTTTCTTAACCATAGGTGAAGTGCAAGCCCAAAACGGAATTGAACAGGTATTGAAGAATATCGAAACGAACAATAAGGAGTTGCAGGCAAACGAGCAACTGATTACCTCGCAGAAGCTGGAAGCCAAAACGGATAATAACTTGCCTGACCCTACTCTCTCTTACGCGCATCTATGGGGAGCAAAAGATAAAAGCGAAACAATCGGTGAGCTGGTTGTTTCACAAAGCTTTGATTTCCCTAGTTTATACGCCACACGTAACAAGTTAAACCGTCTGAAAGCCGGAACTCTTAACAGTCAGTCGGATGTTTTTCGTCAGGAGAAACTGTTACAGGCAAAAGAACTTTGCCTGGACATTATCATGCTTCGTCAGCAAAAGCATATTTTGGAGGAACGTCTCCGCAATGCGGAAGAACTTGCTAAAATGTACGCCAAGCGTCTCCAAACAGGGGATGCAAATGCTCTCGAAACCAATAAAATCAACTTGGAACTGTTGAATGTCAAAACGGAAGCGTCTCTGAACGAAACGGCACTTCGCAATAAGCAGCAGGAACTGAATACGCTGAATGGTAATATTCCAGTGGTTTTCGAAGAAAATCAATATCCGACTATACCGTTCCCAAGCGATTACCAAATGTTGAAATCAGAAGTCATGGCTACAGACCGTACCTTAATGGCACTAGGCAACGAGAGCCTCGTTGCCCGTAAACAGATTGCTGTCAATAAATCCCAATGGCTGCCAAAGCTAGAACTCGGCTACCGTCGGAATACAGAGACTGGTGTGCCTTTCAACGGTGTAGTGGTGGGCTTTTCCTTCCCGCTTTTCGAAAATCGGAATAAGGTGAAAATTGCTAAAGCGCAGGCACTCAACATCGACTTGCAAAAGGATAATGCTACACTGCAAGTGGAATCTGAATTGGCACAACTTTACCGGGAAGCGAAAACGCTGCATGCTTCAATGGAAGAATATAGCAAGACTTTCCAGTCTCAACAAGATTTGGCATTGCTGAAACAAGCTTTGACAGGTGGACAAATTAGTATGATCGAGTACTTCGTTGAAGTATCGGTGATCTATCAAAGTCATCAAAATTATCTGCAATTGGAAAATCAGTACCAAAAGGCAATGGCACGGATTTACAAAAGCAAGCTATAAATAGTACATAAAACCCTTTAGGTATGGGTTACGCTGAACATACTAATTTCTATTTTTAAGTTATATAAGTATGTTTATATAATAAATTAGGCACGGATTACACAGAATTCACGGTCTTTAGTATTGTCATAACTATAAAGCAACAGTGTTAATCCGTGTAATTCGTGCCTAAATATATCTCCTCTCTTTTTCTTCAAATTCCGACTGGATATTTCAAAACAATACATTACATTTGCAACGAACATAAAATCTGAATTATGAGACCTAAACATTTCTATTTATTCATGTTATGCTGCATCCTTACGCTACTAAGTGGCTGTAAAGATGATGACGACAATCCACTGCGTTTTTACAACAGTGAATACGAAGTACCTATGGGTGGCAGACGTTACCTCGGCCTGGAAAGCGGAAATGGTGACTACTCACTTGCAGTGAAAGACACACGCATCGCAAGTGCCGGAACTGAAACTGGCTGGAGTGGAGTACCTGCCGGACATATGATTTATGTAACCGGTATCCTCACCGGAACGACTTATCTGACAGTAACAGACAACGCCACACAAGAAACCTGCACTTTACCAATCAAGGTGGTCGATAATTACGAAAATATGGAGTTGCTACGCAGCTACTTGTCTAACTTACCCAACGGAGATGCGAATCTTCTACCCGGTATTTCCGACATTTTTCTGATTAACAACCACGCACGGGATGCTTATTTTTTCAAACAAGGAGAACAGACCGCCTTTTCATCCGGACTTGAATTAATAACCCAAGGAAGTTACAAACTGGAAAAAGAAGAAGGAGACGATAAGAAAATGACACTAACCCTCACTTTTTCGGAAGATATGGCAACACCTGTTTCCGATCATAAATTCATAATATGGGGAAACTCGTACTTATTTCATCGGTTGGATAAAAGCCTAAATCTGAACTGGAACACTCCGCCTATTGGAGAAACGCGGACATCACCTGCACCTCCTCCTTCCTACACGCTGGAAGAAATAGCTGAAGGCACAGAAATCGGAAAAGGCAGACAGCTTAGCTTTAGTCTTTCCCAACAGGAAATACCTGCGGGAATACTGCCTTAATCAGTAACGTATTCTGATAAGATGCGTATATTTTCCGGTAAGTATCCACTACGGATGCGCCATTCTTGCGGATAAAGATTATTGGCACGATTGCCGATGTTCTTCACAAATCCGAGAGGAATATGCCGATAAGTAAGCAAAACATATCCACGAGGGGCTGTTACCGGTAAGGTAATGGCCTCTTTTCGTAAATATGTGATGGCCTGTTCATAACTTATTTCTTCCGTAGCGAATGCTTCCCGGCATAAAAGTGAGGTACACATTGCCAACGCATGGTTAGGGATCAAATCCTTTCCTTTCACCTCGCCTATCTCAATCCCTGCCGACACAATTTTCAGGCTTTGTTTCATCGTCGCCAATTCATTAGTATAGTACTGTGAGAAAGCTCGGATATTTGTTCCTTCCGCCAATAAAATATACTTGTCCGAATTTTCATCATTCAACCAACTTTTAGCCATATTCAGATATTCTTTCGATACAGGAGAAGATGCTGCTGTTCCTTTCTTATCCTTCTTCTTGAAAGCTTTCTCTTTGGCGGAAGAAGATACTGGGATCTCTTCTTCCGTCTCCGGCTTACGAAAAGCCACCAGAAAAAAGCCTTCACCTTTCGTCTTATGAGGGAAAAAATGATAGACGGGAATAGAAGATTTAGAATGATCCCCTTTATCTGACAAAAGATCTCCTGTTATATTCCAATTCTCCTGCACCTGCACAGTTAATGGTTCGCCCCCATACTCTTGTTGAATCCAACGTGCATTCTCTTCATCCTCTTTTGTATTAAATGTACACGTACTATATATAAGAATACCTCCGGGCTTCAACGCATCCCAGATATCTGCAATAATCCGTCGCTGGCGCTGCCAACAGATTTCCACATTCTCGGGGCTCCACTCTTCCACAGCTACCGGGTCTTTACGGAACATACCTTCACCGGAACAGGGAACATCTGTAAGAATCACATCAAAGAAAGAGAGTAAAGCCGAAAAATCTGCCGGATCATTATTGGTCACTACCACATCCGGATGTCCCCACTTCGTCAGGTTTTCAGCAAGAATCTGCGAACGATTCCGGATTACCTCATTGGCTACCAACAGGCTCCCTTCGGGAAGTACACTACGGGCATGAGTCGATTTTCCACCGGGAGCCGCACAAAGATCCAACATCTTCATCGGTCCCGTGATATATTGCCGGAGTACCTGCTCCACAAACATGGAAGAAGCTTCCTGAACATAATAACAGCCTGCATGGAATAAGGGATCGAACGTGAAAGTGAGACGCTCCTCCAAATAGAATCCTTCGGAAGACCAAGGTACTTTATCCGATAAAGAATGATTGATTTTCAATTGATTCAACCGGATGCTAACCGGTGGTTCCTGTTGGAGGGCAACAGCCAGTTTGTCGTATTCTTCATCGCCCAATAGAGCGCGGGTGTAGTCTATAAAAGAAGCAGGTAATTCCATCTTTCGTTTATTAATTTCCGCAAATATCAAAAATATTTCGTCTCTTTGCAACTTTCTATGATATTAACTACGTCTAACAGATAAAGAAATAAATTAAAAAACTATTGATATGAAAAATTTTCTATTAGCATTGATGGTTGTACTGACCACTTGCACACTGGCTGTTGCCCAGACCACCGTTGTTCGTGATTCCATCGGGAAAGTAAAAGTAACTGTGACCAAAGACAATAAAGCAAATACGAACAATACTGCTGTCACAGTGATTGGTGTAGACACAGCAGATGCTGATTCTGCAGACGTAAATGCAAACTCAAGTAATGTTAGCACCACTCATGGCAAAGCCAGCTTCACATTCGATTCGGATGACAGCGATTTCCCCTTCCACAATGTTAGTGCCGGCGGAGGTATTCTGGTAGCAATCATTGCAATCATTGCTGTATTCGGATTTCCGGTATTCATTCTATTTGTAATCTTCTTCTTCCGTTATAAAAACCGGAAAGCACGTTATCGCCTTGCCGAACAGGCACTTGCTGCCGGCCAACCGCTTCCGGCAGAGTTTATCCGCGAAAACAAAACAGTCGATTCGCGTTCACAAGGCATCAAGAACACCTTTACGGGTATCGGTCTTTTCATCTTCCTCTGGGCAATCACCGGCGAATTCGGAATTGGAGCTATCGGCTTACTCGTTACATTCATGGGTATCGGACAATGGATTATCGGTAGTAAACAACAGACTCAAGACGCAAATGCTACCCGGATGTATACGGGTAATAAGGATGAAAAAAAGAACCCGAATAACGTTAGAACCGATAGTTTCGAAATCATCCCTTCTGAATCCGAAGAGAAAGACAAAGGAGTAAACGAAGAAAAGAACGACGAGAATAAATGAGCCAACTCAATGATATATCGTTAGTCGCACAGGTCGTGGTGTTCAAGAACACCAGGGCCTTTGACCAGTTGGTGAAGGAGTATCAGTCGCCCATCCGGCGATTCTTCCTGAACCTGACTTGCGGCGACAGCGAATTGAGTGACGACCTTGCGCAAGATACATTTATCAAAGCATATACGAACATTGCCTCTTTCCGGAACTTGTCAAGTTTCTCTACGTGGCTGTATCGTATTGCTTATAATGTTTTTTATGATTATATTCGCAGCCGGAAAGAGACAGCCGACTTGGATACAAGAGAAATAGACGCCATCAACAGCACCGAACAGGAGAATATCGGGCAAAAAATGGATGTCTACCAGTCACTCAAAATGCTTAAAGAAGTGGAAAGAACCTGCATCACGTTGTTCTACATGGAGGACATTAGTATCGACAAAATTGCAGGGATTGTAGGAGTACCGTCAGGGACAGTGAAAAGCCATCTGTCACGCGGGAAAGAAAAATTAGCAACGTATTTAAAACAAAACGGTTATGACAGAAATAGACAATGATAAGCTCTTGCGCGATTTCTTCGCAGAAAACAAGCAGGAAATAGCAGATAACGGATTCAGTCGCCGTGTCATGCACCACTTACCCGATCGTAGTAATCGCCTGGCTCGTATCTGGAGCGCTTTCGTGATGACTGTGGCGGCCGCACTTTTTGTATGGTTAGGTGGATTGGAAGCAACTTGGGGAACCATAAGAGAAGTATTTATCGGTATGATTAATCATGGCACTTCAAGCCTTGATCCGAAGTCAATTATTATCGCAGCTGTTGTACTATTATTCATGGCTACACGAAAGGTTGCTTCGATGGCATAATTAACTCCTAGAAAGAAGTTATTTCGTTAAAGAATGATAAATTTGCCCTTGTTAGCAAAGGAGCCCAAACTTAGATATCGTATCTTTGTTCTTCTGTAAACTAAAAGAGTGAGAAGAGTTTTGAAATTACGTATATTTATTTTATTTCTGTTCCTGCCTATATTGAGTGTTCAGGCAGGTATCATCGACAGTCTGATGATACATCCCAGGGACTCAATCGGATTAACCAGCGATTCCCTTGTGCTACGCTATTTACAAGAATCGGGAATCCCTATATCTGATAATAATAAGGTAAAACTGCTAAAAAGCGGACGGGAGAAGTTTATCGATTTGTTTGAAGCCATCCGGGAAGCTAAACACCACGTCCATCTGGAATATTTCAACTTCCGAAATGACTCCATCGCCAATGCTTTATTTGCTCTGCTGGCCGAAAAAGTGAAAGAAGGGGTCGAAGTACGAGCTATGTTCGATGCATTCGGAAACTGGTCGAACAACAAACCACTTAAAAAGAAACATCTCAAGAAAATACGTGAACAAGGAATCGAGATTGTCAAGTTCGATCCATTCACTTTTCCTTATATCAATCACGCCGCCCATCGCGATCACCGGAAAATAGCTGTCATCGATGGAAAAGTGGCTTATACCGGTGGTATGAATATCGCCGATTACTACATTAACGGACTACCCAAAATCGGAACCTGGCGTGATATGCACACACGCATTGAAGGGGATGCCGTCAATGATCTGCAGGAGATATTCCTAACGATCTGGAATAAGGAAACCAAGCAGAATGTAGGTGGAGCCGCTTATTTCCCCCAACATGAGGAACAAACGGACAGTACGAATATTGTGGTAGCAATCGTAGACCGTACCCCGAAAAAGAATAGCCGTATGTTAAGCCACGCTTATGCCATGAGCATCTATTCGGCCCAAAAGAATGTTCATATCGTCAATCCTTATTTTGTACCGACTTCTTCTATCAAAAAGGCGTTGAATCGGACAATCGACCGAGGCGTAAATGTTACAATCATGGTTTCTTCTGCCTCCGATATCCCGTTTACTCCGGATGCCGCACTTTATAAGTTGCACAAACTGATGAAAAGAGGAGCTACTGTCTATATGTATAACGGTGGATTTCATCACTCTAAAATAATGATGGTGGATGATTTGTTCTGTACAGTTGGCACTGCCAACCTGAACAGCCGCAGCTTGCGCTATGATTACGAAACAAATGCCTTTATCTTTGATACCAAAATAACGGGTGAATTAAATACAATGTTCCGGAACGATATCGAGCATTGCACGCAACTAACGCCTGAATTCTGGAAAAAGCGCTCCCCGTGGAAGAAGTTCGTCGGCTGGTTTGCTAATTTATTCACTCCATTTTTGTAATTTTGTGCGGAGAATCATTTTCACCACAACTTATTCATTATGAAACAATACCTGGATTTACTCAATCGTGTACTAACCGAAGGTACAGAAAAAAGTGACCGTACCGGAACCGGAACCATCAGCGTTTTCGGTCACCAAATGCGTTTTAATCTTGATGACGGTTTCCCGTGCCTGACAACCAAGAAACTACATCTGAAATCAATCATATACGAATTACTTTGGTTTCTGCAAGGTGATACTAATGTGAAATATCTTCAGGAACATGGAGTGCGCATCTGGAACGAATGGGCGGATGAGAACGGCGACTTAGGACATGTTTATGGTTATCAATGGCGTTCATGGCCTGACTATAACGGTGGATTTATCGACCAGATCAGTGAAGTGGTGGAAACAATCAAACATAATCCGGATTCACGCCGTATCATTGTAAGCGCCTGGAACGTAGCAGATTTGAATAATATGAATTTGCCTCCCTGCCATGCTTTCTTTCAGTTTTATGTAGCAGACGGACGGTTGAGCCTGCAACTGTATCAACGCAGTGCAGATATTTTTCTGGGTGTTCCTTTTAATATTGCATCATACGCATTATTGCTGCAAATGATGGCACAAGTGACGGGACTGAAAGCCGGAGATTTTGTTCATACCTTCGGTGATGCACATATCTACCTGAACCACTTGGGACAAGTGAAGCTCCAATTATCACGTGAACCTCGTCCATTGCCACAAATGAAGATCAATCCGGATGTGAAGAGTATCTTCGACTTCAAATTTGAGGACTTTGAATTAATGAACTATGACCCGCATCCGCATATTGCGGGAGCAGTAGCCGTGTAACTTTATGAGTAAAATATCTATCATTGCTGCCGTAGACCGCCGTATGGCTATCGGCTTCGAGAACAAACTTCTTTTCTGGTTACCCAATGATTTGAAACGTTTCAAAGCATTAACTACCGGAAACACCATACTGATGGGACGCAAAACTTTCGAGTCACTACCGAAAGGCGTATTACCCAATCGCAGAAACATCGTTTTATCTTCCAACCCGGCTACAGAATGTCCCGGTGCGGAAGTTTTCCCTTCACTCGAAGCAGCTTTGCAAAGTTGTAAAGAGGAGGAACACATTTATATTATAGGAGGAGCAAGTATTTATCAGCAGGCTATTTCTTTCGCTGACGAACTTTGCCTGACAGAAATAGATGATATGGCTCCCGAAGCCGACGCCTATTTTCCGGAAGTATCGCCAGAGATGTGGCAAGAAAAAAGCAGAGAAGCTCATCCTGCGGATGAGAAACATCTCTGCTCCTATGCTTTTGTTGATTACATGAGAAAATAACGATTAATCTTCATCTTCTATGTCGACCATGATTGGCATCTGCCGCTTAATGGCTTCATGGAAGGAGATTAATGTCTCGGTACGCGCCAAACCCAATGGTTGTAACTTATCGTGAATAATACTCAATAAGTGATGGTTATTCTTTGCGTAAATTTTGATAAACATATCGTATTTTCCGGTAGTGAAATGACATTCCACCACTTCGGGGATAGCTTCTAAAGCTTTTGTTACCGAATCAAAGGATTCGGGATCTTTCAGATATATACCAATATAAGCGCAAGTCTCATATCCGATTTTCTCGGGGTCGATGACATATTCCGAACCTTTTAATATACCTAAATTAGTAAGCTTCTGAATACGCTGATGGATTGCAGCGCCGGAAACATTACATGCTCGTGCTACTTCCAAAAAAGGAATACGCGCATTCCCTGCAATCAGTTTCAGAATTTGCTCATCTAAAGCATCTAATTGATGATGTCCCATTTTTGAATCAAATTGTTTTTATCAATGAATCTTTTATGCAAAGTTAGCGATTTTTCGACAACAAATACTATAATCTATTACTTTTATTTGCAGAAAGCGGATAAGTCAACAATAGTTCGTACCTTTGCGAAAAACATAAATATACCATTAATATGAAACATATTTGCTGTATTATTCTGTGTTTCTGTACTTCTATAGGAAGTTATGCACAGAATTTTGCTGATTATTTTCAGAACAAAACATTGCGAGTGGATTATATCTTTACCGGGGATGCTACACAACAGGCTATTTATCTGGATGAGCTATCACAACTTCCTACCTGGGCAGGACGTCAACATCATCTTTCGGAACTTCCATTGGAAGGCAACGGACAAATTATAGTGAAAGACCTTGCCAGCAAACAGTGTATCTACAAAACGTCATTCTCTTCTTTGTTTCAAGAGTGGCTGTCCACAGACGAAGCTAAAGAAACAGCCAAAGGATTTGAGAATACTTTCCTTCTTCCTTATCCTAAACAGCCTGTGGAGGTAGAAGTCACTTTATATTCTCCGCGAAAAAAAAGATTGGCTACCTATAAACATATCGTGCGTCCGGATGATATATTGATTCATAAACGGGGGGTATCACATGTCACTCCGCATCGGTATATGCTTCAAAGTGGTAACGAAAAAGACTGCATAGATGTTGCCATCCTTGCAGAAGGATACACAGAAAAAGAAATGGATATTTTCTACCAGGATGCCCAACGTACCTGCGAAAGTTTGTTTTCGTATGAGCCGTTCCGCTCCATGAAGGGTAAATTTAATATTGTTGCCGTAGCCAGTCCTTCTACGGACAGTGGTGTCAGTGTTCCCCGCAAAAATCAGTGGAAACAAACGGCGGTTCACTCCCATTTCGATACTTTTTACTCGGACCGTTATCTGACTACCAGCCGGGTAAAGTCTATCCATAATGCATTGGCAGGCATCCCCTACGAACATATCATTATCCTGGCTAACACGGATGTATATGGTGGTGGAGGAATATACAATTCGTATACGCTGACCACGGCCCATCACCCGATGTTCAAGCCGGTAGTCGTACACGAATTCGGACACAGTTTCGGTGGATTAGCTGACGAATATTTCTATGATGATGATGTGATGACAGATACTTATCCGCTGGATGTCGAACCATGGGAACAGAATATTTCAACACGTGTGAACTTCGCTTCCAAATGGAAAGATATGCTTCCGTCAGGTACCCCGATCCCGACCCCCATTGCTGAAAAAAAGAAATATCCCGTAGGAGTATATGAAGGAGGTGGCTACTCTGCCAAAGGCATTTATCGTCCGGCTTATGACTGTCGCATGAAAACAAACGAATATCCGGAGTTTTGTCCGGTTTGTCAACGTGCCATCCGTCGAATGATTGAATTTTATGTTCCTTAATGGAATACAATTATATTATTGTCAAACTTAAAACCCAAACCTCATGATTAGACTTCAACCAATTAGTACGTCGGATCTGCAACATTACAAATTCATGGAAGAGCTTCTAATTGATTCGTTTCCACCGGAAGAGTACCGTCAGTTGGAACAACTGCGCGAGTACACTGATCGTACGGGCAACTTTCATAATAACATCATCTTTGATGATGACCTGCCAGTCGGCTTCATTACCTATTGGGATTTTGACAGTTTCTACTATGTAGAACACTTTGCAACCAATCCTGCCCTGCGAAATGGAGGCTATGGAAAACGCACGCTGGAATACTTATGCAATTATTTGAAACGCCCGATCGTATTGGAAGTAGAACGTCCGATAGAGGAAATGGCAAAACGACGTATCAGCTTTTATCAACGTCAAGGCTTTACGCTGTGGGAAAAAGACTATAGCCAACCTCCTTACAAGCCCGGAGATGATTTTCTGCCCATGTATTTAATGGTACACGGAGAATTGGATTGTGAAAAGGATTTTGAAACAATCAAAAAGAGAATACATAAAGAAGTATATGGAGTAAAAGACAACTAATTAAATTAGGTAGCAGCTCGAAATTAGTTTCACAAATGGAAAACCTTACTCCAGCTACGTATATATAAAAAGAGGTTGTGTCAAAACGTTGGCACAACCTCTTTTATATTTTACAG
>NZ_QVLZ01000021.1:0-118463 GCF_003435205.1 Bacteroides sp. AF32-8BH | reverse complement strand
TGGACAGGACCCGGAAAACCAACTTTGCACAGATGACTTCGCCGGACATTGGGCACACAATGCCAATCTTTCTGTAAAAGCTATCATGGGAGTGGCCGGATACAGCGAGATGGCTCGTATGCTCGGATTGAATGATGTAGCAGACAAATATGCGGATATAGCCAAGAAAATGGCAGTGAAATGGGAAGAAATGGCGAATGAGGGAGATCATTACCGTCTGGCTTTTGACCGTAAAGATACCTGGAGTCAAAAATATAACATGGTTTGGGATAAGTTGTGGAACCTGAATTTATTCCCTAATAATGTTATCAGAAAAGAGATTAACTATTATTTGACAAAACAGAATCCTTATGGGCTCCCTCTGGACTCTCGTAAAGAATACACAAAATCCGACTGGATCATGTGGACGGCAGCTATGTCTTCAGATAAGGAAACCTTCCAGAAATTCTCTGATCCTGTCTATAAATATATCAATGAAACAGTATCACGTGTACCTATCAGTGACTGGCACCACACCGACAGTGGACGATGGGTAGGCTTTAGAGCACGTTCGGTGATCGGAGGATACTGGATGAAGGTGTTAATGGATAAAGTTCAAAATAATCAATAAAATTACTATGACGTTAACTTAAAAATTGTACATATGAAGTTCTTAAAGAAAATGTTGTTGGTTGGGCTACTTCCTGGCTATTTGATATGCCAGGCACAAAATGTCCAAAACAAAGAAGATGTACCCTTGGATTTAGGATATCGTGTACTCCCTATGGGAGATTATAACGGTTCAGCCTACACAATCTCGGGTAAACAGTTACGCAATCTACCTGTTACAAATCTTTCGGCAGTATTAGCCGGACTGGTACCTGGTTATTTTGCCCGACAAGTGCAAGGTGGTGGATTAGTGAATGAACAGAATTCATTCTGGATAAGAGGACAAAGAAGTAATTCGCCCGATGTATTAGTACTGGTTGATGGACAGGAACGGGATTTTGCTGTTTTGTCATCACACGAAGTAGAATCAATTACCGTATTGAAAGATGCTGCAGCAACAGCCTTATATGGAATGCGTGCAGGCAGTGGAGCTATTCTGGTTACAACTCGTAAGGGAGCAAAGGGGAAACCGCAGGTTGAATTGACAGCTCAAATTATAGCTCAACAACCACTTAAAGAATTAAAATCATTAAACGCAGCCGATTATGCAAGACAGCACAACATAGCCCGTCATAATGACAATATGGATCCCCTGTATTCGAACTATGATATAATGAATTATGCTAAGAATGATCCTAATTCCATTTTATATCCCAATGTAGATTGGGCTGATAAATATTTAAAGGATATCCGATGGAGTCAACGCTATAATCTTAATATTCAAGGAGGAACAGAAAAAAGTACATATTTCGTGAATGCAATGTATACTCGTAACAATGGCTACTTCAATACAGATGATTCACATGATTATAATACCAATCACTCTGCTGAACGGTTTAATATCCGGTCCAATATCGATTTTGCCATAACTCGCACTACCCAACTGGATGTAAATCTGTATGGCTGGTATCAAAGTCAGAATGGCCCTGGCAGCGGAGCCGAAAATATCTATAAAAATCTAGTCACATTACCGCAAGGAATCTTCCCAGAATGGTACAATGACCAAGGATATACAGATCAATACGGCAATATTATCAATGCAGAAGATGGGAAAATTGTAGCAGGAAATGCATTCCGTGAAAATCCATGGGCAATGCTAAATCGCTCCGGCTACTTCCAGGACAAACAATTGTATGGTTCTTTCCGCACGAAACTCTCACAGGATCTTTCCTTCATAACAGAGGGATTAAAAGCTTCTGTTGCTCTATCCATGGATTCACGCACAATCTCTTCTATCAGACGTACAATAACTTTTGCATATTACGAAAAGGATGCGACGAATGAAAATGTTCTCCGCCGGACCCGCGAAGATGACTCGATGATAAACAAGGTAGATAATACCAGTTCTTTCCGCCGGACCGGTATCGTGGCTCAATTAGATTATAACCGTACCTTTGGAAAACATGGAGTTTCGGCTTTAGCTTTCTATGAACAATATGAAAGCAATGATGAAATGGTATTGCCAACCCGATTCCAAAGCGTAAATGGTTGGTTCGGCTATAATTATGATAAAAGATATGGCATCGATGTTATCGGAGCTTATCAGGGATCTCACAAATTTGGTCCGGGACACAAATTCGGTTTCTTCCCTACAATATCTGCCGGATGGACTGTTTCTAACGAATCTTTCTGGAAAGATGCAAAAAAAATAGTGCCCTACCTGAAGCTAAAAGCATCTTATGGACAAGTCGGCAACTCATCCGGCGTAGATGCCTTTTATTACAGGGGACGTATGTGGCCGCAAAACGAAGTCTATATCACAGGGGTAAACATGGGAACAAAGCTTGGAGGATACATTCAGGATATACTTCCAAATCCCGGATTGACTTGGGAGAAAGCTAGAATTCTGAATATCGGAATAGATACCCGACTATTTTCAGACCGGTTATCTGTTACAGCAGAATTTTTTAAAGACAACCGTCATGATATGTATGTAGTAAATAACAAAATCAGTTCTCTTGTCGGCAATGTAAAGGAATTTAAGCAGAATATAGGCAAAATCAATAGCCATGGAGTAGACTTATCTGCCATGTGGAATTCAAATATTGCAGACTGGAGCTATTTCATAGGTGGTACATTCTCTTATTCTACGAATGAACTGATTGCAAACGGTGAAGTAGATCAGCCATACGAATGGTTGAAGAATCAGGGACGGCCCTTAGGAGAAAATCGAGGATACATTGCAAAAGGCTTTTTCAATTCTTGGGAAGAAATAGCAGCCTCTCCTGTACAAACATTCTCTGATGTCCAACCAGGTGATGTACGTTATGAAGATATAAACAAAGACGGACAGATTGATGTAAACGATATGGTACCTATCGGTTACGGAGACATTCCCAGAATCATGTATGGTATTAACTTAGGAGTCGGCTACAAAGGATTTTCGATCACCGCATTATTTCAGGGAGCCGCAAAAGTCTCTCGTCAATATTCGGACATTGTGATGAATCCTTTCACAGATAACGGAACCATATTTGAGCATCAACTTGATTACTGGACACCCGAACACCAGAATGCAACATTCCCACGTTTAACAACACTGGACAATGCCAATCTTAATAACAGGCAGATAAGTACATTAAATGTGAAAGATGCTGATTTCTTAAGATTAAAAACACTGGAAGTTGCCTATGACTTTCCTACAAAAATGATACAGAAAATCCATCTTAAGGGATTGAGACTTTTCCTTAGCGGAACGAATCTGATTACCTGGACAAAATATAAATGGGTTGATCCTGAAGCTCCTTCACTGGCAGCTCCTTTGACGAGAAACATGAGTATAGGTTGTTCCTTAAAATTCTGATAGCATGAAAAAATCGATAATTTATTTGGCAATAAGCGCAACACTAACATTTTCCGGTTGTGATTATCTGGATGACATGCCCTATGACTGGGCCCAGCCTGATGATATTTTTACGAATGAACAGAACTATCTGAAACCGATTAATCAGGTGTATGCATATATTCCCGAAGGCTTCAACCACGTAGGAAATGCCTTTTTAGATGCAGCCACCAATGATGGAATAAGTACAATCATAGATTCGGATATTCATAAGTTGTCTCGTGGGTATGTCACTTCTTCAAATCCGATTGAAGAATGTTGGAATAAGTCATACAAGGGAATTCAACAGGCCATTTTTGCCCGCAAATATTTGCGTGAGGCTGACTTGGTGTTACAAAATAAGACAGAAGAAGACATCCAGACATTTAAAGATACCTATTGTGCGGAAACTGAATGTTTACAAGCCTTATTCGAGTTTAACCTGTTAAGACACTACGGAGGCTTTCCTATTGTCGATCGTATTTACGAAGTCGACGATCCTGAACTGCAGACAAAGGCAAGAGACTCTTTCAAAGACTGCGTCAATCACATCGTACAGTTATGTGAGAGTGCTGCCGCTGTATTAAAAGTTGATCCGGAAGGTGGGAATGGTTCTTATGGCCGTATGACTAAAGGAATGGCACTTGCTATTAAAGCCAAAACATTACTCTATGCCGCAAGCCCACTCTACAACAGAACAGATAATAACGATCCACTACTAGGCTATACTGACGGCTCGGATGTGACGGAACGTTGGAAACTTGCAGCCAAAGCTTGTGCAGATGTAATCAATCTAAATGCAGACGGAACAATATCTCCGAATGGAAGTAAAAAATATAGTCTGATAGCTCTTACTGCTACTAAAACGTACGACAAGATCTTTATCAATGCCAATCCTAATCCGGAATATATCCTATTCTATACGGCTGCTAAGGACAATGCTCTGGAAAACAGACATTATCCCCCTACAATCTCAAAAGATCAGGGAGGAGGTACAGTACCTTCACAGCAATTGATCGATGCATTTACCATGAAAGATGGAAGCGATTATACCCATTCTTCTGACGGTGCAAGCATGTATACTAACAGAGACCCGCGTTTGGCAGCAATTATCGGATATGACGGTTCGGTTTATGGAAAGAATACCATTTATACGCGAATTAGTGATAACACAACCATAGACGGACTCAACCAAGTGAAGAACCGTTCGACCAATACGGGATATTATTTAGCTAAATTTCTGGACAAAACACTGAACTTCGGACAGGCCAATGTGGGTACCGTTTTCCACTTATTCCCGATGATTCGCTTATCTGACATCCTACTTTCCTACGCAGAAGCCATGCATCACGCTTATGGCATGAGTGTGGATCCAGAAGGCTATGGTTTGACAGCAATAGAAGCCGTACAAAAAATACGTACCAGAGCCGGATTCGAAACAAATGATAAATTTCTTAATGGGGTGACAGATAACAACTTTATGGAAAAAGTGAAGCAAGAACGCCGTATCGAACTCTGTTTTGAAGAACATCGTTACTTCGATTTGCGACGTTGGATGGATGGCAATCAACTTAGAGAACCTATTATCGGAATGAAAGTAGAAGAAAATGCTTCCGGGCTTCATTATACACGCATTACAGTAGATGAAGCGCGCAATTTTAAAGATTACATGTATTATCATCCTATTCCTCTGAAAGTAATCAAGGAAAGCCCTTCCATCCAACAGAATCCAGGTTGGTAACGGGCATCAAAACTATTTAATAGATAGAAAACATGAAAAAGATAATAATATTATTCATATGCTTAACCAGCTCCATCTGGCATGTCTGTGCACAAACCAAAGTTAGCGGAATTGTTAAAGATGCCCAAGGAATGGAGATGATTGGCGCTACTGTCCTTCAGAAAGGGACTAATAATGGAATAGTGACTGGTTTGGATGGCAAATTTACTCTTACATTGTCCAACGAAGCAGAGCAAACACTTCTTATCTCAATGATCGGCTTTATAGAACAATCTATTGCCATAAAAAAGAATCATCCTTTTATCAATGTCACTTTGGAAGAAGACATTGCACAATTAGATGAAGTTGTTGTGGTGGGATATGGAACACAGAAAAAAGTATCTCTGACCGGTTCAATTTCTAATGTCGGAACTGAAGACTTGAAAAGCATGCCTGTATCAAGTGTCACAAACGCTTTAGGTGGCCGCATCCCGGGACTAGTAACCCGACAAGAGAGCGGACGTCCCGGCGGTGATCAGGCTACGATGTTTGTTCGTGGTCGTGCTTCATTGAACGACTCTAGCCCCTTAGTACTGATTGACGGGGTAGAACGACCTATGGCGCAAATCGACCCTGATGATATTGAAACTATCTCCGTGTTAAAGGATGCTTCTGCAACAGCCGTATACGGTGTACGAGGAGCCAATGGTGTAATATTGGTAACTACCCGGAGAGGTCGTGAAGGAGAAACTCAAATTTCTTTCTCGTCTGAATTCGGTGTTACTTCCTTCAATCGTATATCTCAAACCCTAAGTGCAGAATCCGTTTCAAGATTCATGCGTGAAGGTGCTATCAATGATGGTTTTGACCCTTCCGATACCGGTAATACTCGCGGCCTTTTCCTGTCAGAATATGACAACTATCTATATCGTACCCAGAAAAGTCCGTTTACACACCCGGACAATGACTTTGTAGATATGTTTACGAAAAATGGTCTCCAACAGAAATACAATGTAAACCTATCGGGCGGAAATAAAACAGTACGTTACTTCGTCTCTGTGGGATACTTCACTCAAACCGGTATGTTTGAGACAGACGTAGACAAAATTAAAGAACATGAGACAATACAAGCTCTTTTAGCAGCCTCACCCGATGTAGCAAAAGGCTTATACAAAGAAGGTTATAATTCGGAATATAAATACAGTAGGCTCACCACTCGTTCGAATATTGATATCAACCTAACTGAAGATTTCAAGGTATCCGTGAATCTTGCTTATCGTTTCGGAAGTCAGAACCGCCCCTATGGCTATGATGCTGACGGACAGGAAGCACTGCGTCTGTTCGGCATGTTCTACCGCAATTCTCCTCAAGCATTCCCAATCTTAAATGCGAATGGAACTTATGCCGCCGCCGATGGTATATGGAGGCAGAATCCACTCGTGACATTATGCTATTCAGGATTTTTTCTTAATTTCAATAACAAACTTGAGACAGATTTTGCTTTTAAATATAACCTAAGGAAACTGTTAAAAGGATTAAGTATAGACGGAAAATTCTCTTACGATGCAGGCTGGAGCAATAACCGAAGCATACAGCAGCGTCCCAATATCTATCAATATAATCCTGTAAACGGGACTTATAAACAAGGACTTGAAATGGTGTTGCCAACAAAAGCCACCAATAAAACGGCAGCTACACATCGGAAGTATGCTGAAGCGGCAGTTCGTTATAAACAATCTTTCTCCGGACATAATATATCTGGATTGGTACTTTATAATATGAGTTACACTTCCACTCCCGGTGGACGCTATTCTTATGTACCTCATATCTATCAGGCTTTAGTAGGACGTGTTAACTATGATTATGAGAATCGCTATCTATTCGAAGTTAACGCAGGCTATAACGGCTCAAACCGTTTTGCGGAAGGACACCGTTATCAGCTCTTTCCTGCAGCATCAGTGGGATGGGTACTGACTAACGAACCTTTCTTTAAAGAAAACCCTATCTTAAGTTTTACTAAACTACGCTTCTCTTATGGTGAAGTTGGTAATGACAAGCTGGGAGGTTTCTCTTACTATTATCGTTCAGGATACGATGAAGGACTAGGCTACACTTTTGGAGAGACGCATAATCCTGCGATTAAAGGTCTGATTCAAGGAAAAAGTGCCAATGAGAATATCACATGGGAAGTTGCACGGAAATATAACTTAGGACTTGAGACCAAATGGTTGAAAGATAAAATATCTGCCAGTATCGACTTTTTTAAAGAACGTCGTAGTAATATCCTATGTGAACCGGAAAGATATTCTCAAGCAGCCGGTTCAAACGGATTGGCTCCCATAAACTATGGTGTCGTAACAAATCAGGGATACGATCTGGAAATAGGCTATCAAGATCAAAAAGGAGATTTCGGATATTCCATAAAAGGGATTTATGGATATGCACACAATGAAATTGTAGAGAAAAGTGAATCTGTAAAGCCCTATGCTTATATGTCACAAACGGGAAATCCTATCGGACAGTTTATCGGCTATATTTCCGACGGTTTCTTTAGCTCTTATGAAGATGTAGCAAGTTCTCCCGTTCAATTCGGACAAGTAAGCCGACCTGGAGATATTAAATATAAAGACTTGAATCATGATGGAGTGATCGATTCTAACGACCAAGCTCCTATCGGCTATAATCCGGTCCCTGAAATGACTTTCTCTCTTGCTGCCGGTTTGAACTGGAAAGGAATTGATTTTAGTATATTGCTTCAGGGAGCTGCCCGTTCATCCATCTATCTGCAACAGGATATTGCATGGGATAATTTCTGGGGTAATTATTACGAAGAGCATATCGGAAGATGGACACCGGAAACAGCAGCAACAGCAACGTACCCACGTTTCACTAAGGCAGCTACTGCCGCGCATCCTAATTATTATAAATCTGACTATTGGTTGAAAGACTCCAAATACTTGCGTCTGAAAAACATTCAGTTAGGTTACACTATACCTCGCAAACTATTGAAAAAATTCGGAGTACGTTCACTTAGAGTATATGCGAATGCCTACAATCTCTTTACATGGGATAACGTAAAGAAGGTAGATCCTGAATCATCGAACAATAGTAATGGACAATTCTATCCACAACAAAAAGTAATAAATTTTGGTATCAACCTGAATTTCTAATGTTTGAAATGAATAATTTATGAGAAAACTATTTATATCCCTTGTAACGGCTGTCCTGCTTGCCAGTTGTAGTGCAGATAGCCTGATGAAAGAAACCGAACTGGATCTTACGGATACAGAGAAAGTTTATTCGGACATTACATTGACCCGCAAAGTTGCATACGACTTGTATGCACGTATGCGCATGGGGAGAGACCGCCTTGGCAGTTTTGGTTTTTTGGCAAACATTGGTGGTTCACCTTGTATGCTTGACAACGCAACAGACGATGGAGCCGGAAATACAACCCGTGCCGGAGGGGCAGTTATTCCCGAACTCGAGAAATTTATCAAAGGGGGAATTGATGCTTCCAAAGGTTTGATTGGCGGTGACCATCCATGGACATTTTACTATAAAGCCATCCGTTCTGCAAACACATTCCTGAACAACGTAGACCGTTCACCATTGGAGGATGCAGAGAAGATTTCCCTGAAAAACCAAGTACGCTTTCTGCGTGCATTGTATCACCACGAACTGTTTCGTTTCTACGGAGCATTAGTAATCGGAGACAAAGAACTCGATCCGTTACTTTATGACGAAATCAAACGTGAATCGTTAGAAACCACAGTCCGTTGGATTGCTAATGAATTCAAAGAACTTGCAGAGCCGGGAGTATTGCCCGACAAATACGATGCAGCAGATTACGGAAGAGCTACCCGGGGAGCAGCCCTAGGCTATCTGGCACGCACATTACTTTATGCAGCAAGTCCCTTACACAATGCGTCCGGAGTAACTTGGAGAGAAGCGGCTGATGCTGCCTACGATATGATTGAATATGCTGACAATGGAGATTTCTATCGTTTATATGAAGATCCGACCACTCCCGAAAAGAGCTACACACGATTATTCAATACCCGTGCCAATGGTGAGGTAATCATGGGATTTCTCCGTGCACCGGCAAATGACCTTTACGGAATGATGCCTGCCTTTGACCCCTGGAACGTAAATAAAGAACTACTGACTTGTCCGAACCAATGGCTGGTAGACTGTTATGATATGCTCGACGGCTCACAGCCCATTCTCGGTTACGAATCAAATACGAAAGCTATTATTAACCCGAACTCCGGTTACAATGAAAATTCTCCTTATGCTAACAGGGATCCCCGTTTGGCACAGAGTATTCTATGTGATGGTGCTACCTGGCCTTTAGTCAACGGTAAGCCAGCTACAATAGACCTGTCAAAATCATATAGATGGGGAAGCGGATACTTCCTGACAAAGTTCCTGGATGACCGCATCGATCATCGAAAAAACGGTACCACTTACATGGACTTTCCAATGATGAGATATGCAGAAATCCTGCTCGATTATGCAGAAGCCGAGAATGAGGCTGAAGATACGAATACAGCCAGAGAAAAAGCAATAGCCCAGCTTAACAGGATACGTCGCCGTGCCGGTATCACGACAGACTTACTGGCCGCAGATTATAATCAGGCAACCCTTCGGGAACGCATACGCAAAGAACGCCGTGTAGAACTTTGTTTCGAAGATCATCGATTCTTTGATATAAGAAGATGGCTGATAGCAAAAGATGTAATGAGATTACCGGCTGTCGGAATAAAGAAAATTAACGGTGAATATCAACGGGTAACTTTAGATACACGAAACTATAACGAGCGCATGAACTTGGCTCCAATACCACAGGATGAAGTTAATAACTGCCCGAATATCTACCAGAATCCAGGATACTAATCTAAATAGAATGTTTACTTAAAAAAATAAAGTCATGAAAACAAATAGTATAATTGCATTAATTCTGTCAATCAGTTTATTTGGCTTATTCGGTTGTGCAGATAAATATGAAGTTGATTATGAAGCACCTGTCAAAATCGAATTTGCGGGTGTCGATCAGAATAATAGAGTATCATTAACGAAAGGGATTGCTGAATACACGGCAACCGTCAAAGTACAGGGAGAAATCATGAGTTTTGAAATTTATCAGGCAGACTCCAAAACCGGAATGCAGGGAAGTCTGATAGAAGAAACTGCCCAGTCATTTGCAGACGGAACGACTAATTACGAAACAACTTACAAGTTTACTTCTTTAAAAGAGAATGCCTGTATTACAGTAGTCGTTCTAGGTACCGACGGCCATACGTACCAACGTAACTTATTGGTAGAGATTACTCCTTCTGTTTTATTCTCCGATCCGGATTACGGAAAAGATGGAGAAATAGTAGAGACAGCTTCAGCTTATTATGGTTGTTATTATGCAACATGGCTTCTTGGACGCACCTATATGGCTGCTGATGCCATGAAATATACAAACGAAGTCGATTTCTCACTCGGAGATATTATCTTGCCTTCAGGAAGCGAAGCTGTACCAGCTCTTGTTTCACCTGCTAAAAGAAGTGATTATGGCTTGATGACAATTAATGGTTTACAACACACATTATTTGCTGAAACCTCTTTATCACAATCAGAATTTAATGCAATCTCCCAAGTAGATGCAACTCCGATAGAAAATCTGGCAGATCCAACCTCCGAAGTCTTAGCTATTCAGGCAGATAAAGTTTACCTGTTCAAAACTGCCAATGGAAAGAAAGGATTGATTTGCATACAAAAAATAACAGCAAAAACTGGTACTATCGAAGTCTCACCGGATAATTGGGTAGAAAACACTAAATACTCATGGGTACAATTACTGACTAAAACCGTGGCGAAGTAAAGCTCCCATTCAAGATACTTTCTCTAATGATCGTATCATAGAATAATTAGAAGAATAGAGAAGTTTTCGGTTTCTACGAGCTTCTCTATTCCTGTTTTCCCAATAGAAGAAAGAAGAAATCTATCATTCTACCATTTTTTTTCCTTTATTGATTAGTATTTTTCCTTCCTTCTCTGATATCTTCCCTACTTTTGCGAAAAGTCATCATGAAAAACTGAAGTTAATTAAATCACAATAATTATGAATCTGAAAAAACATTTACCCTGGCTGGGAGCCCTACTCCCCATTGCTAACACACAAGCAGAAACAAAACCTAATGTAGTAATTATCTATATCGATGATATGGGTATCGGTGACATAGGTTGTTATGGAGGTAAATTCGTTCCTACTCCCAATATTGACAAGTTGGCACAGGACGGACTATTATTCAACCAATATTACTCTTCTGCGCCGGTTAGCTCTCCATCCCGCTGTGGATTAACCACAGGTCTCTTTCCTCTTGAAGTGGGAATCAACACTTTCCTGAACGACAAAGCTGCTAATAAGAGATGCGAACAACGTAATTTCCTGGATGATAAGTTGCCTTCCATGGCGCGTGCCTTCCAAAATGCAGGTTACTCAACAGGACACATCGGAAAATGGCACATGGGAGGCGGACGTGACGTGCACAATGCTCCTTCTATTAAAAATTACGGTTTTGACGAATACATATCAACCTACGAAAGTCCAGATCCGGAACCAACAATCACTGCAACCAAGTGGATATGGTCGGATAAAGACAGTGTAAAACGTTGGAGACGTACCGAATACTTTGTAGATAAAAGTATTGAGTTTGTAAAAAAGCACAAAGGCGAACCTTTCTTCCTAAACCTATGGCCGGATGATATGCATACCCCTTGGGTACCGGAATTCAAACAAAAGGAAAGAAAAAGCTGGGAAACACAAGAAGCATTTGCTCCTGTACTTGCAGAAATGGACAAACAACTCGGACGTTTCATCAAAACCCTGGATGAGTTGGGAGTGGGAGAAAATACAATCATTATTTTCACTAGCGACAATGGTCCTGCACCCAGCTTTAAATCTGTACGTTCCGCTTATTTGAGAGGTACTAAAAATAGTCTTTATGAAGGGGGAATCCGTATGCCGTTCATCGTTAGATATCCAAAGAAAATTAAAGCCGGACAGGTAAATAACGAGTCTGTATTATGCGCAGTAGATTTATATCCGACTTTGTGTTCTATAGCCGGAATCAAAACAGAAAAAGGTTACAAAGGCGATGGGCAGAACTACTCAAAAGTTCTTCTCGGTAAATCGGAAGCCAAACGCAAGACCGATTTAATGTGGGATTTCGGACGAAACAAACATTTTGGCTTTCCAGGAAACCCTTATGACAGAAGCCCCCATTTAGCTATACGCAGTGGAAAGTGGAAATTATTAGTGAACGGTGACGGAAGCGATGCGCAACTATATGATATGGAAAAGGATAAGTTCGAAAAGAATAATATCGCAAATGAGCATCCTGATTTGGTTGCAAAGTTGAGCAAGAAAGTATGTAAATGGTTTGAGGAAAACAAAGACAAAGGAAAAGAGTAATACAGTGAAAAACAAATTATAAACCAACATTAAACTTATGAATTCTAAATTTTTACTATTACCAACCGCTTTGATGGTTGCTGGACATTCTGCAGCAGAGGCCAAAGGAAAAAAGTCCGATCAAAGACCCAATATCCTGGTAATTCTTGCAGATGACCTAGGCTATTCTGACCTGGGATGCTACGGTAGTGAAATTCACACACCTAATCTGGACAAACTGGCAAAACAAGGAGTACGCTTCAATCATTTCTATAACACCAGCCGTAGTTGTCCGACGCGTGCTTCCTTATTGACAGGACTTTATCAACATCAAGCAGGAATCGGACGCATGACCTTTGATGATCACCTTCCGGGGTATCGTGGTACGCTTTCACGCAATGCTGTTACCATCGCTGAAGTATTGAAAGAATCGGGATATGCTACCAGCATGGTAGGTAAATGGCACGTCGCTGAAACTCCCCTACGCAAGGATCAACGCGAATGGCTGGCACATCATGTTTTTCATGACACATTCTCCGACTTATGTCACTATCCTGTTAATCGCGGATTTGATTCTCACTATGGAATCATTTACGGAGTGGTAGATTATTTTGATCCATTCAGTCTGGTAGAAGGAGAAGTACCCGTAAAAGAAGTACCGGAAGGATATTATATTACACAGGCACTTTCGGATCGTGCAGCAAAAGAAGTGGAAGAGTATGCAAAGGAGGATAAACCATTCTTTATGTACCTGGCCTATACAGCACCGCATTGGCCACTACAGGCACTCCCAGAAGACATAAAAAAATACGAAGATACCTATAAAGTAGGTTGGGAAGCTATCCGTAACGCCCGTTATGAACGCCAAAAGCAACTGGGTATTTTCCCGGGAATGGATAATTTCCTGTCTGATAGACAGTTCAAAGATAAATGGGAAGATAACCCACATGCTGAATGGGATGCTCGTGCCATGGCTGTTCATGCTGCCATGATCGACCGTATGGACCAGGGAATAGGACAAGTAATCGATGCTCTGGAAAAGACAGGACAACTTGAAAATACACTGATTTTATTCCTTTCCGACAATGGATGCAGCAATGAAGATTGTCAGAACTACTCTCCCGGAGAAAATGACCGTCCTGATATGACACGTAAAGGGGAGAAAATGGTTTATCCTCATAACAAAGAAGTGCTGCCTGGCCCGGAAACAACTTATGCTTCACTGGGAGCACGCTGGGCAAACGTAGCCAACACACCGTTCCGTTTCTGGAAAGCCAAATCTTATGAAGGAGGCATCTGTACTCCAATGATTGCCCACTGGCCAAAAGGTATCAAGAAGAATGTCGGCAAAACGACTCCCGAAATCGGACATGTGATGGACATCATGGCTACTTGTATCGATATGGCAGGCGCCACTTATCCTACCAAATATAAAGGAAATGACATCATCCCATTGGAGGGTAAGAGTCTGGTTCCTATCTTCAAGACCGGACATCGTGAAGGACATGACTACCTTGGATTCGAACATTACAATGAACGTGCATTCCTCTCTTATGACGGTTGGAAACTGGTTCGTCCGGGAGAAAACGCTAAATGGGAATTATACAACCTGAATGAAGACCGGAGCGAAATGCATAATCTGGCAGCACAATACCCTGAAAAAGTAGCTGAAATGACAAAGGCTTATGAAGCATGGGCTAAACGTTGCATGGTAGAGCCTTACCCGGGACAAAAAAAGAAATAAAGCCTACTCAATTAATAAGAAAGAGTACTCGATTAATTATTTTATATTTGACTCCTGTCGGAAAATATCCAATGATATTGCACGACAGGAGTTTTTTTATATGCTTTTATCCCTTCTTTATCAAGCCTCACCTGAAATCGGAGGCTGACCTGTATATTCCTTAGGCAGTACACCATATTGCGCTTTAAAACATTTCGCAAAATAAGAAGAAGAAGTAAATCCTACCTGCGCTGCCACTTCAGAAATCCGGGTACCGCTCACAATCAGTTCAGCAGCTCTATTCATGCGAAGTGTCTTCAAATAATCATTAGGTGACATTCCGGACAAAGCCTTGATCTTCCGATAGAAATTGGAGCGGCTCATATTCATCTGTTCAGACAGGGTATCTATCGAAAAGTTCTCATCTGCCAGCTGTTCGGCTATCACCCCTTGTATCTTCGCAATAAATTCACAGTCTTTCTGCGACATCGCAAAGTCCGTTGTCGAAACAGCCACCGTATCCCCAGCCAGGCTCACCATCAATTTATGGAAAGACTGCCTCAACTTCAGCAAATTCTCAATCTGCATATGAAGCTGTTTGATAGAGAATGGTTTCTCCACATATACATCTGCTCCACATGTAAGTCCTTCGACTTTAGACTCCAAAGTGGTTTTTGCCGTCAATAAAATGACCGGAATATGGGAATAAGAGATTTCAGACTTCACTTTGCAACAAAGTTCCAGACCATCCATCTCCGGCATCATAACGTCGCTTACTATGACATCTACGTTTTCCTGCGCAAGCACCTCAAGTGCTTCACGACCATTGGAAGCCCTCAACACACGGAACCATTCAGCCAACGACTCACGAGTCAGATTCAGTAAATCAACATTATCCTCAACCAGCAGAACCGTAAACTTCTTCCCTGAATACTCCGAAGATACAGCATCAGAAGCATCCACATGTTCCGGATGCATTTCTACAATATCAGCTGTTTTCTCCGTCTCCCACTCTTTGACCGGAAGAGACAATACAAATGAAGAACCACCACCAACATTATCTTCCAAGTACAAATCCCCTTGGTGAGCCTCTGCCAAAGACTTTGCAAAAGCCAATCCTATACCGGTACCTACAGCCGTGGCCACCTTATCATCAGGCAGTTGATAGAAAGCTTCAAATATCTTTTGTTTCTGTTCATCCGGTATTCCGGGACCATCATCGTTCACTTGTATCTCATACCCCTTATCAGTGACAACTAGTTTCAGGTCAATATGCGCATGAGCATATTTGATGGCATTTCCCATCAAATTAACAAGAATCTTACTTAATTTCTCCCTATCCACCGTAGACACCAACTCTTGTTCAGGAACAGTCAATTGCAAATCAATCCCCTTCAATTCGGCAGGACTTGTAAATTGATTATAAACATCACTGACAAGCTCCTTTATATCACTCTTCTTCAAATTCAAATGCAGCGTACCGCTCTCCATTTTCTGGAAGTCAAGCAACTCATTAGTAATTCCCAACAGATAATTTACATTCTTATCTATCACAGACAAATACTTGAGATCTTTCCCTTCACGCTCCTTCTCCAACAGTTTTTCCAAAGGAAGACGTATCAAACTAAGCGGAGTACGTATCTCATGCACCAAGTTGATGAAGAAACTAATCTTCGACTTATAAACTTCCTGTTCCTTGGCAGTCTGATATTTTTCCATCCGCCGTTTATATTTGCGTTTAACGCGGAGATTCCATCGCCAGGCCATCCAGCCGATCCATCCCAATAGCATAAGAACATAAACAACATAAGCCAAAGTACTACGCCACCAGGGAGGAGTAATCACCACCTTTAAAGTGGTAGTCTTCTCATTCCACTGACGATCATTATTAGAGCCTCTGATTTCAAACAGATATTCACCGGGAGGCAAATTTGTGTAAGAAGCCACATTGTTCTCGGTATTCAGAATCCACTCCTTGTCCACTCCCCGAAGTATATAAGAATACCGGTTCTTCCCCGGATCTTCAAAACTAAGAGCGACAAAACGGATGGAGAAACTATTGTTTTCGTAAGATAAAGTCACCTTATCAGCCATATAAAGCGGTTTATCCAACTGAAGCAGTTTCTTTACTTCCAGTTCGTCAGTCTGATAAGGCAACCGGATGTCAGTCACATAAACCGGAGGAATATATTTGTTGTCCACAAATTGTTCCGGCTGAAATACATTAAAGCCATTGATCCCACCAAAATACAATTTTCCTTCGGATGATTTCAATGAAGATCGAGCTATAAACTGATTCCCTTGCAAGCCGTCATTAATCGTGAACTGGCGGAAATGATCTTTGGTAACAGGATTAATCTTAAAAATTCCGGCATTGCTGGATACCCAGAAATCACCTCCCTGATCTTGCTCAATCGCATAAATAACCTTGTTAGGTAATAAAGTATTATGCGGATCAAACTCAATGAATCTTTTCTCTTTAGCATCAAAAGAACACAGTCCTCCCCCATTCGTTCCAAACCACATGGTTCCTTTCGCATCCTCAAACAAAGTAATGACCGAATTACTGGTGATCGTAGTCGAATCTTCCCGTTCATGCTGATAATGTTTCCAATGGGCATTCATTGTATTGTAAGAAAACACACCACTATTGGAAGTCGCAATCCAGAGATGATTGTACATATCCTCATAGATATCGACAACAGAAACCATTGAACCGACACTTGTGATGGTCATAAAGTTATCTCGAGCAGCGTCATAACGACACAATCCCCAACTCGTTCCTACATAAATTTCTCCTTTTCGTCCTTTATAAATACACAACACATCGTCGCTACAAATCGTATTGGGGATTCCACGAGAATGAGTATAGGCTTTCACTGCCCCTGTGCGTAAATTGATAACCCGTATTCCTCCGGCATAAGTACCGATCCATAAATAGTCGCCATCCAGCATTAAA
The DNA here is from genome assembly GCF_003435205.1 of Bacteroides sp. AF32-8BH. Classification (NCBI taxonomy): domain Bacteria; kingdom Pseudomonadati; phylum Bacteroidota; class Bacteroidia; order Bacteroidales; family Bacteroidaceae; genus Bacteroides; species Bacteroides sp. AF32-8BH. Next base: position 101,145 of record NZ_QVLZ01000021.1, on the reverse strand, counting down.
GAACGGATGTCATACTTTTGATTTTTAGCTCCTCCTATTGCATAAGGAGAAAGTTCCCGGGTGGCAACATTGAAGAAATACAAACCGCTTTGAGTTCCAATCCAGATATTCCCATCTTTATTCTCACAGAAAGGAGCAACGACCTCCCCCGCTCCCGGCACTCCGGACAGATAGGCAGGCGAATAATAATCAAAACGTTTAGTCTGCTTGGACATATAGTTGATCCCACCCAAATTGGTCAACACCCAAAGAGCCCCTTCGGCATCCCACATCATTCCATTGATAGTCTGGTCGCTCAAACTTCTCGGATCGGCCGGATTATCCGCCCGCTGAAATGTGTTTGTATTTTGATCGAATAGATAAAGCCCGTTATCCGTTCCTACCAACAGCTCTTTATCCGTATACTTCAGCAAACAATGAACAGCTCCGAAATTAAACGCCGAACCACTATAATTGTCTATAGCTTCGGTTCGTTCATCCAAACGGCTCAACAGATTACTTCCCGCACCAATCCAAATATCTCCATCGATATTCTGAATACAGTTCACTTTATAACTATCGGAAGCATTTATATCTAATGAGATTTCATACGTCCGAAGAAACTTGCCGTTTTCGTCAAAGCACAAAAGTCCTTCCTGCAAGGAAGATATATAGACTCTCTTCCGATCAGCGCTCTGACAGAGGTCCCATACAAAAGACGTCTGAACACTATTTTGAGTCAGCACCTCTGTTTTCGGATCATAAATAAAAAATCCCTGTCCCAAAGTCGCAATCCAGATAAGACCGTTTTCCGTCTTGATAATCTTTTTAATCTCACTGCTAATATACACATTATACTGCGTCGTTTTATCAAAGTAAGAGAAACGATCGGTATCTCGGTCATAAATATAAAGTCCGGAGTTTGTTCCAACCCAGAGATTCTTGTCCACCTCTATCAAGGCTTCTACAAAATTGTTTTCTAATGAGAACTTTTCGTTGAGAACATTCCGATACACTTTATTGCCCCGCCCGTCATAACGGTTCAGTCCATCACTGGTACCCAACCAGATAAAGCCATAACTATCTTGAAGGGCGCACCACACGGTATTATGAGACAATCCATCTTCTACCTGATATTTCTTGAACGAAAAATAAGGAGACGCGGATAGTGTTCCGGTCCAGAAGATCAGCAAGCATATTAGTATTTTAGTTAACTTCATTCTACGTGTTTTTTATTCAATTATCGGTTCAGCCAAGGTTCAGGATTCAACTTTTCTTTCTCCCTACGCAACTGGAAGTGCAATACCGTCCGTCCATTATCCGTACCGTCAGAAAAGACCTGACCGATGGATTGCTTCGTCTTCACCGTGTCACCGGCTTTGACGGATGCAGAAGAAAGATTGCAATAAACAGAAATATAATTGCCATGACGAATGAGGACATTAAATAATCCGTTCAATTGGAATACAGCCGCCACCTTCCCATCAAAAATGGCACGCGCCTGTGCACCCGGTTTTCCCTGAATATCAATACCCTTGTTATCCAGTTTCACGTTGCGCAACCCCGCTACGGCATATTGTCCATAACGGCTGGTGATAATATAAGCACCGGATATAGGCATTGGCAATTTCCCGCGATTCGCGGCAAAGTTACCTGATAATTCCCGATCCGCCTTACTCATGGTATAAGCCTCAAGAGGTTTCGATTTGGCGGCCGTTTCCGTTGCGGCGGATTTTCCCTCCTTGCTTTCCTCTTTCTTACGGGCAGCCGCTTCACGACGAGCTTCTTCCTGCGCACGCTTGCGGGCACGCTCTATTTCTTCTGCAATTAATTTATCGATGCGGGCATTCAGCTGATTGGCTTCCCTGCGTTTTTTATTTATCTCATTCTGCAATCCTTTCTGCTTCTTTTGCAGATTAGTCACTAGCGTGCGTTTCTCTTTTTCCTGCTCTTCCAACTTCACCTTTTCGCTCTCACGTTCTTGCAGCAGGTTCTCTTTGGCGGCTTTCACTTGCTGACGTTCCGCTTTCTTCTTGCGTATCTGCTCCTGTTTCTTTAGGATTTCTTCCCCTTGCAGACGTTGATAAGTGGCATATTCACGAACATATCGCATACGCCGATAAGTCTGCCCCAGATTCTTTGCCGAAAAAATAAACATGAGCTTCTCCTCTATCGACTTATTCTTATACAAGTACTGGATAGAAGCTTCATATTTCTTCTTTTTATCTTTCAAATCTTTCTCCAGCCCGTGCAACTGGCGCTCCAATGAAGCCAACTCACGCTGGATAGCCTCCACATCATTGTTGATAGCCATGATATAGCGTTTCCGCTCTTCAATCTGTCCGGTCAACACAGCCAGACTATTCAACTGGCTTCCCACATCTTTCTTTGTATCCTTCAATATAGATTCCGATTCGGCAATCTGTTTTTGCAGCGCACCGCGTTTACTTTCCAGCTCACGAATCAACTTGTTCGATTGAGCGAAAAGAGGAACTGCCAACCACAGGCAACTGATTAGAATAACAAAGAAACGTTTCATCATAATAAAGCTACCAGCATTTTTACTAATTCTTCCAAGGGAATCTGGTTGTATTTGGACGTCAGTTCCGTCGGAGTTATCGAAAACTCTTGTGTGGAGAACTCATAAAGTTGGACTTTTGCCTTTTCTAATGAAGGAATTCCTATATCTTTTCCTGTCAGCTCTGTCTTTCCACCAGGAAGAGAGGCATCCATCAATATCTTTTCCAAACGGGAAAACTCCACATTCTTCGACAATACATTTTTCAATTCAGCTTTAGTGGCACGAACAAAGCGTTTATTCATCCTGTCTACCAATAAAACTTCGTCGGGAGTAACTTCTATACGTGCCACTTCTGTACGCAGAATAGGCATCAATAAGGAGATTTGTACCCGCTCATGAGTTTTCATCTTCATGGTTCCCCCTACAGACATGCTTCCCTTCTTGCCGGGAATAGTCAACTGAAGCTTGGAAGCCAGGTAACTGGATGTCGGAGCCTTTGTCGAAGTCTTAGTTTCCGAAGTTGCCAAGTGTTTCGAACTCTTACAGCCGGCCAACACCACTACCACCAACAACAGTAGATAAATGATTCTTTTCATTCCGCAATATATTTCTTCTTCTCTATTTTCTGTTTCAACGTTTTCGACTCGCTACCCATTTCCAGTGCCTTCTTCCAATATTTCAACGCACCTTCCACATCGCCAGTCATAAAATAAATATCTCCGCAATGCTCCACAATCACATCACTCTTCTCGCCGTCGTTCTTCATTGCATTATCAATATAGATACGGGCTTCGGCATAATTTCCCTTTTCAAAAAGAATCCATGCATAAGTATCGAGATAGGTCGAATTATTAGGTTCGGCTTTCACCGTTTTATAACTCATCTCCTCCGCCTTGTCCAAGTCACGACGTTCCACAGACAGATAATAAGCATAATTGTTCAATGCGCCAATATTGGAAGGATTGTACACCAAAGACGAATCGTAAGCAGCGTATGCCTCCGCCATCTGTTTCTTAGTATGATAAATGTCTCCCATGATTGAATAGAAATCCGAAATGACTTCTTTTCTGGTATCGGCAGTTACATGTTCCAATGCTCTGCTGCAAACACTCAATACACTATCCGTCTGTTCTGCCTGATGATAAGCAATAGCCAGATAATAATAAAGTTCCAATGCATCGGGAGTGGCTTCAATACCCGGTTCACAGACTTTGATAATTTGCTTGTAATCTTCCTTTTTCACCGCCGCGCTAACCAGCATCAGACGGGCAGCCTTATTGGTAGGATCCAGATCAACCACCTGCTCCAATACCGGCACAGCCCCCTGTTCCATATTCTTCGACAACAGGTATTGAGAATAAAGCATCGGTATCTGCGGATCATCCATATCCTGCTTCATCATCCGGTCAAACAAGGCAATCACCTGAGTGCTATCTTTAGCGGACGACTGTTCATTTTCCGCAATCACCTGTCTCATGACACTGATTTTAGTATCAGAAGTCACCTTTTTGTTCAATAACAACGTATCCAGTTGCTGTTGATACAATTCTTTCTGCCCGGTCTGTTCATAGTAAGAAGCCATCGAGAAGAGAGCCATCGGATTATCAGGCTCTACAGCCAGTACCTTCTGGTATGCATCATAAGCTTCCTGCTTTTTCCCGTTCTGAAGATATACATCTCCCAGTATCACCTGATAACGCATATCCATCGGATATTCCTGTACCAGACTTTCTATTTCCTGAAATGCCTTCTTATCATCTTTCATCTGAAGATAAATCCGGAATTTCTCCATAGACAGCTGCTCATTCTTACCCAAACGTTTCTCTAAACGATTCAATGTAGAAATGACATCATTATACTTCTCCTGGCGACTGTAAATATCAAGAAGGCTGAACAAAGGGTCCTGTTTCGACGGGAAACGGGTCACCATCTTCTCAAGCAAAGCCGCAGCCTTATCCAATTCATTTTGTTGCTGGTACAAACTGACCAATCCCTGACTATACCAATAGTTATCAGGCGCAAAAGCCACTGCCTGCTCCAAAGCAACCTGACCTTGCGGCACCTGGCGAAGGAACATATAATATTGCGATATTTCATAAAGCGCAGAAGAAGCAGTGGGGTTGATATCCAGACAATGCTGTAGCAATCCAAATGCCGCATCATACTCATTCTTTCCTTTCATCCGCATGGCTTCCAAGAAGAAGTAGTCATATTTACGCTGTTGTTCAGCAGAAAGCAATGTTTCCTTCATTAAAGAAGCTCCATCTGCTTTCGCTGTTGTTTTTGCTGTACGCACAGACCGGATTCCCCCACATGAAGTGAGCATCAATACCGTCACGAACAGCCATCCTATTTTTATCTTCATTCTATTTTCTCCATTAAGCATTCATCATACTCCGGTATGTCCGAAACCACCGGCTCCCCGTTCTGTTTCATCCAGCACCTCTACTTCCTGCCATGCAGGCTGTTCGTGCTTCGCTATCACCATCTGCGCGATACGTTCACCGTCTTCAATCACAAACGTTTCAGAGGAGAGATTGACTAAAATGATACAAACTTCCCCACGATAATCCGCATCAATCGTACCCGGAGAATTGAGCACCGTAATTCCTTTCTTGATCGCCAGTCCGCTACGTGGACGAACTTGTGCCTCAAATCCCTTCGGCAAGGCAATATATAGTCCTGTCGGCACCAGACAACGTTGCAACGGTTCCAGTGTGATAGGTTCAGAAAGATTAGCACGGATATCCATTCCTGCGGACAATTCAGTGGCATAAGCCGGAAGCGGATGCTTCGATTTATTGATAACTTGAATATTCATAAATGCATGTTTACTATTTAACGGGCGAAAATACACATTTTGAACTGAAAAATAGTTAAGTTTGCAGTTAAATAATGTACCTGTAGCCAATTTGCGAATGGTAAACACTAAAATTATAGATAAAATGATGAATTGGAACCAATTAATATCAGCGAAACGTTTCGGAATGGAAGAATTCCATGAGGAACGACAGGAAAACCGATCCGAATTCCAACGGGACTATGACCGTCTTATTTTTTCGGCTCCTTTCCGCAGATTACAGAACAAAACGCAAGTATTCCCTCTACCGGGCAGCGTTTTTGTACACAACCGACTTACGCACAGTCTCGAAGTCGCCAGTGTTGGCCGTTCACTCGGGGACGATGTTGCCAAAGCACTTCTGGAACGTCATCCGGAACTTCAGGATTCTTTCCTGCCGGAGATCGGTTCTATCGTTTCGGCTGCTTGCCTGGCACACGATTTGGGTAATCCGCCTTTCGGTCATTCAGGCGAAAAGGCCATTTCCACTTTTTTCTCTGAAGGGAAAGGAGTTCGCCTGAAAGAGAAACAGCCCAACGGAGAGCAACTTTCTCCGATGGAATGGGAAGATTTAATACATTTTGAAGGAAATGCAAATGCCTTCCGAATACTTACACATCAGTTTGAGGGACGTCGCAAAGGCGGATTCGTTCTAACATACACCACTCTGGCTTCTATCGTAAAATACCCCTTTTCATCGAGCCTTGCAGGAACAAAATCCAAGTTTGGCTTTTTCGTCAGCGAAGAAGAAAGCTTCCGCAAAATTGCAACAGAATTAGGACTGATATTGCTCAACGAACATCCTTTAAAGTATGCACGCCACCCGTTAGTTTATTTGGTTGAAGCGGCAGACGACATTTGCTATCAGATGATGGATATTGAGGATGCATATAAACTGAAGATTCTCACCACAGAAGAGACTAAAGAGCTATTAATGGCCTATTTCAGCGAAGAGCGGCAGGAACATCTCCGAAAAACATTCCTGATTGTTAACGATGTCAACGAGCAAATCGCTTACCTGCGCTCTTCCGTCATCGGTTTATTGATCCGGGAGTGTACCCGTGTCTTTTTAGATCATGAACAAGAAATCCTGTCCGGCACGTTCGAAGGATCACTAATCAAGCGCATAGCCGAGCGTCCGGCAGCAGCCTATAAACACAGCGTCGAAGTATCTATCAATAAAATCTACCGTTCACGGGACGTACTGGATGTTGAACTGGCGGGATTCCGCATCATCAGCACCCTGCTCGAATTGATGATAGATGCCGTAACCTCACCCGAAAAGACTTATTCCAAACTCCTGATCGACCGGGTTTCCAGCCAATACAATATAAAAGCGCCCGTACTCTATGAAAGAATACAGGCGGTACTTGACTATATATCGGGAATGACCGACGTCTTTGCTCTTGATCTTTATCGTAAAATTAACGGGAACAGTTTGCCTGCGGTGTAACCACTTTAGGAGTAAACACCTCTTCCCCTTCACAAGAAGACAATCTCAACGCATCCGGATGGCTTTCAATAAACGTCTGGATGTGTCGAATCCGCTTATCTTCGAGAATTTCGTCTACAGCAATCAGAATACCGGTTTCTTCCACATCACCGAATTCATAATTGATAGCTGTTCCGAACATACGCATAGTAGGGCTTAGGCTCATATATGCATTTACCAACGGAGGAATATTATATCCCAGTTTACGAATTTCACAATTCAATATTTTATAGTCTTCCTTGAAGGAATGCTTGCAAAACAAAGCACTCAGCTCGTCTTCGGAAGTCTCAAGTTTCAGAGGCTCGATCGGAGTGACAAGTTTCTCTTTGTCATAAAAATGTTTCTTAAGGAAATGAAGAATCATATCACGGCCACGACGGTGATAGCTTGGATACATGGTCACTTTGCCAAAGAAATATTTCACATTCGGCATAACAACAGTCAACGCTCCCAATCCATCCCACAGATTATCTAAAGCGAACAATCCTTTACTTCCGGCACGGGTAGACTGATATTCAAGCGTAACGAACGAACGTCCCAACTCAATTGTCTGTGGCAAATATTCTTTAATAAAAGCATCGGAGAAATGAAACATATGGGAAGTAGCCAGGATCGGAGCACCTTTTTCATCAAAACGCACGTCCGTACCAAGCAGATACCGGTAACCACCCAGAATTTCTTCCGCTTCCGGATTCCATACGATCAACTGCTTGTAGGGGTGCTCCATCGTGTCGTATTCATCAATATCCATTGACAGACCTGTACCTCCACCAGCAGCACGGAAAGCTATTTCACGCAAACGACCAATCTCTCTCATCACATTAGGAGCATTCTGATGAGTAATAATATAAATCTGATTATTACTCTTATTCGTCATTCGTAAGCGTCTGTCTTCCGTCAATTCTGCCTTTAGCAGTTCTTTGCTTACCGGTTTAATAATCTCTTCCATATTCCTTGTTATAGTTGTTCTATCAGTTACAGTTTATAAACAATATCCTTTACGTATTCAGCCCACTGCGCAGGAGTTTTCGATTTATCAAAAGTCTGCCAGGGTATAGGTTTGCCAAAAGTGACAGTAAAAGTTTTGTGGCGATTCTTAAACATTTCATCCGCAAGATACAACATAGCAATGTTAAACTTAATGCCCAGTGCCTTGCAAACATTTGCCAGATTGTAAAAGAAGTCAGAATTCCTGCCCCCAAAATGCACGGGTATTACATCACGTTTTGCTTGTATGCTCTTTACTACAAATGTCTTTTTCCATTCCAGGTCGCGAATCACTCCATTCTGACGGCGCGAGCACAGTCCGGCAGGAAACATAATCAGCTGATCGTCGGACTGGAATCCGGCTTCCACCATCTTCGGGAAGTCCTTTGCCTGCTTGCCGGTTTTATTAATAGGTATGCAAAGGGGAGCCAACCCGCGTAGATTCATCAATAAATCATTCACCAGGTATTTCACCTTCCCCTCATAGTGCTTACCTAACACATAACCAAGCGCAACACCATCCTGTCCGCCCAACGGATGATTGGAAACAAAAGTGTACAGACCATCCTTTGGCAAATTTTCAATGCCTTTTACGTCCACTTTCGCATCCAAAAAGCCCATACATGCCTCCAGAAAGTCCACTCCCAGTTTATCCTTCGACTCATTCAGGAATACATTAATTTCATCCTGATGAACAATTTTCTTCAGATAAGAAATCACGAACTTAGGGATGTACTTGTAATGCTTCGGAGCCTTCGTCCGAAGTATCTTATCGACATCGATCAAAAATAAAGAGTCATCAGTCATTCTTTTCAAATAAAAATGATGGCACAAAATTAACGGTTCTTTTTTATTAATCGCAATAATTTGGTAGAAAATGCAGGATTTAAGTTCAGAACATAAAAAAACACCACCCAAAAACTATCAAAAATGACCTAAAAACTATCCGCGGATAGTTTTCGGGTAAAAAAACGTCAGTTTTTCCCCTACCGGGTTTCAAAAATTCATGTAAACTTGCAACATCGAAAATAACAAACGAATATTCACCTTTAAAAAGCAACACATTATGAAAAGTTTAAGCTTCAGAAAAGACTTAGTAGGAGTACAAGATGAATTACTACGCTTCGCTTATAAACTGACAACTGACCGTGAAGAAGCAAACGATTTGTTGCAGGAGACATCATTAAAAGCATTAGATAATGAAGATAAATATACCCCTGATACAAATTTCAAAGGATGGATGTATACCATCATGCGCAATATATTCATAAACAACTACCGCAAGGTAGTCCGCGACCAGACATTCATCGACCAGACTGATAATCTTTATCATCTGAATTTGCCACAGGATGGAAGTTCTGAAAATACAGAAAGAGCATACGACCTGAAAGAGATGCACCGTGTAGTTAACAAACTCCCCAAAGAATACAGAGTTCCGTTTGCGATGCACGTTTCAGGATTCAAATACCGTGAAATTGCGGAAAAACTGAACCTCCCGTTGGGTACAGTGAAAAGCCGTATTTTCTTCACGCGCCAGAAATTACAGGAAGAGTTGAAAGACTTCCGCTAAACCTTAACTATATAAAACTTAGTGATTTTGAATCACATATTTCTTTAATGCAGATTTTTAGTTTTGATAATGATTAAAAGGCAGAAATACTCCGGTATATTCTGCCTTTTCTTTTATTGCGAAGATTAGTTGTCCGACACCCGGGTGTCAGCACATACAACACCCGGGTCTCAACCTATCTGACACCCGGGTGTCGGGTGCACTGAGACCCGGGTGTCAGATAAACCTCTATTGCATGAAAAAGAATCTCTCCCACCACATTATTTAAATTTTACCTATACAGACATTTTTTCCGTTCTACGCCCACGGGCTCCCCACCAGTAAAGCATTCTCGAAGGCACATCATTTTCAAGCAAATAGACATTTAACATTCTGTTGAAAACTTCTCTGAAAGTTTTTTATGGAAAGTTGTGGGGAATTGTGGGGAATTTCATACTTTTACGGTCGCTTATTATAATAAGGTAATGATACGTTTTTTAGGAAATATTGAAGCCAGGGCGGACGCCAAAGGAAGGGTGTTCATACCCGCCACCTTCAGGAAGCAATTACAAGCCGCTTCCGAAGAGAGGCTTATTATGCGTAAAGACGTATTTCAGGACTGTTTAACCCTGTACCCCGAGAGCGTGTGGAACGAGGAGTTGAACGAGCTACGTAGTAGACTTAACAAATGGAATAGCAAACACCAACTTATTTTCAGGCAATTCGTGAGCGACGTTGAAATAGTGACACCTGATAGCAACGGGCGCATATTAATTCCGAAACGGTATTTACAGATTTGCAGTATCCATGGGGATATTCGCTTTATCGGCATCGATAACAAGATAGAGATCTGGGCGAAAGAACGGGCAGAACAGCCTTTCATGTCACCCGAAGAGTTCGGTGCAGCATTAGAAGAAATTATGAACGATGATAATAGACAAGATGGAGAAAGATGAATTGACATATCACGTACCTGTATTGCTGAAAGAAAGCGTTGACGGTATGAATATCCAACCGGATGGAACGTATGTAGACGTTACATTCGGAGGAGCGGGACATTCGCGCGAGATCCTTTCACGGCTCGGAGAAGGCGGACGTCTGCTGGGATTCGACCAGGACGAGGATGCTGAACGGAACATTGTCAACGATACTCATTTCATCTTCGTGCGCAGTAACTTCCGCTATCTGCACAACTTCCTGCGTTATCACAACATCGAACAGGTAGACGCGATCCTGGCCGACCTCGGCGTATCTTCTCATCATTTCGATGATAGCGAACGTGGCTTCTCCTTCCGTTTTGACGGGGCACTGGATATGCGTATGAACAAGCGTGCCGGTATGACAGCAGCAGATATCGTGAATACTTATGATGAAGAACGTCTTGCAAACATCCTCTACCTGTACGGGGAACTAAAGAATAGCCGCAAACTGGCTTCTGTCATCGTTAAAGCCAGAAGCGGACAGAATATCCGGACCATCGGTGAGTTTTTGGAAGTCATCAAACCGCTTTTCGGTCGTGAACGCGAAAAGAAAGAGCTGGCAAAGGTGTTCCAGGCACTACGAATTGAAGTAAACCAAGAGATGGAGGCGTTGAAGGAGATGTTGCTGGCTGCTACGGAGGCATTAAAGCCGGGCGGCAGACTGGTAGTTATCACCTATCATTCGCTGGAAGACCGAATGGTGAAAAACATCATGAAGACAGGCAATGTAGAAGGAAAAGCGGAAACCGACTTCTTCGGCAATCTGCAAACGCCTTTCCGCCTTGTCAACAATAAGGTAATCGTTCCCGACGAGGCAGAAATAGAACGAAACCCGCGGTCGAGAAGCGCCAAATTACGAATTGCAGAAAAGAAATAAAAAGATATGGAAGAAGAAGTAGTAAACAAGAAAGCAGAAGAGGACAAGAAGAAAAAACGCACCTCTCTGAAGAGTATTCTGGGTGGAGACATTCTGGCTACCGATTTTTTCCGCCGTCAAACGAAGTTGCTGGTACTTATCATGGTATTCATCATCTTCTACATTCACAATCGTTATGCCAGTCAACAGCAACAGATCGAAATAGACCGGCTGAAAAAGGAATTGACAGACATTAAATACGATGCACTGACTCGCAGCTCAGAGCTGATGGAAAAGAGCCGCCAGTCACGCATTGAAGATTATATATCGAGTAAGGAAAGCGATTTGCAAACATCAACCAATCCTCCTTACCTTATTAAATAGATGATAGTGGATAGTTGATAAATGATAGTTAAGCGTTTAAAAGACAAATACTGTGGCAGTTAATAAAAAGAACATAATGACCCGTTACTTCTTCGTCATCCTATTGATGGCGTTGATAGGAGTAGCTATTGTTGTAAAAGCAGGCATCACCATGTTTGCCGAACGACAATACTGGCAGGATGTGGCTGACCGTTTCGTAAAAGAGAATGTGACGGTAAAACCTAATCGTGGAAACATTATTTCTTCTGACGGTAAACTGATGGCCAGCTCTCTGCCCGAGTACAGAATATATATGGACTTTATGTCCGGTGAAAAGGATGAAAAACGCAGGCAGAAAGATCAGGCACGCCGGGATTCCATCCTCAATGCCAATATGGATTCAATCTGTATCGGACTTCACAAGATATTCCCGGACAAGAGTGCGGCTCAATTCAAGGCACACCTCAAGAAAGGACGCCAGGCAAAAAGCCGCAATTATCTGATTTATCCGAAACGTATCTCCTATATACAATATAAAGAGGTAAAGAGACTGCCTGTATTCTGCTTGAACCGGTATAAAGGCGGATTCAAGGAACAAGCTTACAATCAGCGTAAGAAACCGTTCGGTTCACTGGCTGCCCGTACACTGGGAGATGTGTATGCAGACACAGCCAAAGGAGCGAGAAATGGTATCGAACTTGCTTTCGACACCATCCTGAAAGGGCGGGACGGATTGACACACCGTCAGAAGGTGATGAACAAATACCTGAACATTGTCGATGTGCCACCAGTTGATGGTTGCGATCTGATTAGTACTATCGATGTAGGTATGCAGGATATTTGCGAGAAGGCGTTGGTGGATAAGCTGAAAGAGCTGAATGCGAGCGTGGGTGTGGTGGTATTGATGGAGGTAAGTACCGGAGAAGTGAAAGCCATCGTCAACATGATGCAAGGCAAAGACGGTGAGTACTACGAAATGCGCAACAATGCTATTAGTGATATGCTCGAGCCGGGGTCTACTTTCAAAACGGCCTCTATCATGGTAGCTCTTGAAGACGGAAAGATCACGCCGGACTATGTGGTAGATACCGGCAACGGCCAGATGCCGATGTATGGACGTGTCATGAAAGACCATAACTGGCATCGCGGAGGATATGGAAAGCTGACTGTTACGGAAATTCTAGGGGTTTCGTCCAATGTGGGTACCTCTTATATTATAGACCATTTCTACGGCAGCAACCCGCAGAAATTTGTAGACGGGTTGAAACGGATGAGCATCGACCAGCCGTTACACCTGCAGATTGCGGGAGAAGGAAAACCGAATATACGCGGCCCGAAAGAACGTTATTTTGCAAAGACAACATTGCCGTGGATGAGTATCGGCTACGAGACACAGGTTCCACCGATCAATATTCTCACATTCTATAATGGGATAGCCAACAACGGAGTCACCGTGCGTCCGAAGTTTGTCAAAGCTGCCATGAAGGACGGGGAAGTAGTGAAAGAATATCCGACAGAGGTAATCAATCCCAAGATTTGTTCGGATAAGACTTTGGCACAGATCCGTGAGATTCTCCGGAAAGTGGTTGGTGAAGGACTTGCCAAACCTGCGGGAAGCAAGCAGTTCCACGTTTCAGGAAAAACAGGAACGGCGCAGATTTCACAGGGAGCAGCCGGATACAAAACGGGAAGAACAAATTATCTGGTTAGTTTCTGCGGGTATTTCCCGTCAGAAGCACCTAAATATAGCATGATTGTCTCTATCCAGAAACCAGGATTACCGGCTTCGGGAGGTTTAATGGCAGGTAGTGTGTTCAGCAAGATTGCAGAAAGGGTGTATGCCAAAGACTTGCGGTTACCGCTGACCAATGCGATTGATACTAATTCCGTAGTCATTCCGAATGTAAAAGCCGGAGAGATGCGCGAAGCGCAACGAGTATTGGAAGAGCTGCAGATTAACGTACAAGGCAAAATCGCTGATTCGGGCAAAGAGGTTTGGGGAAATACCCATTCTGCCCCACAAGCTGTGGTTCTTGAGAGCCGGAGCAATATGCAGAATTTTGTACCGAGTGTGATAGGTATGGGAGCGAAAGACGCTGTGTACTTGTTGGAAAGCAAAGGATTGAAAGTCAATCTGGTCGGCGTAGGCAAAGTAAAAAGCCAGTCGATAGCCAACGGAACGATTGTTAAGAAGGGACAGACAGTGACGCTTACGCTTAATTAAAAATTAAAGATTAAAAATTGAATAGAGTGATGTTATTAAATGAGTTACTGAAAGCAATCCAACCGGTAGAGGTAGCCGGAGATTCAAACATAGAAATCACCGGTGTCAACATAGACTCCCGTCTAGTGGAAACCGGACAGCTATTCATGGCAATGCGTGGCACACAAGCCGACGGCCATGCTTATATACCTGCTGCCATCGCAAAAGGAGCAATCGCCATCCTTTGCGAGGATATGCCGGAAGAACCTGTAGCGGGGATCACCTATGTACGAGTAAAAGACAGCGAAGATGCGGTAGGAAAGATTGCCACTACCTTCTACGGAGACCCGACTTCCAAGTTGGAACTGGTCGGCGTTACCGGGACGAACGGAAAAACAACGATCGCTACCTTATTATATAATACATTCCGTTATTTCGGCTATAAGGTGGGATTGATTTCTACCGTTTGCAATTACATCGATGATGAATCGATTCCGACAGAACATACTACTCCTGATCCAATCACGTTGAACTGTTTGTTGGGACGGATGGCAGATGAAGGATGCAAATATGTTTTCATGGAAGTCAGCTCCCACTCGATTGCACAGAAACGTATCAGTGGACTAAAGTTTGCAGGAGGGATCTTTACCAATCTGACCCGCGACCATCTCGACTATCATAAAACAGTAGAGAACTATCTGAAAGCGAAGAAGAAATTCTTTGACGATCTGCCGAAAAATGCATTCAGCCTGACCAATCTGGACGATAAAAACGGACTGGTAATGACGCAGAACACACGTTCGAAGGTCTATACTTATTCATTGAGAAGTCTTAGCGACTTTAAAGGACGGGTATTAGAGTCTCATTTCGAAGGGATGCTGCTCGACTTCAACAATCATGAACTGGCAGTTCAGTTTATCGGAAAGTTCAATGCTTCCAATTTATTGGCGGTATTCGGGGCGGCAGTTCTGTTAGGCAAGAAAGAGGAAGAGGTGCTTGTAGCTCTTAGCACACTTCATCCGGTAGCCGGACGCTTCGATGCGGTCCGCTCACCGCAGGGAATTACGGCGATTGTTGATTATGCACATACCCCGGATGCTCTCATTAATGTACTGAACGCTATTCATGGAGTGCTTGAAGGAAAAGGAAAAGTGATTACCGTGGTAGGCGCCGGCGGTAACCGCGACAAGGGCAAACGCCCCATCATGGCAAAGGAAGCTGCCAAAGCGAGTGACCGCGTCATCATCACTTCCGACAATCCGCGCTTTGAAGAGCCGCAAGACATCATCAATGACATGCTTGCCGGACTGGATGCGGAAGATATGAAGAAAACACTAAGCATTGCCGACCGTAAAGAAGCAATTCGCACGGCTTGCATGCTGGCAGAGAAAGGAGATGTAATTCTCGTTGCCGGAAAAGGACATGAGAATTACCAGGAGATAAAAGGAGTGAAACATCATTTTGATGACAAAGAAGTACTCAAAGAAATTTTTAAATAATGAATAGACTGTGCTAATATGCCGACCGGCTTCGTTATCTATCCGACAGCAACCGGCATAACAACACATCAATAAATTGGCAAATTATTTATGTTATACTATCTATTTGAATGGCTACATAAGCTCAATTTTCCAGGAGCGGGAATGTTCGGATATACTTCATTCCGTGCTTTGATGGCGGTTATCCTCGCATTACTTATTTCAAGTATCTGGGGAGATAAGTTCATCAACCTACTCAAAAGGAAACAAATCACAGAAACGCAGCGTGATGCTAAAACCGACCCGTTTGGCGTCAATAAAGTAGGCGTGCCGAGCATGGGAGGTGTCATCATCATTGTAGCCATCCTGATCCCTTGTTTATTGTTAGGTAAACTGCATAACATATACATGATACTGATGCTGATCACTACCGTATGGTTGGGATCGCTCGGATTCGCAGACGACTATATCAAAATCTTCAAAAGAGACAAAGAGGGTTTGCATGGCAAGTTCAAGATTATCGGTCAGGTCGGTTTAGGTTTAATTGTCGGAATGACCTTGTATTTAAGTCCGGACGTAGTGATCCGTGAGAATATCGAAGTTCATAATCCGGGACGGGAGATGGAAGTGATACACGGAACGAATGACCTGAAATCTACCCAGACAACGATTCCTTTTTTCAAGAGCAACAACCTTGATTATGCTGATCTGGTTTCGTTCATGGGAGAACATGCGCAAACAGCCGGATGGATATTGTTCGTCATTGTCACAATCATTGTGGTTACCGCCGTATCAAACGGCGCCAATCTGAATGACGGTATGGACGGAATGGCAGCCGGGAACTCGGCAATTATCGGTGCAACGTTGGGGGTACTGGCCTATGTATCATCGCATATCGAATTTGCAGGCTACCTGAACATCATGTATATTCCGGGCTCGGAAGAACTCGTAATCTATATCTGCGCCTTTATCGGTGCACTGATAGGTTTCTTATGGTACAACGCCTATCCGGCACAAGTATTTATGGGAGATACAGGCAGTCTTACTATTGGCGGTATTATCGCAGTGTTTGCCATCATCATCCACAAAGAGTTGCTGATACCGATTCTTTGCGGTGTATTCCTGGTAGAAAACCTGTCGGTAATCCTGCAACGGGCTTATTATAAGGCGGGAAAACGAAAAGGTGTGAAACAGCGATTGTTCAAGCGTACACCGATTCACGATCACTTCCGCACTTCGATGAGCCTGATTGAACCGGGATGCACGGTGAAATTCACCAAACCCGACCAACTGTTTCATGAATCAAAGATTACCGTCCGGTTCTGGATTGTAACGATTGTATTGGCAGCAATAACGATTATAACGCTTAAAATAAGATAACCGGCAAGGTGCCGGAGCCAAGTTTCCATACGGGAAACAAGTTTTATAGATAGAGAGTATTAACCCGATTATTAACTTTTAAAGATGTGCACAGCTAATAGATAAATCAATCAATTAGAAAATAAGGGCACATTATTGTAGATGAAAAGAATAGTAATTTTAGGAGCTGGCGAAAGCGGCGCAGGTGCAGCCGTACTCGCTAAAGTCAAAGGATTTGAGACGTTTGTTTCGGACATGTCCGCTATCAAGGACAAGTATAAGGAACTTCTCGACAGCCATCAGATTGCCTGGGAAGAAGGACACCATACCGAAGAACTCATTCTGAATGCCGACGAGGTAATCAAAAGCCCCGGTATCCCGAATGATGCCCCGATCATCCTGAAACTGAAAGCTCAAGGCACACCGGTGATCTCCGAGATTGAGTTTGCCGGACGCTATACTGATGCCAAAATGATCTGTATTACAGGTTCTAACGGGAAGACCACAACGACTTCCCTGATCTACCATATTTTCAAAAGCGCAGGTCTGAACGTAGGTTTGGCAGGCAACATCGGCAAAAGCCTTGCTTTGCAGGTAGCCGAAGATTACCACGATTACTATATTATCGAACTTAGCTCTTTCCAGCTGGATAATATGTATAACTTCCGTGCGAACATCGCCGTATTGATGAACATCACTCCGGACCATCTTGATCGCTACGACCATTGTATGCAGAATTACATCGACGCTAAATTCCGCATCACCCAAAACCAAACACCGGACGATGCTTTCATCTTCTGGAACGATGACCCTATCATCAGACAGGAACTGGCAAAACATGGTCTGAAAGCTCACTTGTATCCTTTTGCCGCTGTAAAAGAGGATGGAGCGATTGCATACGTAGAAGATCACGAAGTGAAAATCACCGAACCGATTGCCTTCAACATGGAGCAAGAGGAACTGGCCCTGACAGGACAACACAACCTGTACAACTCTTTAGCCGCCGGTATCTCGGCAAACCTTGCCGGCATCGCCAAAGAAAACATCCGGAAAGCCCTCTCCGATTTCAAGGGAGTGGAACATCGGTTGGAAAAGGTGGCACGTGTGCGCGGAATTGATTTTATTAACGACTCTAAAGCCACGAATGTCAACTCCTGCTGGTATGCCCTGCAAAGCATGACTACCAAAACGGTATTGATTCTCGGTGGTAAAGATAAAGGAAACGACTATACTGAAATTGAAGACCTGGTACGCGAAAAGTGTTCAGCACTGGTATATCTGGGACTTCATAACGAAAAGCTTCACGAATTCTTCGACCGTTTCGGTCTGCCGGTAGCCGATGTGCAAACCGGCATGAAAGATGCCGTAGAAGCAGCATATAAACTGGCAAAGAAAGGTGAAACGGTATTATTAAGTCCTTGCTGCGCTTCTTTCGACCTCTTCAAGAGTTACGAAGACCGTGGCGACCAATTTAAAGAATGTGTCCGTGCCCTTTAATTTCTAATTATTTATTTTTAAATTCTGCAAGATTGGATTTATTAAAGAACATATTCAAAGGTGACAAGGTAATCTGGATTATCTTCCTCTGTCTCTGCCTCATCTCGATCATCGAGGTGTTTTCGGCAGCGTCGACGCTGACTTACAAAAGTGGCGACCATTGGGGGCCGATTACGCAACACTCCATCATCCTGATGGTGGGAGCTGTGGTAGTCGTATTTCTGCATAATGTTCCCTACAAATGGTTCCAGGTATTTCCGGTCTTTCTATATCCGGTATCTCTGGTTCTACTGGCATTTGTCACGCTGATGGGCATTATCACAGGCGACCGTGTCAACGGGGCCGCCCGTTGGATGACTTTTATGGGATTGCAATTCCAGCCATCGGAATTGGCAAAGATGGCGGTAATCATTGCCGTCTCATTCATCCTGTCCAAAAGGCAGGACGAATATGGGGCCAATCCGAATGCCTTTAAATATATCATGATCCTCACCGGACTGGTATTCCTGCTCATCGCACCGGAAAACCTTTCGACAGCAATGCTGCTGTTCGGAGTGGTATGTATGATGATGTTCATCGGACGGATATCTTCCAAGAAACTGTTCGGGATGTTGGGGATATTGGGGCTTGTAGGCGGTGTTGCCGTAGGCATACTGATGGCTATTCCCGCCAAAACACTGCACAACACTCCGGGACTTCACCGTTTCGAAACGTGGCAGAATCGTGTTTCCGGTTTCTTTGAGAAAGAAGAAGTGCCGGCAGCCAAATTTGATATTGACAAAGACGCACAGATTGCACACGCGCGAATCGCTATTGCTACCAGCCATGTAGTAGGCAAAGGTCCGGGAAACTCGATACAACGCGACTTCCTTAGCCAGGCATTCTCCGATTTTATCTTCGCGATTGTGATTGAAGAAATGGGACTGGTAGGAGGAATATTTGTGGTGTTCCTCTATTTATGGTTGCTGATGCGAGCCGGACGAATCGCCCAAAAGTGCGAGCGAACCTTCCCCGCCTTTCTCGTCATGGGTATTGCGCTGTTGTTGGTATCACAGGCAATACTGAATATGATGGTTGCCGTCGGGTTATTCCCCGTCACCGGACAACCCCTGCCTCTGGTCAGCAAAGGAGGTACAAGTACGTTAATCAACTGCGCTTATATCGGAATGATATTAAGCGTAAGCCGATATACCGCTCACCTGGAAGAACAGAAAGCGCACGATGCACAGATCCAACTGCAAATAGAGGCGGATGCCGCAGCCAATTCGGAAGCACAGGCCGCAGCCGAACCGACAGCGCAGATTCTGAACAGCGACGCCAAATTTGAAGATGAGCATGATAGCAGAAACAATGAACGGTAAATGTTGAGAAAGGACAGAAGAAAACAGAATGATGGAAAAAGAACTTAGAATTATCATCAGCGGTGGAGGAACAGGAGGACATATCTTTCCTGCCGTCTCTATCGCAAACGCTATAATAGAGCTACGCCCCGACGCAGAAATTCTCTTTGTAGGCGCTGAAGGACGTATGGAAATGCAACGGGTTCCCGATGCAGGCTACCGGATTATCGGACTTCCGATAGCCGGATTCGACCGCAAACATTTATGGAAAAATGTATCCGTATTGATTAAACTGATGCGCAGCCAATGGAAAGCGCGCAAAGTAATCAAAAACTTCCGCCCGCAAGTGGCGGTAGGTGTAGGCGGATATGCAAGCGGGCCAACACTAAAGACTGCCGGAATGATGGGAGTCCCCACATTAATCCAGGAGCAAAACTCGTATGCCGGAGTAACTAATAAACTCCTGGCACAGAAAGCTCGTAAGATTTGTGTAGCTTATGACGGAATGGAAAAGTTCTTCCCCGCCGACAAGATCATCATGACGGGTAATCCCGTCCGCCAGAACCTGACAAAGGATATGCCGTCAAAAGAAGAAGCGCTAGGTTCTTTCCACTTACAGCCCGGCAAAAAGACAATCCTGATTGTAGGTGGCAGCTTGGGTGCACGCACCATCAACAACACGCTGACAGCCAGTCTGACAACCATCAAGGAAAACACGGACGTGCAGTTTATCTGGCAAACGGGCAAATACTATTACCCGCAAGTAACAGAAGCCGTAAAAGCGGCAGGAGCACTTCCGAATTTATATGTAACGGATTTCATCAAAGATATGGCAGCCGCTTATGCAGCAGCCGATCTGGTTATCTCCCGTGCGGGAGCAGGTTCCATTTCTGAATTCTGCCTGCTGCACAAACCTGTTATCTTAGTGCCCTCGCCCAACGTGGCAGAAGATCACCAGACGAAGAACGCCTTAGCGTTGGTGAACAAACAGGCAGCTATCTACGTCAAAGACAGTGAAGCGGAAACCACTTTGATGGACGTAGCCCTGTCCACTGTCAACGACGAGCAGAAACTGAAAGAACTAACAGAGAATATCGCCAAACTGGCTTTACCCGATTCAGCGAGAATCATCGCACAAGAGGTCATTAAGCTGGCGGAAGCAAAGAACAGATAAATGGACGATCGGATTACGCAGATTGAAGTAACGGCACAATGCCCGTATCAAACAACGTAATCTGCACTAAAATAAAAAGACAGAAGAAATGAATATAGAAACGATAAAATCAGTCTATTTCGTAGGTGCCGGCGGCATCGGCATGAGCGCACTTGTACGCTACTTCCTTTTCAAAGGAAAGGTAGTGGCAGGATATGACCGTACTCCTACTCCATTGACTGAAACGCTAATCTCCGAAGGCGCACAAATACATTATGAAGAAAACGTCGACCTGATTCCCGAAGCCTGCAAAGACAAGGAAAGTACGTTAGTCATATACACTCCGGCCGTTCCGCAGGAACACGAAGAACTCGTTTATTTCCGCAACAACGGATTCGAAATACAGAAACGCGCCCAAGTATTGGGAACGATTACCCATTCGAGCAAAGGTCTGTGCGTAGCAGGTACTCACGGGAAAACAACCACATCGACGATGACAGCTCATCTGTTCCACCAGTCGCACGTGGAATGTACCGCTTTTCTCGGAGGAATCTCAAAGAACTACGGCACCAACCTGCTACTCTCTCAAGCAAGCCCTTACACTGTGATTGAAGCGGATGAATTCGACCGTTCTTTCCACTGGCTGTCACCCTATATGACCGTAATCACGTCTACCGACCCCGATCATCTGGACATCTACGGAACAGAGCAAGCCTACCTGGAAAGTTTCGAACATTACACCACGCTAATCCAACCGGGTGGCGCACTGATTATCCGTAAAGGCATCTCTCTGCAACCCAAAGTGCAGCCGGACGTTCGTGTCTACACTTACTCACGTGACGAAGGCGACTTCCATGCAGAAAACATCCGTATCGGAAACGGGGAGATATTCATCGACTTTGTTGCTCCGGACACCCGTATCAACGACATCCAACTGGGAATTCCGGTAAGCATCAACATAGAGAACGGCGTAGCCGCCATGGCATTGGCACACCTCAACGGGGTGACCGATGAAGAAATTAAAAGAGGTATGGCAAGTTTCCGAGGAGTAGACCGCCGGTTCGACTTCAAACTCAAGAACGACCGGATTGTCTTTCTAAGTGACTACGCACACCACCCCTCTGAAATCAAACAGAGCGTGTTGTCTATGCGCGAACTTTACAAGGACAAGAAGATCACAGCCATCTTCCAGCCTCATCTCTATACCCGCACCCGCGACTTCTATCAGGATTTTGCCGATAGCCTGTCGCTACTCGACGAAGTGATTCTGGTAGACATCTACCCGGCACGTGAAGCACCAATTCCGGGCGTTACCAGCAAACTGATTTATGATAATCTCCGTCCGGGTATCGAAAAAAGTATGTGCAAAAAGGAAGAGATACTGAACATTCTGAAAGATAAAAACATTGAAGTATTAATTACTTTGGGAGCCGGAGACATCGACAACTATGTCCCCGAAATAAAGGAACTATTAGAAAAAAGATAAATGAATAATCATCCGGCAGCCTGTCCGAAACAGTGCAAGCTTTTTAATTTTTAATCTTTAATTTTTGATTATGATTAAAAGAATCCTTCTATCCATCGTCATGCTGGTGCTTATAGCCTACCTCACCGTAGCTATCACCGCATTCAACCGCAAGCCTACCGACCAGACCTGCCGTGACATGGAATTGGTTATCAAGGATACCGCATACGCCGGCTTCATCACCAAAGAAGAGCTGAAAGGTATCCTTCAGCAGAAAGGGATCTACCCCATCGGGAAGAAAATGGAACGCATCTCCACCAAGTCACTGGAACGGGAACTAAGCAAACATCCGTTGATTGACGAAGCCGAATGCTACAAAACACCCAGCGGCAAAGTGTGCGTGGAAGTGACACAGCGTATTCCTATCCTCCGGGTCATGAGCGCCAACGGCCAAAACTACTACCTTGACAACAAAGGAACCGTCATGCCACCGGAAGCAAAATGCGTCGCTCACCGGGTAATTGTCACCGGAAACGTAGAAAAGTCGTTTGCAATGAAGGATTTATATAAGTTTGGTGTATTTTTGCATAATAATAAATTCTGGGACGCCCAGATAGAGCAGATCCATGTGTTGCCCGACCAGAACATCGAATTGGTGCCGCGTGTGGGAGACCATCTGGTCTATCTCGGAAAACTGGAGAACTTTGAAGATAAACTGGCACGTTTGAAGGAGTTCTACAAAAAAGGACTCAACCGGGTAGGCTGGAACAAATATTCACGTATCAATCTCGAATTCAGCAACCAGATTATCTGTACAAAACGAGAGTAGTTGATAAGTGATAGATGATAAGTAAACAGTCTCTCTATATAGTAAATTGTAAATAGTAAAATAGTAAATAAAATAACCCTATGGCAACAACAGAATTTATCGCCGCTATTGAACTTGGTTCATCGAAGATAACCGGTGTGGCCGGAAAAAAGAACAGTGACGGAAGCATGCAGGTATTAGCGTATGCCCAGGAAGACTCTTCTACGTTCATTCGTAAAGGAGTGATCTTTAACCTGGACAAGACAGCGCAAAGCCTGACTTCAATCATCAACAGACTGGAAGGTGAGTTGAAAAACTCAATTGCCAAGGTATATGTAGGCATCGGCGGACAATCACTCCGCACCGTCCGCAATGTAGTAAGCCGCGACCTGGAGGAAGAAGCTATCATATCCGAAGAGCTTGTAAGCGCTATCGGTGATGAGAACATTGCCATCCCGGTGGTCGATATGGATATATTGGACGTAGCTCCACAAGAATATAAGGTAGGTAATAACCTGCAAGCCAATCCGGTAGGTCTGGTAGGAAGCCACATCGAAGGACGTTTCCTCAATATCGTTGCCCGTGCTTCCGTACGTAAGAACTTGGAGCACTGTTTCCAACAGGCTAAAATTGATATTGCCGACCAACTGATCGCTCCGTTAGTAACCGCAAATGCCGTACTGACAGAAAGCGAACGCCGTTCGGGTTGTGCACTGATCGACTTCGGAGCAGACACAACTACCATCTCTGTATATAAGAATAACATTCTCCGTTTCCTGACTGTATTGCCTTTGGGAGGCAACAGCATCACGCGTGACATCACCACCCTGCAAATGGAGGAGGAAGAAGCCGAACGCCTGAAAAAAGCCTACGGTGACGCCCTCTATGAAGAGGACCCCGAACAGGAAGAAGCAACCTGCAAACTGGATGATGACAACCGTATCATCAAAGTGGCGGATCTTAACAATATCATCGAAGCCCGTGCCGAGGAAATCGTTGCCAACGTATGGAACCAGATACAACTATCGAGCTACGAGGACAAATTGCTGGCAGGAATCATCTTGACAGGAGGGGCCGCCAACCTGAAGAATCTGGACGAAACCTTGCGCAAACGCAGCAAGATAGAAAAGATACGGATGGCGAAACTCCCACGCAATACGGTTCATGCGCCCAACAACATACTGAAGAAAGACGGTTCGCAGAACACTTTGTTCGGGCTCCTGTTTGAAGGTAACCAGAACTGCTGCCTGACGGAAACTGCTCCGCAAGCTGCTCCTGCACCATCAGTCTCCAAACCGGAGCCGGAAGTGCATAAGACAGTGGATATGTTTGAGGACGATCAGGAACTGAAAGAACAGGCCCGCATCGCCCGTCTCAAGAAAGAAGAAGAAGAGCGGGAAGCCAAGCTAGCCGCCAAAGAAGCGGAAAAACTTCGCAAGCAAAAGGAAAAGGAAGAGAAAGAAAGACGGAAAAGAGAAGCAGGTCCGAGTTGGATTCAACGCAAGATCGATTCGTTGACGAAAGAAATCTTTTCCGACGACGATATGAAGTAACCTTCAGCAGCTTGTTAATCAATATTCATAATTCGTAATTCATAATTCAATCAAGATATGGACGAGATAGTACAATTCGATTTCCCGACAGATTCACCGAAGATCATCAAAGTGATTGGTGTAGGTGGTGGTGGTGGTAACGCTGTAAACCACATGTACCGGGAAGGCATCCATGATGTAACGTTCGTTCTTTGTAACACGGACAACCAGGCATTAGCCGAATCACCTGTCCCGGTGAAACTGCAACTGGGCCGTAGCATCACGCAAGGGCTTGGAGCCGGCAACCGTCCCGAACGGGCACGCGACGCCGCCGAAGAAAGTATAGAAGATATCAGAAACCAGCTGAACGACGGCACCAAGATGGTATTCATCACCGCCGGAATGGGAGGAGGAACCGGAACAGGAGCTGCACCGGTCATCGCCCGCATTGCGAAGGAAATGGATATTCTGACTGTCGGTATCGTCACCATCCCCTTTATCTTCGAAGGAGAAAAGAAAATTATCCAGGCACTGGACGGCGTAGAGCGTATCGCCCAGCATGTTGATGCCTTGCTGGTTATCAACAACGAACGCCTGCGCGAAATATACGCCGACCTTACTTTTATGAACGCCTTCGGCAAAGCCGATGATACTCTTTCCATTGCTGCCAAGAGCATTGCCGAGATTATTACCATGCGGGGTACAGTCAATCTTGACTTTGCCGATGTGAAAACCATCCTGAAAGATGGTGGAGTAGCAATCATGAGTACCGGATTCGGCGAAGGAGAAAATCGTGTGACGAAAGCAATCGACGATGCCCTGCATTCTCCGTTGCTCAACAACAATGATATCTTCAATGCCAAGAAAGTAATGTTGAACGTATCTTTCTGCCCGTCGTCGGAACTGATGATGGAGGAAATGAACGAGATACACGAGTTCATGAGCAAATTCCGCGAAGGGGTGGAAGTGATTTGGGGTGTTGCCATCGACAACTCACTGGAAACAAGAGTAAAAATCACCGTATTGGCAACCGGATTCGGTGTGGAAGACGTTCCCGGAATGGACAGCTTGCATGCTGCACGCAGCCAAGAAGAGGAAGAACGTCAACTGCAACTGGAAGAAGAGAAAGAGAAGAACAAAGAACGTATCCGCAAGGCATACGGCGAAAGCGCCAGCAATATCGGAAGCAAGAGCCTCCGCAAACGCCGCCACATCTATCTTTTCAATACGGAAGATCTGGACAACGACGACATCATCGCCATGGTAGAAGATTCTCCCACTTATATGCGTGATAAGACTACTCTTACCAAAATCCGGACGAAAGCCGCTCTGGAAGAGGAAGTAGCCACGGAAGAAGCTACAGATGACAACGGCGTGATTACGT
Source organism: Bacteroides sp. AF32-8BH (assembly GCF_003435205.1). Lineage (NCBI taxonomy): Bacteria > Pseudomonadati > Bacteroidota > Bacteroidia > Bacteroidales > Bacteroidaceae > Bacteroides > Bacteroides sp. AF32-8BH. The sequence goes on along the minus strand of NZ_QVLZ01000021.1, from coordinate 75,360 downwards.
TCTAAACAAAGAACTAAGAACGAAAATTATAAACTCGCAAAATCAGGCTTCAGATCTAATTTTTAATCTTTAATTTTTAACTATAATAGTATGGATTTATTCGATCAAGTCAGCGAAGACATTAAAACCGCAATGAAGGCGAAAGACAAAGTAGCCCTTGAAACTTTGAGAAATATAAAGAAGTTCTTCCTGGAAGCTAAGACTGCCCCGGGAGCTAACGATATATTGACAGATGATGCTGCTCTGAAGATTATCCAGAAACTTGTGAAACAAGGAAAAGATTCTGCTGAAATCTATATCGGACAGGGTCGTCAGGATTTGGCTGACGTAGAATTAGGCCAGGTAGCCGTTATGGAGAAATACCTGCCGAAACAAATGACCGCCGAAGAACTGGAAGCTGCATTGAAGGAAATTATCACTGAAACAGGTGCTACAAGCGGTAAAGATATGGGTAAAGTAATGGGAGTTGCCTCCAAGAAATTAGCAGGACTTGCAGAAGGACGTGCCATTTCTGCAAAAGTGAAAGAACTTTTGGGATAATCCTCCGGGACTTCCACAGAAGTTTTATTTCGATTTTATCTTGCACCCTACACTAACCAGAGTTTATCTATTTGATTAATAGCAGTATAAACCTGTGCAAGATACCGTTGCAGATGCGTGCAAGATGTTTTATCTTACACACATCTGCAACTTTTCTTTAAACATAACATTCACCTCCTTCACCACTCTGAAACATCGATGAATAAAGGGATTTCGGGTGAAGAGCTACCTTTCACATAGGTTTCACCCGATTCACTATACCTTTCTGCCGAATTTTGATTAATAGACTGATTCCAATCTATTAGATATAAACTTATTCTCTATTAATGCCAAACTTCCTTTTCACTAATGGAAAAGATTACTTACATTAAAGGTAATCTATAAATGAAGCTTTTGTTTTTATAAACAAAGCTTTCATTTATAAAATCAAAAGCTTCATTTATATAATTACAACTTGCAATTATAGATTACGATTAATGAAAAACAAGTTTAGAATTATAGTAAAGTAATTTAGGTATTAATAGAAAGGAACTTTTCTCACTATAAATAAGAAAGAGTCTATTAATAGCTGGGAAATAATCAAATTAGATCACATGAACTTAATAAAATAAAAGCACATTTGAAATTAATATGATGTATGATATAGACAGTACTAATATTATTTTCCGAACTAAAATAATCTCCCTATAAAAGAGCATAATATAGAAAATAAAGATTACTTTTACAACGAAACTAAACCACGACAGACAAATGAGAAAGAGTATTGCTATAATTATAACATCTATATTAGTGCTATCAGGATGCAACAAACAACAATCCGTATCTGACAGACTGCTAAATGAAGTAGAAAAAGCCATTGCCATAAATCCTGACAGCGCATCCAACCTACTAAAAAGTATATCATCTCCTGAAAAACTAGACGACAAAGCTTTTGCACGCTGGTGTATGTTATCAGGTAAGATTACAGACGAAATTTTTAATAGCATCCTACCAACTTACCAATTAGAAAGAGCTTATGACTGGTATTCCTCACATGGTAGCCCTGACGAGCAAGTGCAAATTTTGATTTATTTAGGTCGTTCCTATTTTGCTGATGGAGATTATGATAAAGCAATGTCTATTTATACTAATGCGCTGGACATTGCAGGAAAAAACAAGCTCAATAACCTCATTGGATATACCTATGACTATATAGGCGATCTATATCGAGAAAAATTCATGCGAACAGAGGCTATCAAAAGATATGAGATTGCTGCCGAATACTTCAAAAAAGAAAAGAATACAGATAGTTATGCTTGTGCATTAAGAGATATTGGACGTGAATATGCACAAATGGATTCATTATCACATGCTTTAAATATTCTAATTATAGCCGATTCTGTAGCAGCCAATACTAGTAATATTAATGTTACTGCATCAATAAATAACGCCTTAGGCAATATCTATTCTATGCAGAACAAATACGATAAAGCTGAAGAATACCTCCTCAAAGCATTGTTGACGGGAAGAGAAAAAATGCCCGATTATGTAGCATTGATTGACTTATATACGGCATCAAATTCCATTAATAAAGCTAAAGAGTTATTATCCAAGATACCACAGGATACCCCCCAATATACATGTAGCATTAAATATCTATATTATCAAATTTATAACGCAGAAAAAACTATAAAGAAGCTCTTGCTAATTTAGAAGAATATGTTAACATGTTAGATTCTATCATATATGCGGACAACCAATCCAAAATACTAAATATAGAGTCTAAATATAACCACCTAAAAATCAGCAAAGAAGTAGACAGGTTAAAGATTAAACAACAAAGCTACATTATAATTTCAATTATCAGCATTGTAACGTTACTGTTTATAACGGTAGGATACCTATTATATCGCAAAAAAGCAAAAGAAAAAATTCAAAGACAACGGGATGAATTAAACCAGATAAAAGAAAATTTGCTCTATGTGTCATTAGAATTGGAAAAGAAAAAAAGATTGTCAAACACACTCAAAGAGAAAAATGAGAACTATAATAAAATGCAGGAAGAAATAAATCTTCTAAGTGCCAATTACAAGGAATTACAAAATAAATCTCTAGAGAACTCACCACTATTCAAGGAGCTAACATACCTGGCAAATAAAAATAAACCAAGAAATGATAAGCCATTAATAACAGAAAAACAATGGAAACTTATCACAGATGAAATAACACAGATCTATCCAAGTCTTTATAAATACATATATAGTCTATGTCCGGATTTATCAGAACAAGACTTTCAATATTGCTGTCTTTACATGTATGGGTTCGACACTAACACTGAAGCAAAATTATTAAATATAACAGTTGATTCAGTAAGAAAAAGACGCCTTAGACTTAGAAGAAAACTAGATATCACATTACCGGATAATAATGCTACATTATATGAATACTTAATCGAAAATATACATTAATAATCATGTTTTCAGTAGAAACAATCTATAGCATAAGATAATGTCCACGTAAAAAGCCATAAACAACTGATTATCAAAGTCTGTTTGTCCACGTTCAAAAACGTACTTTACTTGCTTCCCCCCTCATCTCTCCGTAAATTTGCAAAAAACAATTAAAGATATGAGAAAACTAAGTATTACACTATTATTAATTAGTATTTCATTCATGACAATGAAAGCTTACAATCTATCAGAGTATAGATCTAAAGGAAGTATAACTTTTACATCTATATTTGTTAAGGTTGATAATATAGCCTCACGACTAAATGCTAATTTTAAATAATATTTACCAATGGATTGGACAAGCAACCTATCTAATCCATTTCATATTTAACTTATGCTCAAATTAATATCTATTTTGATAACCAATGGAATCGTTTTATTCATGTTAATCAGTTGTCATAATAAAACAAGTAATTCAAGAAATACTGTGAACCTTGATTATGAGAATAGTATCGACTCTCTTAATTCATATAAAATGGATATATCACATTTCATTAATTCCATCGAGCCAGGAGAAACGATTGTAGAAGAAAAACAAATGCAAGGGAAAGAATTTATTACAAGAGAAAATGAGCATATAAAAGTGTGCTTTTTATTAAAAGCCCCCTGCTCAAAAGACGGATTCTTGAAAACAGAAATTACTAATAATACAAACGATACAATTACCTATATTAGTAATACTTTCTTGCGCTATAGAGAAAGTAATAATTCATGGATTCCTTTAGTTTATCCGGATAATTATGTAAAAAATGATCTAGGATATTTAATACCTCCTCATGAAAGCGTCAAAATAAGATTCTTTTTACCTTCTCAAGAAGAATATCCTAAAGGGAAATACAAGCTTCAACTATTATTCCGCAATGCTTCAAAGAGTATTGACTATTATATCGATAAAATATTTGTAAGCACCAAGTCAAACTAAGTTCCTGATAAATCAAAAAATTAAAAAGAAATGAATACAAAAAAAATAGTTGGGATTTTCTTGTTATCCCTTTGTACTATGTGTTTCGTTAATTGTAGTGATGATGACACGCCAGATGATCCGGCAGATACCATCACACTCAATATGCTTAATGAGCATAATGGAAAAACCTATTTAGGTGAATCAAAAACTTATATCAATGAAGCTAATAACTTCGTCACATCTTCTAATTTTATTTCTGACGTAGGAAATGGCGCAGGAGTTGGAGCAGATATTCTACCCTCATTAACCAACCTCACACACGAAGTAGCGGTTACGCCCGGACATATTTATCAGATTTTTGATAAAAATACACTTATAGATTTCCCGTCAGGCAATCACGCTATTCAAGTAGAAGCAAGTTATTATCAAGCCTATGTTGTATCTAAAATAGTAAATAGTGACATGACTATCGGTGCAATTGTAAAATATATATCTGTTTTCCCTAACAATAATGGGTTGCCTGCATATAGGTATGGTATTGGAAGTCTTCACCGTATAGGTGAAACGGTTGAATTAGCATTACCCCAAAATATTGAGTTTTTCTTGAAAGAACATAGCGCAGGGAAAAAAGGATTAAATGTAACATCTGCCAATAACAAATTAAGAATAACCCTAACTAAAGCACCTGACATAGTCAACGGACCTTATGGAACATTTGACCTTTATATCCGTTCAAACAATATCTTTACGGTCGTAGAAGTCTACGTGGAATAAGCAATAAAGACTTTATTATCCGGTAAAACAAAGGGATTATCTCCCATATTACCATATATTTGTAAAAAACATTTAAAAGTATGAGAATCAGTAGACTTTTGCTAATTGTATTATTACTGGCATCTTCGTATGGTTGCTCTGAAGAGGAACCATACGAAGTTGAAAAGAAATCAGTTTCTATATGGGCAGGAGACACATGGCATGTCATTATAGAAACAGACTTAACAGAGTACAACTATAGGTTAGAATCAGAAAATCAAGAAATTGCGACTGCTATTCTTGACGAAATGAGCGTATGCATCACTACCTACAAAAGTGGAAGCACCATGATACGACTTATCGATACTGACAATAATAAGATAGCATGTGAAATCTCCGTATATGTCAAATACTTCAACAGTCCGGAAATTGTCAATTGGGGAATTCCGCTAAAAGGTAACCCTGATTATCCGGGAGTAATAATAAAAGCAGTGGATCTAAGAATCCCCCCAGAAATAGAAATTGAGTTACGAGAAAAAGATAAACCATTCATTGGTGCTACTTATACATTCAATCAGGAAACCAAAAAGTTTACAATGAAAACTGATTCGGGAATATTCAGAGAAGGCACATACGAATGGAATATTACCTTTTTAACCTTAATGTATGACGATAAAGCAGAGAAGTTCGGTTTTAAATTTGCTACAGGAATATCATTGGGATACGGATATATCCTACAGAGTGATAAAACAGCAGAATATCAGCAACGATATCCTGACGCCGGTATCACAGAAGTAAAAGTTAATTATATTTGGAAAGATAATGGAATAATCCAATTAGGAGGACTTACATTTTAATTAAATTGAGAAAAGGAGGTTATTAACAAACGAAGATTGCCCTTTCATCGTTTATCATGAAATCTATATCCAAGCCCCAGCATTAGATTGTTGGGGTCTTTAAATTTGCTCAACTGATACCCCACGTGCAAAAACAAATGGCGTGTGACGTAAGTCTTGAGAGCCAGAATTTGGTAGAACCCTTTCATATCACCACCGCTGTATATCAGGTTCCGACCGACGCCGACATTGATAGAGAAAACAGGCATCACCAGTTCTGCCCGAAGAGATAACCCCATGGCAAATTGCTTACGGAAAGGAGGACGATGAAACTTCAAATCGCCCGAGTAAAACTTGCCCACTCTATACTCCTTAAGATTGGCACTCTCATCATATTGCGCATCCGCAGAAAGCCCTGCCCGAAAATAGTTGTTGAAATTATACATCGGGGCGAAATTGATGCCCGCCACACCGAACAAACCGGGAATCATACTCGACACATCGTCTCCAACCAGTCCCCTTTTGCGGGTAGCTCCGTAGATCACCAGGTCATAGCTAACGTGAGGCTTTATAAAGAGCCGTCTAGGAGTGATGGGACCGGGCGCCTCATCCGCGTCCAAAGTGCGTACGATGCCGATTCTTCCTCCAATAACATTAAGACCGCCATTAGGATAATGCGTGTTTCCATTGGAAAAATGGGTGAGATCTACACCTGCCGCCAATTTCCAGTACTTGTGAACTTGCCAGTTCAGCAAAAAGCCGAGATTGATGTACGCATTGATCTTGGAGCCAATCAGTACGTTTTGCGGATTGGATAGTTCGTCATATTTTTTCCAGCCAAAAGAAGCTCCAAAGTTCCATTCGTAATCGAGCGACAGACGGGGCGACAGTTGCGCGATACGTGACCCTTGAAAAGCGTATACCGACACCGGATTTCCCAATTCAACGGGACTAAAGAAGGTATGGTAGGAAACGCCAATGCCCTGATAGGTATGAGGAAAGAGCCTGCCGAGATTGGATTCTTTGCTAAATCTGAAAGCGTACTTGAGATGGAAAGAAAGCGATTGGTCGATTTTCTTTTGCTGCATATTGTCTCCTTGCAGAAAACTATGGGTGGAGACGATATAGCCCGGACGAATGTCAAAGCCAAGCTGATGGCGGATCAGGGAATGGCTGACGCTGTCGTTCCGTTGTCCGATGATTGTCTGGGCTTCCAGATTTGCGTTGATTGCCGGATATACCAGAAGGCAAAAGAGGCACAGCAACCGTATGGCGTTCCTATTTCTAATCATTGATATGCTAGTTGTTGAAAGGTATATCCTTGTGTGTTATATAATATTTTACAGGCATTTCGCTATGCAACGTGCCGGTTACGATTCGTTGTTTCTTGGTTTTGGAGTGAGAAACATAGAGGGTATATCTCGTTTCCAACCAATCATACATCATCGATAAGGTGTAGTATCGAGAAGTCCGAGGAGGAATTATGTCTTTGTTCTGTTCCGTACTAGGGCAAGGCAACATTTGTTGCTCAGAAATGAATGGCGCCCGTTTGCCGTTCATCACTAAATATCCGTCTTTCATACTTGGTATTTCCACTGTCAGACCGGCTTCGCCCAGTAATTGAAAAGCTTCGGGCACATCGCTTTTGAACCTCATAAAATGGTAAAAAGACTCGAAAGGAAAAAACGTGTATGTAGACGAAACATCTGTTAAGTTATGAAAGGAGACGCCTTCTTTTTTCTCTATCTTGTTTTCCGGATCGTAAGAATATGCATTCAAAGAATAAATGATACTATCCATCACATATCTGTCTCCCGGAGAAATCTCGACGTGTATCTCCTGCCACTCATATTCGTTGCTTGCCGTGAGCAGGAATTGAAAAGGAGCGGAAAGGGCATTCTCGCCCACCGTTATCTTCACTTCTTCGGGATGAACACGTTCGATGGTGAAATCAATCATCTCTCCGGTGCACACAATCTTTCCCAATCCGTTCAGCGATGGACCTTGGTCATTTGTTACCAAGCGATTGTCCGCATCATATACTTTATATTGAACGGGAAGACTAGAAGCTGTATACATTGCTAACCAATCCCAATTGGCAGCTGCAAATTGAATAGTGGCAACATCCCCGTTCCCGTCCAGCGCCAGTTCGGAATCGGAAGGACGGAAGTCGTCGACAAATACGTCTCCGTTACAACCATAAAACTCCCCCAGGATGAGAAGACAGACCGTCAGGTATAGGAATCTTTTCATATTGTTTTCTCTCTTGTTCATTCTCTTTTGTTCTCTACGGACAAAAGTAACATATATTTTCAGGAACAGCATACAAACCCGCATTAAGAAGTGTTATTATCACCTGATTAATTGCCGCATACAGTGGCGGACGCTAAAACACTGCTAAAACAATATATGGCAAGTAAATGGACTCGACACGACAAGGGAACGACAGAATTGAAAAGCACCGCACTCGTGTTTCAAGAATGAAAACTAGCTAGAACAGTTGAATGGAGAAAAGTTACTAATTAATCAAACAGTTCTTTCAATACCTCCAGTGATTTCAATGCCGGGAAGTCAGGCAGATGCAAACGATAATAATCATTCATAATCGTCAGGCAACGAGTACGCTCCGCACGGCTCATACCAAAAAGATGCATGGTCTCATAGTTCATGCGCATCAACTGACGGAGACGGACGGCCTCTTCAGGATTGATATAAGAAGAATGTAATTGGGGACGAATGGAAGTGAAACAGGCATTCAATAAATCGAAGTAATCGCCGGTATGATAATCTTCCAGGTTCGGGTAAAGCCCCAGAAAACGCGAAAGACGCATCAGAAAAACCAGATGAAAATTGGCAAATCCCTCTCCACACTCGTCCAGCCAAATGATAGAATGTTGCAGATAGGCAAACAACGGACGGTTCTCTGCCTCCTCCCGGATAGCCCTGTAAAGAAACTCCGACAGGAAAAGTGCCATCGAAGACTTATACGGATCATAAGGTATGGAAGAAAATGGATAAAAAGATTTCGCTTCCTTCACACGATAAAGTGTTGCATTAGGCCGATAGTCAGCCTCGAACTCAATAAAAGATAACGGTTGGAAAAGTACGGATTTCACAGCCGCTTTTCGCGAACGAGGCACTGTTACAAGGAAAGAAGCTCTGCCGGACAACTCCGTATACATATCTACAATGATAGAAGTATCATTGTATTTCAACGTATGAAGAACTATTCCTTTCGTTTTCTGCAGCATAACTGAATAACCTCATTTCCAAATCCGAAGCAAAGCTACAAAAAATACAAGGTAATCGGAGAGATTTTAAAGGCATTAACAACAAAAAAGATAACTACTTTTGTTATAGTCCCTGAATAACAAGTAAAGATAAACAAGCTTATGAAACGAAAAAGTAATAAAAACGGATTTACAGGATGCGCCAAAGCATACATCCGGAATTTACAGGAAGAAGGTCGTTATTCGACAGCACATGTGTATAAGAATGCAATTCTGTCATTCACAAGGTTCTGTGGTACTCCCAGCATAACTTTCGGGCAGATCACTCGCGATAGTTTGAGACGATACGGGCAGCACCTACACGAACATGGGTTGAAGCCAAACACAGTTTCAACCTATATGCGTATGTTGCGCAGCATCTATAATCGTGGTGTAGAAGCAGGGGTAGCCCGCTTTATCCCCCGGCTGTTTCGTGACGTATACACTGGCGTAGATGTACGACAGAAAAAGGCGCTCCCGGTCAGCGAACTGCATACACTTCTCTACAAAGCCCCTCAATCCCAACACTTAATCCGTACGCAAGCTATCGCACGGTTGATGTTCCAATTCTGCGGTATGCCGTTCTCTGATTTCGCACATTTAGAGAAATCGGCATTGGAAGACGGAATCCTTAGATACAATCGTATAAAAACAGGCACACCAATAAGTCTTGAAATCCTGGACACCTCCAAGAAAGAGATAAACAAGCTGCGTAACAGCAATCCACCGAGAGAAGATTGCCCAGACTACCTATTTAATATAATGAGAGGAGATAAGAGACGAAAAGAAGAAGGCATATATAAGGAATATCAGTCAGCCCTCCGCCGATTCAACAATCAATTAAAAAGCCTGTCAAGAGAACTAAACCTAAAATCACCTGTCAGTTCATATACCATCCGGCATTCTTGGGCAACAAATGCCAAATACCAGGGAATCCCTATTGAAATGATCAGTGAATCACTAGGACATAAATCTATAAAAACCACACAAACTTATCTGAAAGGTTTTGGTTTGAAGAAAAGAACAGAAGCCAATCAATTGAATTGTTTTTACGTAGAATCTTACAACGCAAGTCATCAATAACACATAAACAACTATCTATCAGCAATCTGCCTTATCCATTACTTCTTAGGTAACGGATATAAATACTGTACAAAGATATATAAAAAGAGTATTACATTCCAAATTAATTATACATTATTTTATTCAACTTCTTTCGAAGAATAAAATAAGATATGAGAACACGAATCACTTTTAGTTCATGTTCCAACTATCTATTGCCAATCATCGGACCACTTTTTTCTGTCCGAAAGCTTCCAGAGACATATATCAATAAAAGACCACCGTCTTTTTTACTTTTCCCTCATGTGTTCCTGTCATTAAACAGGAGTTCCGTTACCTAAGAAGTAACAGATACACATAAACAAATAATTATGACACACAAACCCAATATCAGCAAAAATGAAAAGTCTGCTGCCAGCAACAGGTGGAGACATGCAGCAAACATTAAACATGGGCTAGCCATCATTGCCTTTGTTGCATGTATTCTGCCTGCTTCGAACCTTTGCGGACAAAATATAGCCATTAAAAGCAATCTGCTTTACGATCTAACCACTACTCTCAATATGGGAGGAGAAGTGCGATGTGACGATACGCATACCATCAGCCTTTCCCTCAATTACAACCCCTGGAACTTCGGAGGGAACAAAAAGATGAAGCATTTCCTGTTGCAGCCAGAATACCGTAAATGGTTTAATGAAGTATTCACAGGAAGTTTTATCGGCTTTCAGCTACACTATGCTTTGTTCAATTTTGGAGGAATGCTCCCCTGGGGATTCAACAATGGGAAAATGCTGGGTATTGAGAACAGGCAGATTGCTCACAACAGATATCAAGGCAATCTGGCGGGTTTCGGCATTTCCTACGGTTATCAATGGATAATCAGCCCTCAATGGAATCTGGAAGCAGGAATCTCACTCGGATATGCACACCTTAATTATAAACGCTACGGACAGTCTGAAGGTGCAGCCCTATTGGAAAAATCAAGCTGCAACTACTGGGGACCTACACAAGCAGGGATATCAATCATATATTTCATCCGATAAATCAACCTAATAATAACCACATAAAATGAAAACGAAAGCATTCATATTTTTCAGCTTATTGATATGCAATCTACTCCCGGCACAAAACATTAAACTGGATATTACTCCACACTTTCTCGGAGTGCGGGCAGATTCATTACTTCTCTCCATGAATGTATCGGTAGAGATAGAAAATATGGAGTCTAAAAATGCCGTCAGACTAACGCCCGTCTTAACCGGACAGGAAAGAAAAATCTTACTACCTTCCATCTTATTAAACGGCAAACAAAAACAAAAATTATATCTGCGTAACCAGATATTACGAAAAAAAAGCGAGCATAAGGAAGAGAACGCAACCTACCTCGTTGCCGGTATCGACGAAAGTCATTCCCGCACCATCGCTTACCGAACTTCGTTGCCCGCAGAAGATTGGATGAACCACGCAACTCTCCTCCTTCGGAGAACAATCATCCGTCCTGAAGGTGAACAAGCGTTGAAAGATACTTTACTCATTACATCTCAACCTGCTGCACTCCCATCCTCCCAAAAGAATCCGGACGAGGTTACGTCAACAGCAGAAAACACGTCTCCAGCTGATATGACAACCACAAAAATGAAATATAAAGGTTCGTATGTTTCCCCGGCTACGGATGATGTAGATATACGAAACCAGAAAGAGTTGAATTTTAATCTTGAAGAAGCTAAGATTATGGCTGATGTCAATCCACAAATGTTGTCGCTCCGCGAACTCTATACCGTAGCTCTGTCGTATGCAGATAACAAAGCTAAGTTTTACCAAATTATTAACATCAGTGTCAAACTGTATCCTGTACACCCCATCGCCAACCTAAACGCTGCCGCTGCTGCCATCGAACAAGGAGACACTCAATCAATAAGCAAGTTTTTATCGATGGCTCCTCATGACAGCCTTGCTTACAAGAATTGTCGGGGTGTATATGAGCTGATGACTGGAAACACATACGAAGGTATTCGCATGTTAAAGGCTGCTAAGACAGAAGGTTCCGAAGAAGCTTCTTACAATCTGAATGTATTTTTTGAAAATAATAAACGTCCTTAACAAACAGACACAATGAAATATTTCTTACTCTTATTCCTATTCTTATCAGTTGGTTGGCTCCACTGTCGCTCACAGAGAGTAGCAGTCAGCGTGAATGCGCTTCCGGCAATAGATGGGGCTTTCGAAGCCGGAGTCTCCTATGCCATAGGAAATAAAAGTACAGTTGAACTGACCGGCAGTCTGCGACCATGGAAACGGGAAGAGAAATATGTGAACCGCTATTGGCTGATACAGCCAGAATATAAATACTGGACTTGCCAGAAGTTTAACGGCTTTTTCTGGGGTGCTTACCTCAATGGGGCACAATTCAATATCGGAGGGAAAAAACTGCCTTTCGGTATATTCGCCGGGTTGAAAAAATACAGATATGAAGGATGGCTGGCAGGTGGAGGTATCAGTGCCGGATATCACTGGATGCTGGATAATCATTGGAATATAGAAACAAGTCTGGGAGTAGGATACGATTTTATCCGCTACAAGCAGTACAACTGCGTCAAGGAATGCGCCGGATTACGAGACAAAGGTGATTATCATTACATAGGGCCTAGTAAGGCTTCAATAAGTTTAGTTTATCTATTTTAAAATAAAACAGGATGAAAAGTTTATGGAAAGTCTGGTTCTCCAGAAGAAGAAGTATCTACATACGAATAGCACGTCAATGCCATTCTACCCCATGGAGAGTATATTATCTAGGGCATGGAGGCATCAGCAGATCAATAAAGGACATAAAGATATTGAAAGCATTGCAACAGCAAGGAATCATCTCACGAATTTATCCATGGTGAGTTATGATTGCTTTTGTTACAGATAAGAAGTCATTTAGTTATAAAATTATGAAAACAGGAGGAACTTTTATCATTGCAGCCGTCTTATTTCTTTCTCTTCAGGCACAGACACCTGTAGCAGGAGATGATGGCACTGTTCGAGCCACTTCCTCCAGCCTGCACAAGGCCGGGAAAGAATTACTGGTTTCTATTGAAATAGAAATCACCCGTGACTTCCTGCCCAATGAATCAATGACATTGGTACCTGTTGTCAGTGACAGTTTGGAACACCGGTTGGAATTACCAGCTATCTATATCAACAGCCGAAAACAACACATCATATTTTTGCGCGAAGCCGGCAAGAAGGAAAAAGAAGCCGAAGCATTGCAAAGAAAAAACGGAAGTCGGCAGACAATGCATTATCTGCAATCTGTACCTTTCGAAAGTTGGATGAATCATGCCACTCTCTCACTCGTTGAGAAAAGCTGTGGCTGTGGGATTCCGGGTGAAGAAAATCTCACTTGTATCGCCCGTTTACACCCACAGCCAACCCCTATTCCACAACTCGTATTCTTGACTCCCCAAGTGGAAACCTCGAAAATCAGAGAAGAAAAAGGGTGCGCGTTTATTGATTTTCCTGTCAATGTGACTGCTATATACGAAACGTACAGCAACAATACAGTAGAACTGAATAAAATTATTGAAACAATCAACACCATTAAAAATGACACCAACGTTACCATCACACACATCAGCATTCACGGCTACGCTTCACCCGACGGACCTTACCGACTCAATGAGAAGTTGGCCCGTGAACGTACTCAATCTGTGAAAGAGTATGTAAATCAGCTATATGCATTCGACGGAGCGCATATCCAGACAGACTATACTCCTGAAGATTGGGAAGGATTTGAAGCTCTTCTCTGTGATACGACTTTTCAAGAGAAAGAAGCGATAATAAAAACCATAACAAGCGATATTCACCCCGATAGCAAGGAGAGAAAGCTAAAAAAGCACTTCCCTGCATTCTACGATTTTGTCCTGAAGCATTGGTTTACTCTACTTAGACATTCCGACTACACTATTGAGTATCGTGTACGCCCGTTTACTCTTGCAGAATCCCGGAAAGTCTTTACTACAAACCCTAAAAATCTGAGTCTTGAAGAAATGTTTCGTCTCGCACTTGCCAGTACACCTGGAAGCGAAACTTATAATCAGATTTTCATGACTGCCGTACAACTATTTCCCGATAATCCCACAGCCAACCTGAATGCCGCCTGCATAGCCTTGATGCAAAGAGACGTCCAAACAGCTGCCACTTATTTGGAAAAAGCTCCGAAAGTACCGGAAACAATATTAGCAAAAGGAGTTCTATGCTTTCTTAAAAACAACTATGAAGAAGCAGAGTACTTATTCAGACAAGCTCAAAAAGCAGGACTATCACAAGCGGATAATAATCTGCAATTAGTCCGTGCACTAAAATAAACACTCATTAAAACCAAATGTAAAATGAAAAGATTCAGTAAATTAATGTCACTGCTTTTATTCGCAGCAGTCACACAGTACAGTTGCATCAATGATGCAGATGTTGTCATCGCCGATGATACTCATTCAGAGTCAAATGGCAATCTCGCCTTGTTCTTCGAGATTCCAAACGTTGCTACCAGTCGAAGTGCCGAATCGTCCGGCGTTACCACCGAAGGTTCTAAAGAAGAATATGCGGTAAAGAGTCTCACTGTTTATCTATTTGACTCGACCACAAAAACGCTCAAAGATCAGCAGGAACTGAAGAACATCAACCGGACAGTTACGAGCGGTCAAAATATACAGTACACCGCCGACAAAATCACTGTAAATCCGGGAACTTATAACATCTTTGCCATAGCTAACGGAAAAGCAATCACAGGAAATATCAGCACACAAGAGGCTTTTCTGAATGCTGTTGATGCCGTAACTTACAGTGCAGGAAAAATTCCAAGCGTACCCGAAAACGGTTTCGTTATGACCAATCGTGGAGCTGCCAATCTGAACGTTGAAGTGAAAAAACCTACAGACTCCGATAAAGTGACTAGTGTATCCATCGGTCTTGAACGCGTGGTTGCCAAAGTTGAACTGACTCAAACACAAGAAACTTTCCCACTAACAGACCCATCCGGAAAGACCTACTGTACAATCAAACTGAACAATTTTAGAATGTTGAACTTGGCAACCCAGTTTTATACTTTCCGCCATACAGCAGTACTGAACAGTTTTCAGGAACCAGACTCATATACTGATGAAAACTTCGGTGATATCAACGACAACAATGGTTATGTTATCGATCCTTATTTCTTCAAGAAAACAGTGGAGAACGCCGGGGACTTTACAAACGCCGACGGTTTCTTTGCACAAGCTCTAGTACAGTTGGATATCAACGACGGCAACTGGGCAGGCATGGCTCAAGCTAACAGCTGGTCACATATCTACTGCCTGGAAAACTGTATGTTCCTTGACGCCCAACTGAATGCATACAGCACGGGAGTTATGTTCAAAGCCAACATGGATATTGCCCCCGACCGCGTTTTCAATGAAAATGGCGATGTAGTTAGCAATCAGTCCAACTGGCCGACTAATATGTTCTACTTCAATTACAACTTTTATACCAGCGTAGATGCAATCCGTAAACTAGTCCTTAATAATTTGCCGGACGATGTCACTGACAACTCGACAACAGAAGAGCTAGCTCGATATAGTATCAAACGTTTCAAGAAAACGGAAAACTACTCTTGTTATTACAATTACTGGATCAAACACCTTGATAATAATTCTCCGGAAATGGGTGTTATGGAATTCGGTATCGTACGCAACAATATATACAGATTGTCAGTCAACAAAATTGCAGGACTCGGTAGCGGCGAACCTTTCATCGACCCGGATCAGCCGGATGAATATAAAGCCGAACTAGACATCAATTTCAATGTTTTTCCGTGGGCCGTACGTAATCAAGATGTAGAACTTGAATAAGTATTGGCCACCCGAACTAAATTTATTATAAATGCGTCCATTTTTACTCTATATTATCAGTGCCATCGCCTTGTTCTCATCCTGCAACTGGGTGAACGACGACTTGTCAGACTGCCCTTCCGGGACTTGGCTGAAAATCTCGTATACCTATAATATACTAGATGTGGACGCTGCCTCCACACAAGTAAGCGACATTACCATCCTTGCTTTCGACAAGGATGATAAATATGTGGATCGAGTGGACGTAGACAGCATTACATTACATCAAGGCTACTGTATGGTAAGAGTACCGTTTCCCGAAGGAACTTATCGTTTGCTTATATGGGGAGGGACATCCAACCACATGTACCAGCTCCCTAATCTCAAAGCTGGACAAACGGAACGAAGGTCCCTGAATATATCATTGGCATGCGATAATAAGAATCAGTCGAACAAGAAACTGAATGCACTCTTTTACAGTAGCCTTGAAAATATTACTATTAGTCAAAAATATCAGGTTATTACCGCCAATTTAGTGAAAGATACTAATTATTTCTCATGCATTCTTCAAGATGAAGCAAATGCCCCTCTAAGCCAAGAGGACTTTTCCTTTACTCTGGAATCTGCCAACGGAATAATAGACTACACAAACACACCGGTCGGTACAACTCCAGTCTACTATCTTCCATACCAGAAGGAAGTGGCTGTAATGTCCGAGCAAACTCCGGTCATCCATGCGAGATTAAATACATTACGTATCATGAAAGGAGATCAGACAACCTTATCGATCAAACATATACCAAGCGGCCAGAACATTCTTCGTCTCCCACTCACTCAATATCTGTTGTTATCCAAAATCTACAATGATATAGGTGAAATGAGTGACCAGGAGTATCTCGACCGTCAGGACTCATATACGCTTTTGTTCTTTATCCAGCCATCAGATACCGGAATTCCGCATATATGCCCAAGAATGCAAGTTAACGGATGGATTATACGCCTGAACAACTCCGAACTGGAGTCTTAAAAACGTGTGACGAAATAGTATGTGAACAATATTTAGGTGAGATGTATTTACAAAGGCTACTGCGAAGTACCCTAGTGGGCTCTTTTGCCCTCTGCTCATGTAATGTTTCCCACTACATGTAGCGTCTTAATAGAACGGTTTTTCAAAGAAAATATCGTTTTATTAAAATTGTTTGTTTTGTTTGTGTTTAGTGCATTCTGTCCAAGCGAGGAGAGAATGCACTTTTTTTGTTACAAGAGAAATCACAAAAATAAGCAGCCTTTTTATTCCACCATAATATAATAAGGTATATGGAAGAGAACACCTTCCAGTTTTTTTTCACTGATAAGATTTTTTTATAAAAACTGAAACCGTCTATTTTATTGAATATCAGCATAAAAGAATGGTCACTTTGAAAAAAAACACATATTCAATGAAAAAATTCCTATAAATCATTTGCCAGTTTCAAAAAAGTTCCTACCTTTGCATCCGCAATCGAGAAACAAACACAGATTCGAGAAAGCAAAATGCAGAAATGCAACAAAGGATGGCCCGTTCGTCTATCGGTTAGGACGCAAGATTTTCATTCTTGAAAGGGGGGTTCGATTCCCCCACGGGCTACAAGTTAAAAGAATAAAGAACTAAAAAAATAGATTAGTCGAGATGGCAAATCATAAATCATCACTGAAAAGAATCAGACAAGAAGAGACAAGAAGACTTCACAACAGATATTATGGCAAAACCATGAGAAATGCTGTTAGAAAGCTTCGTGCAACTACTGATAAAGCAGAAGCAGTTGCAATGTACCCAGGCATTACAAAGATGTTGGATAAGTTGGCTAAAGTGAACATCATTCACAAAAACAAAGCTAGCAATCTGAAATCTAAGTTGGCTCTTTACATCAACAAGCTCGCTTAATAATAAGAATTTAACAATTCTATATAGCATCCAGGCTGAACTTTTAAGTTCGGCCTTTCTTGTTTATAACCAACTGAATATCAAACTTATCAAGAAAGCGGAGAATCAACCCGCATTCTTTATTTTTCACTGATTATTCTTCGCCAAGTCGACAATTTTCACTATATTTGCTCTGTTATTAAAGTTAGAAAGGCAATTATGAGCGAAGAACAAATCACTCCCAATAACGGGTCTTATTCTGCGGATAGCATCCAGGTATTGGAAGGTCTTGAAGCAGTAAGAAAACGCCCTGCGATGTACATTGGTGACATCAGCGTCAAGGGACTTCACCATTTGGTATACGAAATCGTTGACAACTCTATCGACGAAGCATTGGCCGGTTATTGCGACCACATCGAAGTAACAATCAACGAAGACAATTCAATCACAGTACAGGACAACGGACGCGGTATTCCGGTGGACTATCACGAGAAAGAAAAGAAGTCGGCACTGGAAGTTGCCATGACCGTACTGCATGCCGGAGGTAAATTCGACAAGGGTTCTTACAAGGTATCCGGAGGTTTGCACGGTGTAGGTATGTCTTGCGTAAACGCGCTGTCTACCCACATGACTACGCAAGTATTCCGCGATGGTAAAATCTATCAGCAGGAGTATGAGATCGGTAAACCGCTTTACTCTGTAAAAGAAGTCGGTACAGCCGACATCACTGGAACCCGCCAACAATTCTGGCCGGATAATACCATCTTTACAGAAACGGTATACGATTACAAGATTCTGGCTTCACGTCTGCGCGAATTGGCTTATCTGAACGCTGGTCTCCGTATCACCCTGACGGACCGTCGGGTTGTGAACGAGGACGGAAGCTTCAAGGGTGAGCAGTTTTATTCAGAAGAAGGTTTGAGAGAGTTTGTACGTTTTATCGAGTCTTCACGCGAGCACTTGATTAACGACGTTATCTATCTGAACTCGGAAAAACAGGGAATTCCTATTGAAGTGGCTATCATGTACAATACCGGATTCTCCGAAAACGTTCACTCATACGTTAACAATATCAACACTATCGAAGGTGGTACACACTTGGCAGGTTTCCGCCGTGCGCTGACCCGTACGTTGAAGAAATACGCCGAAGACAGCAAGATGCTGGAAAAGGTGAAGGTTGAAATCTCGGGAGATGACTTCCGTGAAGGTTTGACTGCCGTTATTTCTGTAAAAGTAGCTGAACCACAGTTTGAAGGACAGACTAAAACGAAGTTGGGTAACAACGAAGTGATGGGTGCTGTTGACCAAGCAGTGGGTGAAGTATTGGCATATTATCTGGAAGAACATCCGAAGGAAGCAAAAACGATTGTAGACAAGGTGATTCTCGCGGCTACCGCACGTCACGCAGCAAGAAAAGCCCGTGAAATGGTACAACGCAAATCGCCGATGTCGGGTGGTGGTCTGCCGGGTAAATTAGCCGACTGTTCGGATAAGGATCCTTCAAAATGTGAATTATTCCTTGTCGAGGGAGATTCGGCAGGTGGTACTGCCAAGCAGGGACGTAACCGTATGTTCCAGGCTATCCTCCCATTACGCGGTAAGATTCTGAATGTGGAAAAAGCCATGTATCACAAGGCTTTGGAAAGTGATGAAATCCGCAATATCTACACAGCTCTCGGTGTAACTATCGGAACTGACGAAGACAGCAAGGAAGCCAACATACAGAAGCTGCGCTATCATAAGATTATCATCATGACCGATGCCGACGTCGATGGTTCTCACATCGACACACTGATTATGACATTCTTCTTCCGCTATATGCCACAGATTATCCAGAATGGCTATTTGTACATCGCTACTCCCCCGCTCTACCTCTGCAAAAAAGGTAAAGTAGAAGAGTATTGCTGGACAGATGCACAGCGCCAGAAGTTTATTGACACTTACGGTGGCGGTTCGGAAAATGCAATTCATACACAGCGCTACAAAGGTTTGGGTGAAATGAACGCTCAGCAATTGTGGGAAACAACCATGGACCCCGAAAACCGTATGCTGAAACAAGTAAATATTGACAACGCCGCAGAAGCTGATTATATCTTCTCTATGTTGATGGGTGAAGATGTAGGGCCACGCCGCGAGTTTATTGAAGAGAATGCAACGTATGCAAATATCGATACATAATTAAATAATTACGTTTTATAAACCAACCTCACATCTTACAACGAGGAAACGCCGATGGCGAAGGAACATCCTTCGATCGGCGTTTTTCTTTTGCCCAAAGGGGCTTTCATATTCAAATCGTTCAACCGTCCATCTCTTAATAAAACCTAACAGCAGAAACGTTTTCCATACAAAATCACTATCTTGCATAAAAAGCAAAGAAAACATAACTATGAAAATGAAAACTACTGCTCCTAATCCGTTATTTGCAAAGATCAGGTTGTTTCTTATTGTATTGACTTCCTGCGTAATCGCCACTTGTATTTTCTTGATTATTATTCATCCGGAAGTATGGATGATACCGGCATGCGGAATTATTATCGCATTGTGTATTTTACTATATCAGGTATATTGCATACGCAAGAACCGGAAGAGAATTTAAATGTACTGTTGCTTTTTCAGTTCTTCGGCAACAGTGACCAGCTCTTTGTACCATTCTTCACCGAACTTACGGATTAAAGGCTCTTTCAAAAACTGATATACGGGAAGATTCTCTTTTTTTCCCAGCAAAACCGCTGCTTTGCATACGTCCCAACGATTATAATTCACCGCTTTATAAGGTCCGTAATCTCCAATCCGGATAGGATAAAGATGGCAGGACACCGGTTTATAGAAGGCAGTCTTTCCCTCTCGATAGGCCTTTTCGATCGCGCAATAGCAGCAACCATTCTCATCATAACAAGTAAACACACAGTCCTTATTATTGACAATAGAAGTCACCAAATCACCTTCCTGATCCGTATATACCACCCCTTGCTTTTCAATCACCGCACGTGCTTCCGAAGCCAGTTCGTCCCAGATAACCGGCAAAACCTCTTCCAGCTCCATCACCTCATCCAGCTCTACCGGAGCACCGGCATCACCTTCAATGCAACAAGCGCCCTTGCAGGCACCCAGATCGCAAAGAAACTTCTCCTGAAACACATCAAGAGACACTACTACATCACCTATTTGTATCATTTTAAACCTTATGTGAGACAAAAAGGGCGGAGTTCTACTCCGCCCTCCCAATTATAGAAATTTAAATTACTTAATCAAAACGTTTCCGTCCATTTCAGCCGGAGCAGCCAGACCCATAATCTTGAGAATAGTCGGAGCAACATCTGCCAGACGACCGTTTTCTACTTTCGCAGTTTTGTTCTCTGTTACATAAACACAAGGAACAGGGTTCAAAGAGTGAGCAGTGTTCGGAGTACCGTCTTCGTTCAAAGCGTGGTCAGCATTACCATGATCGGCAATGATAATTGCTTCGTAATCCTGTGCTTTGGCAGCTTCGATTACATCTTTCACGCAAGCATCTACAGCAATAACAGCTTTCTCGATTGCTTCATAAATACCGGTATGACCTACCATGTCACCATTAGCGAAGTTCACTACGATGAAATCATATTTGTTCTCGTTGATGGCAGCCACCAATTTGTCTTTTACTTCGAAAGCACTCATTTCCGGCTTCAAGTCGTAAGTAGCCACTTTGGGAGAAGGAACAAGGATACGATCTTCTTTATCAAACGGAGTTTCACGTCCACCATTGAAGAAGAATGTTACGTGCGCATACTTTTCTGTTTCAGCGATATGAAGTTGGCTCAAGCCTTTAGAAGCAAGATATTCGCCTAATGTATTAGATACATTATCTTTGTCGAACAGGATATGAACGCCCTTGAAAGAAGCATCGTACGGAGTCATACAGTAATATTGCAGCCCTGGGATGGTGTGCATACCTGCTTCCGGCATATCTTGTTGAGTCAATACAACAGTCAACTCTTTGGCACGGTCATTACGGTAATTGAAGAAGATAACTACATCACCTTCTTTGATTGTTCCGTCGCAGTTGGCATTCACAATCGGTTTGATGAATTCATCTGTAACACCTGCATTATAAGACTCCTGCATAGCCTGAACCATATCGGTAGCTTTCTCACCTATGCCGTTTACAAGCAGGTCATAAGCTTCTTTTACACGTTCCCAACGTTTGTCACGGTCCATAGCGTAATAACGGCCGATGATAGAAGCAATCTTGCCTGCTGATTTCTCACAGTGTGCAGAAAGTTCTTCGATAAAGCCTTTACCACTCTTCGGGTCAGTGTCACGACCATCCATGAAGCAATGGATAAATGTATTGTCGATATTATATTCTTTAGCGATATCGCAAAGTTTGAAGAGATGAACGAGTGAGCTGTGTACGCCACCGTTAGAAGTCAGCCCCATAAAGTGAACACTCTTTCCGTTTTCTTTTGCATAAGAGAAAGCAGAAACGACTTCAGGATTTTTCAGGATGCTATTGTCAGCACATGCACGATTGATTTTTACCAAATCCTGATAAACTACGCGTCCGGCACCGATATTCAAGTGACCTACTTCCGAGTTACCCATCTGCCCGTCGGGCAAACCTACGTTTTCACCGCTTGCCTGAAGTTGAGAGTGAGGATAAGTAGTCATCAGATAATCCCAGTAAGGAGTGGGAGTGTTGAAGATTACGTCATCTTTCTTTTGGTCACCTAATCCCCAACCATCGAGGATCATTAAAAGGGCTTTCTTACTCATAATATTTCAATATTTAAATTATCACTCTGATTTTCGGGCGCAAAGGTACAAAAAAGATGGTTACGTAAACGTTTAATCTATGTTAAGTTACAGGGCAGAAGTGCACCAGGCTATGAATATTTTTCTTACTTTGTAAAATTACTTTCAATATGTTGATCGAAAAACTATTATTATGAAAACAACTTTATTTTGTATCTTACTTTTGTTATCGGGTATAGTATCCGCACAAACAATCGACCATCCTCCTTTCAAAGCCCGATCAGGAAGTATTTCCAACATCACCCGCATAGAGCGCACTCCCGAGAACACAAGAGTATATATTCATGCTATCTTCCGCCCGC
Source organism: Bacteroides sp. AF32-8BH (assembly GCF_003435205.1). NCBI lineage: Bacteria > Pseudomonadati > Bacteroidota > Bacteroidia > Bacteroidales > Bacteroidaceae > Bacteroides > Bacteroides sp. AF32-8BH. Next base: position 52,659 of record NZ_QVLZ01000021.1, on the reverse strand, counting down.
ACTGGTGGATCATGGAGGATGGAGATACCTATCTGGAAGATGCCGCAACCGGCAAGAAATATCTGTTCAAAAGTGCTGAAGGTATCGAACTCAAAAAAGAAGTCTATATGCCGGATTCAGGAACAATGGATTATGTGCTGGTTTTCGAGCCGTTACCGTCAGAAACACAGACCATTCATTTTCTCAATCCTACTGATCCCGAAGGCAATATTTATGACATATCGCTAGTCCTGCAAAAGAAGAAAGATTCTTCTCCACTAGCCACCATCAAATGCAATTGGTTCAAGACAGACGGTTCCGGTTCATGGGAATATGGAGTTTACGACTCCATCAGCATTCTGAATAACCGGATATACATCAATGAAAATATCCGAAAAAAGGGAAAGCGGATTGAAATGACTTTAAAAGATAGAGAGAGTCAGGAGGAAATGACTTTATCATTCACCCCGCAAAAAGACGGCACGTGTAAGATTCAGCAGAAAGGAGCGGAAGAATTAGTGTACAGCAAGGAGAGAACTCCGATTACACAGGTTGCTGCAGAACCTGATTTTAAGCAATTCTTCCGCCAGGATTCAACTTATCTGCAAGGGTATATAAACGGATACGATCCTCGTTTAGGATTTGACACCGGTCTTATTTATCTGTCAAATGAACTGACCCGTGAAGATTATCCGACCGTCATCCAGATAGCCCCGAACGGTAGTTTTAGCTGTCGATTTATCATTAATCATCCGATAGAATCATCGGTAGTACTAGGACACAACTGGATTCCATTCTATATTGAACCCGGACAAACTCTCACCATGTATATCGACTGGGAAGCTGTAATGGCACGCAGCCGTGCACGCGATCATTACTTCCCTATCAGGAACACAGCATATATGGGTCCATCCGCCTCTCTCTCCTACCTGCTGAAAGACTTTGATAACCTGATAACCTATCGCTATGAGGACTTATCGAAATCACAAAAGACATTAACTCCCGACCAATACAAGGAGCACATGAAGCCTATCATTGCACAATGGAAACAGGTTGCAGACTCTGTAAGCCAAATCTATCAGCCCTCTCTCAAGGCAGTTCATCTGATAAAGAACAAGGTAGATTTGCAAGCCGGAAGTATGCTTTTTGATTTCTTGATGAGCAGAGATTATTACGCAAAGCAAGATAGCACCAATCAGGCGCTGAAAGTAAAGGAAGACGATTCCTATTACAGTTTCTTGAAAAATATGCCACTCAATGATGTAACCGTACTTGCAAACACAAACGCAAGTACATTTATCAACCGTTTCGAATATATGGACCTGTTCCGGAAAGCATATTCCGACCAGTCTTTTTCTCCATCAGACAGCATTGATTATACTTATCCGAAGAAACCTCTATTGACTTTCCTTAAAGAAAAAGGTGTGAAACTAAATAAGGAGCAGGAAGCAATAAGACTTAGACAGGAGAAGTTGGCCGGAACTACTGCCAAAATTATAATGAGGCAGTTAATTGCAGAGAACGAGAAGATGGCATCGCTCTATGAAAAAGAACAAAAACTCATACAAGAATATGTGGCATTATATTCCGAGAAAAAGGAAGAATCCCAGCAGGATAAGGATAAAATCTTTATAAAAATGAACCAGAAATATGATTTCAAGAAAGATTCCATCATTGCACAATTATATCCTACTCCCAACCCTTTGCTCTGGCAAATAGCCAAAGTGCGGAGCCTTAATTTTAATTTAGGAAATATCAAAGACAGCCAAATAGCTCATGAATATGTGGATAGCATCAAACAAATATTCACCGAACCGTTTCTCGCATCAGAAGCTGAACGAGTGCTGGAAAAGACACACCCGAAAGATAGGGCAAGATCTTATCAGTTGCCTGATGGAAAAGCGACTGAAGTATTCCGCAACATCATAAAGAATCATTCAGGTAAGGTTCTGTTTGTCGATTTCTGGGCAACGACTTGTGGCCCTTGTCGTGCAGGAATAGAGGCAACTGCCGATTTACGCAAAAAATATAAAGATCATCCGGAGTTTCAATTCATCTATATCACAAGTCAGAAAGATTCGCCCGAGAAAGACTACAAAAAATATATAGGGAAGAATCTAAAAGGAGAAGCCTGTTATTATGTTTCGGAGGCAGAGTTCAATTATCTGCGTCAACTATTCCAGTTCAATGGTATTCCACACTATGAACTTGTTGAAAAAGATGGCAGCATATCCAAAGAGCGTTTAAGCAGTTACAATATCAGGAAATATCTGGATAATCATTTCGAAGGAAAAGCAGAATAGGATCGGAGCCTCTAAATAAAGGGCACAAATAAAAGAATATCAAAAAAAGCGATACAAAGGGCGGAACCCTCTTCATTTTTCCGTACCTTTGCATCGCTTTTAAATTAAAATCATAGAAATATGGACGATTCAAACCCGCGAACGTGCACAACTAGTATTAATTAAAGCGAACAGAGTCATTGAAACCTGATGCCTCTGCTCGTGTAAAACAAACGAAAGGAGGCAATAAGATGAGAACGTATCTTTATTGTGAAGCCGGCTTTGTGGAAAAAGCTCAATGGCTTCCTAACAGCTGGGTAAATGTAGTATGCCCAAATAATGATGACTTTGAATTTCTAACTCAAACTCTCAACGTACCCGAATCATTTCTTAATGACATAGCCGATACGGACGAACGTCCGCGTACGGATACGGAAGGTAACTGGTTATTGACCATTCTTCGTATCCCTGTGCAGAACAAGCAGAACGGCAGCCTGCCCTTCGACACTGTACCGATTGGAATAATCACCAATAACGAGATTATTGTGTCCGTCTGTTATCACAACACCGATTTGCTACCGGATTTCATAGAGCATACCCGTCGAAAAGGGATTGTTGTACGCAACAAGCTGGATCTGATTTTTCGGATCATCTATTCTTCTGCCGTATGGTTCCTGAAATACCTAAAGCAGATAAACATAGACATCAGCGCCGCAGAAAAGGAACTGGAACGAAGCATCCGCAACGAGGACCTGCTCCGGCTGATGAGACTGCAGAAAACATTGGTCTACTTCAATACTTCCATCCGTGGAAATGAAGTAATGATAGGAAAATTAAGGACTATTTTCCAGGATACGGATTATCTGGACACTGAACTAGTGGAAGATGTGATTATCGAATTGAAACAGGCACTTAACACGGTGAATATTTACAGTGACATTCTCACGGGAACGATGGATGCTTTTGCCTCCATTATCTCCAATAACGTGAATACAATCATGAAACGCATGACAAGTCTGTCCATCGTCCTGATGCTCCCGACATTGATTGCCAGTTTCTATGGTATGAATGTGGATATTCATCTGGAAGAGGTACCCTTTGCTTTCTCTTTGATCGTACTATTTTCCATCGGATTGTCAACTCTTGCGTTTGTGATATTCCGGAAGATAAAATGGTTCTAATACAAAAAACAGCTTACCATCTGTGATCCTTTAGAGGATTCTAAGACGGTAAGCTGTAAATTATACGTTTTTTATTCTATAGAGAATTAATTAAAAAAGAATGTTTAGAGAGAGAAATTAAAATATCTTATCCTTCTTTACTTGCTTTTCTTCCGCCCAACGGAATAGAAACTCCAACGAATCCATTCACAGAGTTAGAGTTCTTGCCTAAGAACATATAGTCAGTTCCGACAAACAGAGGACCTAATTTCAGACCCAGACCGAAAGATTTACCGGCTGACTGGATAGCTGAGTAACTAAGTGCTACATTGAACCAGCTTTTCGGACGGTAGTTTGCAGAGAATGTTAATTCTGTAAGAGCATCAGGCTGTACAAAACGAGTGGTTGACAATACACCCACTGCTAATTTGTTATTGAAGAATCCATATTCTGCACCTAATACTAGGGTAGAAGCAAGACGAGATTTACGAGATTCTTTAGCATCGCTTACTTCGAGTTGCAACATGTCATAGTCAAGTACATCACCATTTGTTACACGGTCCATATATCCTTGAGCGTCATTCTGCAACTGATTTACAGCGTTCATAACAGTATTCGGATTATTCGGATCAACCATATTTGCATAGGTACTTCCTTTAATATCAATCGGATCCGGATTAGCAGATGCAATCTTTGTACTTGATTTTGACCAAGAGATAAAACCTAAGTCAAGAACAGAAGCAGATACAGTCAGATTATCCAATATTTTATAAGAAGCTCCTAAATCGATACCAAAACCGTACCCAGCTATACCCAATTTACCGCTATCGAAATCAAAGTCAGTTACATAATCTTTACCCTCTTCTTCTTGCAATTCCAAGCCTTTGAAAGAACTTTTCAGTTCGGCACCAACAGTCAAGTTTGCATGATAGTTATTAAACTTATCCTTTAATTCTTGTGCTGCCTGTGCTGCCTGTGAAGGGGTCATAGAATTCCAATAGCTCTCACTTGACCACTGATTTATTTGTTGATCACTAGGTAAATTAGCGCTCATTGCAACTCTATTAAGTTTCAACTCCATGTTACCAATACCCAATAAAGCTTTCACTCTAGCACCAACTGTCAAACGGCTATTAATCTGACGTGAAAGTCCTAAACCAATTTCAGTATAAGCATTAATGTTCAATTGCTGACCACTAATATCATAGTTACTATTTCTCCAGTTTTCTTCAACTGTTTCCATCTCATTCAAGAAGGTAAACATATTCTTTGTCAGGTTAGCACCGATATCTGTACGAAGACCGATATTGAATGACCAAAAGTTTTTTCCTTTATACCATCCTGCAGAAAGAATTTCTGTACTGAAGTTCACATTCAATTTATTATTATCTTTCAGACGATTCATGAAATCCGGTTTGGTGTAGAAATCATCGCCATCATCAATAATATCAATGATATCCTGATAGCCTAACGAAGTAGAACCAACCGTTGCATTAACAGCACCGATCACCGGAAGATTGAAGTAACCTTTAGTCGGTGTTAAAGCCGGATTCAGTTGTTGACGATAGTGAGTACCTTCCATGAAATAGGAAGTACGTAAAAACTGTGCATTTGCAGAAAGAGTGCAAACCAACATAATAAAAAATACCCCAATGAGCTTAGAAGACCATAATAGCTTGTTCGTTGCCATGATTTTAAACTTTTTAATTCTTATTATTGTTCGCAAAGATATAGCATTTCAATAACAAATAAAAGCACTAGGCAACACTTTTTTAGCCTAAACGGAACAATTTCACGGTTATCCGTAACAAAATCGTGCTTATTCTGCAAAAAATTGTAGAAAATGTGTGTAAAATGAAACAAAGCGACTTTAGAAGCTCAAAGTCAACTGGCCATCTCCCAACAGATTGAACGTCATGCGATGGTAAGGAGTAGTGCCACGTTCGGCAATGGCGGCACGATGTTTTTTAGTTGGATAACCTTTATTGTGGTCCCAGTCATAATATGGAAATTCTTCGTGAAGACGGTTCATATAATCGTCTCGATATGTTTTGGCTAAAATTGAAGCTGCTGCTATTGAAAGATATTTCCCGTCTCCTTTCACTACTGTAGTATGGGGAACACCGGGGTATTTAGTGAAACGATTACCATCGATCAGTAAATGTTGGGGACGGGTGGTCAACTGATCCACTGCACGATGCATCGCCAGAAAAGAAGCCCGCAGGATATTTATTTCATCAATTTCTTCCGGTGACACAATGCCAACCGCCCAAGCAATCGCTTCTTTCTCTATTACCTCGCGTAATGCATAACGTTGCTTTTCCGTCAGTTGTTTGGAATCATTCAACAGTTCATTTTTAAAATCTTTCGGAAGAATAACTGCAGCAGCATAAACCGCTCCCGCCAAACATCCACGACCGGCCTCATCACATCCGGCTTCAATCAGATTCTCGTTCAAATAAGGTAATAACATATTTATCGCTTCTATTTTGATACAAAGGTAATTCAAATTAAAAAAGGAGACTTGTATTGTCTCCTTTTTCTTACTTTCCCTTCTGCTTTTTTAGAATAAACTCCAGGCCACAGTAAGTCCTGCCATCACAATGGCCACCATACTCATAAGTTTTATCAAAATATTCAAACTCGGACCGGAGGTATCTTTAAACGGATCACCTACTGTATCTCCTACTACGGTTGCTTTATGCACTTCACCGCCTTTTCCACCAAAGTTACCTTCTTCCACATATTTCTTTGCGTTATCCCATGCACCTCCGGCGTTAGCCATAAAGATAGCTAATACGAAACCACTGCTCAAACCACCAATCAGTAGGCCGAGTACGCCGGGAACGCCAAAGATAAATCCTGTAAGAATCGGAGCAATAATAGCAATCAAGGAAGGAATAACCATCTCACGCTGCGCACCCTTTGTCGATATTTCAACACAACGTTCGTAATCCGGCTCGGCTTCTCCAGTCAGAATACCCTTTATGTCACGGAACTGGCGACGCACTTCGTCAACCATGTGACCTGCCGCACGTCCTACTGCATTCATTGTCAAACCACAAAACAGAAAAGCCATCATTGAACCGAGGAACATGCCCGAAAGTACTTTTGGATTCATCAAGTGTACTTCGTAATAATCCATGAAGTCGATAAAAGTGGCATTTGCTACGCTGATAGAACTTCCATCTGCAAAAGTCAGGTCTACATTACCAAGACGTGTCAGACCGATTCGGATTTCTTCAATATAAGAAGCCAGCAAAGCCAGACCTGTCAGCGCAGCGGAACCGATTGCAAAACCTTTTCCCGTGGCGGCAGTTGTGTTACCCAATGAATCGAGCGCATCAGTACGTTTGCGAACTTCAGCACCCAGGCCGGACATTTCCGCATTACCTCCCGCATTATCCGCAATCGGACCGTAAGCATCCGTTGCCAATGTGATACCTAAGGTAGAAAGCATACCAACAGCTGCAATACCGATGCCATACAATCCCATGCCTACATTACCGAAATCACCTGCGGAAGCCAACAGATAGGAGGCAATGATACCAATCACTACTGCAACTACAGGAATAGCTGTAGAAAGCATACCCAAACCAATACCGGAAATAATGACGGTAGCAGGACCAGTCTTACCGCTTTCACTTAGTTTCTGGGTAGGACGATAAGATTGAGAAGTATAATATTCCGTAGAACGTCCGATGATAATACCTACTACCAGTCCGACTACTACGGCACAAGAAATCCAAATCCAGTTATCTAGTTGCAAGAGCCGCAGGATTAAGAATGTAGCTGCAACAATAAGCACGGAACTAAGGTTCGTACCGAAAGCCAATGAACCGAGCAAGTCTTTCATGGTCGCATTCTCTTTAGTACGGACAGCGAATATCCCTATAATAGAAAGGATAATACCAACAGCTGCAATCAACATCGGAGCAATAACTGCCTTGAATTGCATCACTGTATCTGCCGAATGGATAAAAGCAGCAGCACCCAGTGCAGCTGTTGCCAGAATCGAACCACAGTAAGATTCATATAAATCGGCTCCCATACCGGCCACGTCACCTACATTGTCACCTACATTATCAGCAATAGTAGCAGGATTACGAGGGTCATCTTCCGGAATTCCGGCTTCTACTTTACCTACCAAGTCGGCTCCAACATCGGCTGCCTTCGTATAGATACCACCACCTACACGGGCAAAGAGTGCTTGCGTAGAAGCACCCATACCGAAAGTCAGCATGGTAGTAGTAATCACACAGAGTTTATGAGTAGGTGTCAGCGCATCAGCAGGAATCACTGCATTCAACAACAGATACCAGAAAGATATATCGAGCAATCCCAGGCCAACTACAACTAATCCCATCACCGCGCCGCTTCGGAAAGCAATCCTCAACCCTGCATTCAGAGAATTACGGGCGGCATTAGCGGTACGAGCCGACGCATAAGTCGCCGTCTTCATCCCTAAAAATCCGGAAAGCCCGGAGAAAAATCCGCCTGTAAGAAAAGCAACGGGAACCCATGCGTTCTGTACATGAAAGCCATAGGCCATAATTGAAAACAAAATAACCAATCCCAAGAATACCCAACCTACTATTTTGTATTGCTGTTTCAGATAAGACATAGCTCCTTTGCGCACAGCAGCAGCTATCTTTATCATTTGGGGTGTACCTTCGCTCTCTTTCATCATTTGCTTATGAAAGTAATAAGCAAAGCAGAGGGCTAACACGGAAGCGACTGGAACCAGCCAGAAAAGAATGTTGTCCATAGGATCAATTTTTAAAGGGTTTACGGAGGCTAAAAGTATGGAAATCAAATGAAATAAGCAAGTAAAAAAGAAAGAATTTATAAAGCTGAATTATTCTATCTTTTAATCTCTTTAAACAAAATGGGCACACTGTAGTTATTTACTTCATTCCCTCATTTCTATACGGAAATGAACTAATTTCGAGCTTGTGCAGATTTATTTTTGATACCTAATGGGGTTATGGCTAATGATACATGAATTTATTCGTCTGACAGCTGTTTCTTTTTCGTCTGACAATTGTCAGACGAAAGAACAACAATTGCCAGACGAAAGTTCAACAACTGTCAGACGAATAAATCTATATATGATGAATATTAAATCATCGCATATTACCAATTAAATCTTAGAAGAACTAAGATTAGTTCATTCCAGTACCGAAAGGAGCTAAAACCTGTTCACCACCCCATGATAAAATAACGAATAATAGCCCATAGTTACTAATCCTCTGCCATTCTCTGCTTATTTTGTTGGGCAAACTCTGTAGGAGTAACTCCGAATTGCTTCTGAAATATCTTTGCGAAGTAAGAAGGCGACTGGAAACCTACTCTGTCAGAGATTTCGTTGATGCGCAATTCTCCCTCCTGCAATAGTTCTGCCGCACGTTTTAATCGGATGATACGGATAAAGTCGAGTGAAGAAAGATCGGTCAGCGCCTTAATCTTACGATGCAGGCTGGAGCGGGACATATTCATGGCTGCAGCCAATGCTTCCACATTATAATTGGCGTCGGAAAGATTCTCACGCACTTTGGCTATCAGTTGGGACATCAGTTGTTCATCAGCCCGTGACATCGCACCCCCTTGCGGAGTACAAGCTCCGTAAGTGATCTGATTAATAAACATCTCATGCGTACGATGGGATTCACGCTCACGCGCCAGTTCTGCCAATAATTGCTGCTCACGGATCTTTTGTACTTCCCGGCGGCGATAGGCGCGAAGAGTCAAGACAAAGCTGCCGGACACTACAATGATATAGATAAGGTAAGCCCACACTGTACGCCACCAAGGTGGAAGAATACGCACTGATAAAGTAGCTTCTTCCTGATTCCAGACACCATTATTATTACTGCCCCGCACACGGAACAGGTAGTCTCCCGGCGGGAGCTGGGCATAAGACGCTGTATGCACATCAGATGTATAATTCCAGTCATTATCTATCCCTTCCATTTTGTAGGCATAGCGATTTGCACCCGGTGAGGTATAACTTAAAGCAACAAAATCAAAGCTGACGTTAGAACGGTAAGGCAGTTGCACACCATCCGCCGTGAAAGGAGTTTCACGTCCCTGCACGTACATTCCGGTGATATAGACTGGAGGCACAAAAGTATTCGGGTGGACAATTTGTGGATTAAAAGAGACCAATCCATTGATAGTTCCCATCCAAATAGTACCATCAGAGGCAGCCAAGGCCGATTTATAGTTAAACTGGTTATCAGGTAACCCGTCATTTCGGTTGAAAACTTGCAGGCTGTCTGTTTCCGGATAAAGACAAACCAGTCCACGGTCTGTTCCGAACCAGATACGATGTTGCCGGTCTTCCACGACTTTATATGTTACGTTGTCCGGAAGCCCGTCCGCTTTGGTGTATGTCCTGAATCTTCCGGTTTCGGGGTTAAAACGCAACAATCCACCCCGGTCTGTAGAAAACCAGATAAAGCCTTTACTATCCTCCGAAATACCTGTCACTTCATTCGTTCCGATAGAAGTGCTGTCCCCCGGTATACATTTATAGCTGACCATCTGATCTGTCTGCGGATGATACCGGAATATTCCACTACCCATCGTTGCCACCCATATATTGCCGGATTTATCTTCGAGAATATCACGCATATAAGCATACCCGAATTGCTCCATTTTCTCAAAAGTCTGTCCTTTGTCGGCCGAACGGAAGATGTTCCAGCCATCACCCAACCAGATTGCTCCCCCACGATCGCGGTAAAGGGCAAACACGGAACCTTCACTGATACCAAGTTGTGCGGGATAGAACGTCTGAACCTGATCTTGAGGAACAATCAGGTCGATGCCCCCTTTAAAGTAACCTGCGCCAACCAAATCATCCGAAGCGAACAGGCTTAATACATTCTGACGGTCAGGCGACTGGGGAATTTTAGTGAAAGTCTGTGTTCCCGGATTCCAGTAGCAAACACCGCCATCCTGTGTACTAACCCACACCACTCCGTCTTTTCCTTCCGCCAATTCACTGATGCGTCGTCCGCTGACTGTACCGGGCGCTCCCGGAAGATAAACCGAAAAATCGAGCGTACGTACAGGCAGATAGCTGGCTCCTCCAAATTGCGTACAGATCCAGGTTCCCCCTTCACGATCACGATAAATCTTATCGACGATAGCATCTCCAAGCCCATACTTCCCTCCGGCATCGGCAGGAATATGTTGCACACTGTTGTGTTTCTCATTAATCACATAAACGCCATTCTGCGTACCCACCCACAGCTCGTCTCCGAAGCAAACAGCGTAGCGAATAATTTTTCGATGTACTTCGGGCGCAGGGAATATACTCACTTCTCCGGTCTTTTTGTTGAACCGTTTCAGTTCCTCTTCATGCACTCCGACAATCAGTTCATCTCCATAATCGCACAGAGTAAAGATGAAATCCCCTTTAAGTGCTTCTGTTGCATAGGGCACAAACTTATCCTGCTCCGGACTGTAACGGTAAATTCCCGCTCCATACGTACCCACCCAGACCGTACCTTCTTTATCTACACAGATAGACTGCGGAAAGTCCTTGCTTTTATCCTTACTGGGACAGGGAATATAGCGGAACAGTTTACCCGTCTCCACCTGATAGCGGAAAACTCCCTGATTCGGTGCATTCACCCAGATATTTCCTGAATGATCTGCCAGAATATCTTCAATCCAGTTGTATCTGATTTGCTCTCCGCTCTCTGTGCGGGCATCAAAGAACGAAAACTTCCCGGTAGCAAGCTCTTGAATATAAACACCATCATCCGTACCTACCCATAATTGACGGTGATTATCCTCAAAAAGAGCGGATATGACCTGATTGCCATGCTGCAAAGTTTCGTCATAGCAGTTATAAAGCTTCATCGACACGCCGTCATAACGATTAAGACCGTTGCGCGTACCCAGCCAGATAAAACCGTAACTATCTTGAATAATGGACTTGACATGACTGTTCGAAAGACCGCTTCCTCCATCTACACGGATAAAGTTATACTGTCCCGTCGCGGCAAAATCCGGAAGGAAAAAACAAATAGAAAGGAGAAAAAGCAGCAATTTCCTTTTCATACACAGATATTAGATAGCGACAAATATAGTTTTTTTTACGCTAAATGCATAGGAAGGATGAAACATTTGTTGCACGGATGGCAATAAATGTCGCACTGCAAAGGGCTATCGCACACTTGAAACATCTCTTGCACATCTTGACAAAAAAGAGTATAGCCACTTGTTTCTCCTCCTCCTATCTTTGCCTTCGTCAAAATGACACAACCGATGTGAACTTCCAAATCTTTAAATGAATACAAGTGATGAAAAAAGTAACCTTTAGTTGCCTTACTCTAGCAACCCTGTTGCAACTGATTCCTTCCAACGGGAATGCAGCGAACATTCAGGTGAACAAGAAAAAGACGAACCGAACCGAAATGAAGCAGGATACGATTCCTGCCAACTCTACTAAAAAAGAATCAGAAGAAGGCGAACGCAATGTGATGCTGAATGCTTCTGACGCCAACAAACCCCGCGAAATTCAAATCGGACTTCCCAGCGAGGACGTTAATGTCTATGAGAATGGACTTCCTGCCGTATATTCCTCTACCGTTCACAAACTTGCCGCTCATTGGCGTAGCGACAGCAGCCTGGGAGAAGTAGGACTTTTATCTCCTTCCGAATCGGCCATCACGACCGGTAATATTGCTTACTCCGTCAACTCATTCAGCAAACTGGGACAAAAGGATTTCCAAGGTATATTAAACTACCGCACCAATCATTTCGGTATGCAGAACTTCGACTTCAATGTTTCAGGAGCCATCAATGACCAATGGCTTTACACGGCAAGCATTTACCAGAACTTCGACCCGGGAAGTTTCGACCTGGAATATACGAACTATGCAGACCGCACAGAGATTTATCATGCCGGCCTGACCCGTCTCTTCAACAACGGACGCGGCAAAATATCTTTGCTCTACAAACACTCCCGCAGTGAAAATCCGGCCAGCTATGCCAATGCAGCTCCTTTTATCTATGTCGGCGACGGCTCGGTCAAAGAGATAGACGGTTTCAAACTGGGAACAAATTCTTATGTTCCGCAGAACGGTTCTTTCCCATACATGGACGTAAGAGACGGAAAGATGAAAACATGGAACTTGGGCAATGGTTCTGAAAACCGTGCCAATGAGATTGCATTGATCTCCGATTATCGTTTCAGGAACGATCTGCTATGGAAATTCAATCTGAAATATATGGATGCTCCACGTGCCAACTATGTCGACTTCGGAGGCAGCACCATCAGCGAAGTAACCGCCAACGATGGTTTTACGTTATCAAACGGTGATCCGTATGAGGGACTGGCAGAAGGTCGCCGCACCTGGTTGCACGTAGGCAAAGTGAAAAACTTCCTAATCACTTCCGAGCTAAACAAGACCTTTGGCAACCATGATCTGCGTCTGGGAGTGAACGAATGGCATTACCATCTTGATTATTATTCCTCTTCTCTGCAATGGATGGCCACCGTACAGAACTATCCACAGTTGCTGACTTCCACAACTACAAGTTCCCTGGACCCTACTCTGACCGGTCAACGCGTACAGACATACGGGTACAACGAACTTAGTCCCGAATATACAAAGGGATATGAGAACAAACTCGCCCTTTACTTTACAGACAACTGGCAAGTAACTCCCCAATTCAATATCTATTATGGCGGACGCCTGGAATATTACCGGATGAGTGCCGATCAAATATCCGCTTCCCGTTTCCCGGGTTTCCGCATCGGCGACTTTACCACTTATAGCAAAGAGGAAGAAACAGGAAATATCATTGCCACACAACGCAGCATTCATCCCGCCAAAGTGGTAAAGGATAAACTGAACTATGCCGCCACGCTCCGCGCCACTTACAACGTAAGCGGGCAATTCGGCCTGACTGCCGACGGAACAGTAGCCACCCGCTTCCCACGTATCAACGAATATGCCGGAACAGGTCCTACGGAAGAGCAATACAAACGTGTCACCATACCGTTAATCCGTGGCGGTTTGTTCTACAAGAACAAGTGGATCAACCTCACCTCTATGGTTACCTATATCTCTAAATCTAATAATATTGACCAGCAAAACCTGACGAAACCGGGAACGGAAGAAGGAAAGACCGTATTGCTTATTTATAATATCAAAACACTGGGATGGACCACATCTGCCGAAATCGACCCGTTCAAAGGTTTTCACCTGCACGCTCTGTTCACGTATCAGAAACCTGTTTACAAGAACTATAACGCAAGCGTCACATTCAACGATGGTTCGGAAATGTCTGTCAACGCCAATGGGATGATTGTAAAAGAGATTCCGCAGATTCTTGTCGAACTCGACCCAAGCTATAATATCACGAAGGACTTACGCCTTTGGCTTAGTTTCCGCTATTTCGGCAAGACTTACGCCAATCTCCAGGAAGCCCTCTATTTCAACGGTCGCTGGGAAACTTTCGGGGGGATCAACTGGAATGTAAACAAGCATCTTTCTTTAGGGGCAACAGTCATCAACTTCCTGAATCAGAAGGGGGCCAGCGGAACCATCAACGGTTCGGAACTGATTACCAAAGAAGAAGCTGCCCAGTATGCAGGCAACTATATGAGTGGAAATTATTTACGCCCATTTACCGTAGAATTTAGCGCAAGCATTAAATTCTAGTTCATTCCTGACGAATTATAATTATCTTTGCGGCATTCTATGCCCACAAACTAACTAATACCTAATTAATTATTAAAAAACCATGAAGAAACTTTTCGTATTACTTATGGCATTGTTTACCCTGACGCAAGTGGACGCCCAGGAAAAGAACGTTATCCGCATCGCAACGGACAACACAGACTTAATTCTCCAAGTAGCTCCTAACGGACGACTCTATCAGGCTTATCTGGGCGATAAGTTACTGAACGAGAAAGACATCAACAACTTTTCTCCTTACGTAAAAGGAGGAAGTGACGGTAGCGTATCCACCCGCGGATGGGAAGTATATCCGGGCTCCGGCGCCGAAGATTATTTTGAACCGGCTGTAGCTATCACGCACAATGACGGGAACCCGAGTACGATTCTCCGCTATATATCCTCCGAGCAGAAGGCAGTGGCGGGCGGAACGGAAACGATTATTCAACTAAAAGATAATCAGTATCCGGTAGAAGTCACACTGCATTACATCGCTTATCCGAAAGAAAACGTCATCAAGACGTGGAGCGAAATCAAACATGCTGAAAAGAAGCCTGTGACCTTATGGCGTTATGCTTCCACCATGCTTTATTTCTCCGGAAACGAATATTACCTGACAGAATTCAGTAGCGATTGGGCAAAAGAAGCACAAATGAGCACACAGCCTCTGTTGTTCGGTAAAAAGGTGATCGACACCAAACTGGGAAGCCGTGCTGCCATGCACACCCACCCGTTCTTTGAGCTTGGTTTTGAACAACCGACACAGGAAGCGCAGGGACGTGCCATGCTAGGTACTATCGGATGGACAGGAAACTTCCAGTTCACTTTCGAAGTGGACAACGTAGGTAACCTCCGTGTAATCCCCGCCATCAATCCTTATGCATCTGATTATGAACTGAAGCCGAATGAAGTGTTTACAACTCCTGAATTCATCTT
This sequence comes from Bacteroides sp. AF32-8BH, assembly GCF_003435205.1. Lineage (NCBI taxonomy): Bacteria > Pseudomonadati > Bacteroidota > Bacteroidia > Bacteroidales > Bacteroidaceae > Bacteroides > Bacteroides sp. AF32-8BH. The sequence continues at coordinate 37,602 of NZ_QVLZ01000021.1, read as the reverse complement.
TACTTTCAGCAACAACGGTACGGGCGAAGCCAGCCGCAACCTTCACGCATGGGCACGCAACTATCAGCTGAAAGACGGACAAGGCGACCGTATGACTTTATTAAACAACTGGGAAAATACTTACTTCAAATTCAATGAGGAACTGCTTGCCGAACTGATGAAGGAAGCTAAACATCTTGGTGTAGATATGTTCCTGCTGGATGACGGCTGGTTTGGCAACAAGCACCCACGCAACAGTGACAATGCCGGACTGGGTGACTGGGAAGTGATGAGATCCAAACTGCCGGGCGGTATTCCTGCCCTTGTACAGTCTGCCAAAGAAGCCGGAGTGAAATTTGGTATCTGGATTGAACCGGAAATGGTTAACCCTAAAAGTGAGTTGTTCGAAAAACATCCCGACTGGGCTATCCAACTGCCTAACCGCGAAACATATTATTACCGTAATCAGCTGGTACTCGATCTTAGCAATCCGAAAGTACAGGACTTTGTATATGGTGTAGTGGATAAGATCCTGACAGAGAATCCGGAAGTGGCTTTCTTTAAATGGGACTGTAACTCTCCAATTACAAATGTTTATTCTCCATATTTAAAAAATAAACAGGGACAGCTTTATATCGACCATGTACGTGGTATATACAATGTATTGAAACGTATCAAAGACAAATATCCAAACGTGCCAATGATGCTCTGCTCCGGCGGTGGCGCCCGTTGCGACTACGAAGCTCTGAAATATTACACAGAATTCTGGTGCAGCGACAACACAGACCCGATAGAACGTCTGTTTATCCAGTGGGGATTCTCACAAATCTTCCCGGCAAAAGCCATGTGTGCACACGTAACCAGCTGGAACAAGAACACAAGCGTGAAGTTCCGTACGGATGTGGCAAGTATGTGCAAACTGGGCTTTGACCTTGGACTGAAGGAACTGAATGCAGACGAACAGACTTACTGCCAGAATGCAGTTGCCAACTGGACGCGTCTGAAAAAAGTGATTCTGGACGGCGATCAATACAGATTGGTTTCTCCCTACGATGGCAATCACATGTCTCTCATGTATGCCTCACCGGATAAGAACAAAGCTGTGCTTTATACCTACGATATCCACCCACGTTTCGGTGAGAAACTGCTCCCGGTAAAACTTCAGGGACTGGATGCGAAGAAAATGTATAAGGTGAAAGAAATCAACCTGATGCCGAATTCCAAATCGAATCTGGCTGCCAATGAGAAAACTTATTCAGGAGATTATCTGATGAAAGTGGGAATCAATGCTTTCACAACAAATCAGGCTTTCAGCCGCGTAATTGAGCTGACTGCTGAATAAAAAGGAAGGAAATAATCGATAAAAAAGGGGGATTCGCTGTTATCAGCGTTTCCCCTTTCTTTTTACATACAATAATATTCAATTCATCTTCAATCGCAACAGCTGTTTCAATGGTTACAACTATTCTATTAGACGGAGGAAGTCTCTAAAAAAGTTGCAGCTACACCGTAACTTTTTACGATATAGCTGCATTAATGTTAAAGAGAGAGAATTTATATAATATAAGCATGGTCTCACGACCCTCCTGATATTCAATGAACATTTTGTTTCTTTACCTATTAGACGCACGAAAGCTCAAATCACTGCACTCGAGGCCCTCTTTTTTTAGTTAAAGAATAAAAAAAGCCGCTACTCCACAGGAATAGCAGCTCATATCTTTAAAACATCTTGCTGACACGTTCAATTCCTGCCACCAAAGTGTCTATTTCCGATTTGGTATTGTACATGGCAAACGAAGCACGTACAGTTCCTTCTATGCCAAGACGTTGCATGAGAGGTTGTGCACAATGATGCCCTGTTCTCACGGCAATACCTAGACGATCCAGCAACGTGCCGAGGTCGAAATGATGGATATCTCCCACCAGGAAAGAAATGACCGCTCCCCGTTCGGCTGCTTCACCAAATATACGTATATGGGGGATTTCTTTCAGACGTTGCAAAGCGTAAGTTGTCAGTTCATGCTCATGGGCGGCTATCTGTTCAATGCCATGTCCGTTCACATAATCAAGGGCTTTTGCCAGTCCGGTAGTTCCGATATAGTCGGGCGTACCGGCTTCAAACTTGAAAGGAAGTTCATTAAAAGTGGTCTTCTCGAAAGAGACATGCTGAATCATCTCTCCTCCTCCCTGATAAGGTGGAAGGCGATCTAACCATTCTTCTTTTCCATAAAGTACTCCGACACCTGTCGGACCATATATCTTATGGGCGGAGAATACCAGAAAATCGGCATCCAACTCCTGTACATCCACTTTCATGTGAGGAATAGACTGTGCAGCATCTATCAGGCAAGGTACACCATGCGCATGAGCTGTTGCGATCATCTCCTTCACCGGATTCACTGTACCCAGTACGTTCGATACATGAACTACGCTGACTATTTTCGTGCGTTCGGAAAATAGTTTTTCATATTCATCCAGCAGAAGTTCGCCTTTATCATTCATCGGGATGACTTTTATGGCAATTCCTTTACGGGCAGCCAACAGTTGCCAGGGAACGATGTTGCTATGATGTTCCATCACGGAAACAATCACTTCATCCCCTTCTTCCATAAACTCGTCGCCGAAGCTGGAAACAAGCAGGTTGATACTTTCTGTTGTTCCGCGTGTAAAGACAACTTCATTCGTGCTATGGGCATTGATAAACTCACGTACCGTTTCACGGGAAGCTTCATGCAGTTCCGTAGCTTGCTGGGAAAGATAATGTACGCCGCGATGCACATTGGCATTGACGGAATAATATTCATCCACCAACGCATCAACCACCAGACGGGGTTTCTGTGTTGTCGCACCGTTGTCGAAATAAACCAAAGGTTTACCGTAAACCGTACGGCTCAATATCGGAAAATCTTCACGTATCTTTTGAATATCCACGTTCATTATTTTTTAGTGGTTACTTACAAATGGCACAACCCTGACATCTATTCAACTCGCCACGGAAACGTTTCTCTACTAATAGATGCAAACGATCTTTCAGCGCTTCCAAACGAATGGTATCGATCACTTCGTTGACAAATGCGAACATCAACAGCAGACGGGCTTCTTTCTCTGCAATACCGCGCGAACGCATGTAGAATAATGCGCCTTCATCCAACTGGCCTACTGTTGCTCCATGCGAACATTTCACATCATCCGCATAAATCTCCAATTGAGGTTGTGTATACATTCTTGCATCACGCGTAGCACAAAGATTCCGGTTAGTCTGTTGGGAATTCGTATGTTGTGCATCGGGGCGCACGAGTACCAATCCGGCAAACGCACCTACCGACTGGTCGTCGAGCACATACTTGAACAGCTCATTGCTGGTACAGTTCGGTACGGCATGGTCAATACTTGTATGATTGTCTACGTGCTGGTTTTTATCGGCAATCGCCATACCACAAAGGTTTATTTCGGCTCCTTCTCCTGCCAGCAACACTTCGGTCGTGTTGCGGGTAGTACCATTATGCAAAGTCATTCCGTTGAGCAATACATTGCTGTTGGCCTCTTGCTTTACATACAGGTTACTGATACGAACTGTGCTTGTATGTGTTTCTTCCAGTTCATACATATCGAATACCGCATTCTCACCAGCAAATACTTCAATAACTTGTGTCGCCAGGAAGTTCACATTATCCATTGCATGGTCACAAATCAGCAAACGGGCTTGCGCGCCATCCTCCAGGATAATCAGTACGCGACGGTTCACCATAAAGTTAACATCTGCACGCAGGATATTTACCAACTGGATTGTTTTTTCCACCACCACATTCTTCGGCACATAAAAGACAACGCCATCTTGTGCAAAAGCGGTATTGAAAGCAGTCACACCATCTTTAGAGGTATCTGCCAGTTGACCGTAATATTTCTTCACCAATTCCGGGTGTTGCTCGGCCACTTCTTTCAGGCTACCGAAAATCACACCTTCCGGCAGATTTCCTGTGGGAAGCGCTCTATTATAAAATGTGTCATTTACCACAAAATACAAGGAGGTACTCATATTCGGCACATCACACTTAAACACTTCATACGGATTGACCGGAATAGCCAAACGATTCAAGTTCAAACCGAAATCCGGTTCAAAGTACTTGCTCACATCCGTATATTTGTACTTCTCCATCTTACGGGTCGGAAATCCGAGTCGCTCAAAATCGGCAAATGCTGACGCACGAGGTGCATTCAGCACTTCGGCACTATGCTTACAGATCATCGCTTCCGTCTGTGAGAAAAGTTCTATATATTGTTGTTCAACCATCATCGTTTTATATTTGTCATTCTCCTACTTCTTTCTTGATCCAATCGTATCCTTTTTCTTCCAGTTCCAGAGCAAGTTCCGGTCCGGCAGTTTTTACGATACGACCTTTATAAAGGACATGCACAATATCAGGCTTGATATAATCGAGCAAACGTTGGTAGTGGGTAATAACGATTGTACTTGTTTCAGGAGTTTTCAACTTGTTCACCCCTTCCGCAACAATACGGAGCGCATCAATATCCAAACCGGAGTCTGTCTCGTCGAGGATGCTCAAACGCGGTTCTAGCATAGCCATCTGGAAAATCTCGTTCCGTTTCTTCTCACCACCGGAAAAGCCTTCATTCACCGAACGGTTAGCCAGTTTATTATCCAACTCTACCACCGCACGTTTCTCACGCATTAGTTTCAGAAACTCACTGGCTGTCAGTGCAGGCAGACCTTTATATTTACGTTGCTCATTCACAGCAGCACGCATAAAGTTCACCATGCTCACACCCGGGATTTCCACCGGATACTGGAAACTAAGGAAGATTCCTTCATGGCTACGATCTTCGGGGCTCAACTCCAACAGATCCTTTCCATAAAAAGTGACCGAACCTTTTGTTACCTCAAAAGCCGGATTACCCACCAATACGGAGGAAAGCGTACTTTTACCGGAACCATTCGGTCCCATAATAGCGTGCACCTCACCGGGATTCACCGTCAGGTTAATACCTTTCAATATCTCTTTGCCATTAATGCTGGCATGCAGGTCTTTTATTTCTAACATGATTATATTTACGATTTTACGATTTACTATTAAAAAGTCAACATCACCCCACGCTTCCTTCCAATGAGATGGTAAGCAGCTTCTGTGCTTCTACCGCAAACTCCATCGGAAGTTTATTCAACACTTCCTTTGCATATCCGTTCACAATAAGTCCGATAGCATCTTCTGTCGGAATACCGCGCTGGTTGCAATAAAATATCTGGTCTTCACTAATCTTGCTTGTCGTAGCTTCATGTTCTACCACTGCCGTCTCATTGTGAATATCCATATACGGGAAGGTATGTGCACCACACTTATCTCCCAGCAACAGAGAGTCACACTGGCTATAATTACGGGCATTATCCGCTTTCTCGGCCACGCGTACCAACCCACGATAGGAGTTCTCACTATGTCCGGCAGAAATGCCTTTACTTACAATCGTACTACGAGTGTTCTTACCCAGATGAATCATCTTCGTTCCGGTATCTGCCTGCTGATAGTTGTTCGTTACAGCTACGGAATAGAATTCAGCGGTCGAGTTATCGCCCGTCAGGATACAGGAAGGATATTTCCAGGTGATTGCCGAACCGGTTTCCACTTGTGTCCAGGATAATTTACTGTCCACTCCTTTACAGTTACCGCGTTTAGTCACAAAGTTGTATACACCGCCCTTGCCTTCTGCATCTCCCGGATACCAGTTCTGAACGGTACTGTATTTTACCTCTGCACGGTCATGCACAATGATCTCAACGATAGCGGCATGCAGCTGATTTTCATCCCGCATCGGAGCCGTACATCCTTCCAGATAAGAAACATACGAATCATCATCCGCTACAATCAGCGTACGCTCAAACTGTCCCGTGTTACGGGCATTGATACGGAAATAAGTGGAAAGCTCCATCGGGCAACGTACTCCTTTCGGAATATACACGAAAGAGCCGTCAGAGAACACTGCGGAATTCAACGCTGCAAAGAAATTGTCCCGATAACCTACTACCGAGCCCATATATTTCTTCACCAAATCCGGATGCTCCCGCACGGCTTCACTGAACGAGCAGAATATAATTCCTTTCTCCATCAGCGTTTCCTTGAAGGTAGTCTTTACGGAAACAGAGTCCATAACGGCATCCACTGCCATTCCACTAAGAGCCATTTGCTCTTCCAAAGGAATTCCCAGTTTATTAAACGTCTTTATCAGTTCAGGATCGACTTCCTCCATGCTCTTCGGTCCTTCTTTCTTCTTTGTCGGATCGGCATAATAAGAAATCGCCTGATAATCAATTTCAGGGATACGGAGATGTGCCCAGGTAGGCATTTCCAGCGTCAGCCAATGGCGATACGCTTTCAGTCGAAACTCCAGCAACCACTCCGGTTCGTCCTTTTTCGATGAAATCAGACGAATGACATCTTCATTAAGTCCACGCTCAATGATGTCCGTATGCACCTCTGTGGTGAAACCGTATTTATATTTCTCCTCCGCAAATTTCCGGACAAACTCATTATCAGTCTTCTTTTCAAGTTCGTCTTTCTGATTGGGTTTCATTTTATTGGGTTCTTGTTGCATCTTTATCTTTATTCTCTAATATATATTGTTGCGTCATATTCTTCGCAGCAGGGAAAAAGATCCCCGCAAACGTTTCCATCGGATAATATAACAAAGATTCTTCCTTTTTTGTTGCACTAATTAACTTATTATCGCTGTCCACAAACTCTATCGCACCAATCACTACACTCGTTAACAACAGAAACTTAAGTGCTCCCAGCCCACTTCCTAACCAGCGATTCAACCAGTTCAACGAAATAGCCTGCATTGCTTTTGTCAATAGCGAGGCAATCAATACAAAGATCAATGGTACGGCAATCCAGATCATGATAAAAGCCAACACTTGCGCAACTGTCATTGAATCCGTCACTGTCGGGCAAAGCTTTTCCGCCAAAGAAGCATACAGAGCTTTCGCTGCCAACAGACCGACTATTAACCCCAAAATAGAAGCCAACTGACGAATGAAGCCTTTTACAAAACCTACAATCGCTCCGGCGCCTATTACAATAAGGATAATTATATCAATCGTTGCCACGTTTATTATGTTATAAGCTATAAACCAATAAGTCGTATATAAGCTGATTATAATGAGAAGGTGCCGAATGATAAAAAATAAGGTGGTAAGGTGGTGTTCTGCAAACAGTACCACATTACCACCTCTTTATCAATCATGACCTCTGCTATATTATAACATTATAATACACTTATAACCTTACTATATTTACAGCGTCTGTTTCACTTCTATTTCTTCGAATGTCTCGATCATATCGCCTACCTTCATGTCGTTGCAGTTCACCAGACTGATACCACACTCGAAGTTTGTACCTACTTCCTTCACATCGTCCTTGAAGCGTTTCAATGCGTTGATGTTTCCGGTAAAGATTACGATACCATCGCGGATCAAACGAGCCTTGTCGCTGCGTTTCACCTTTCCGGTCTTCACCATTGCTCCGGCTACAAGACCGACTTTCGTAATATTGAATACTTCGCGGATTTCGATGGTTGCAGTAATCTGTTCCTTTACTTCCGGAGCCAACATACCTTCCATAGCAGCCTTTACCTCTTCGATTGCATCGTAGATGACAGAATACTTACGGATGTCAACACCCTCTTGGTCGGCCATCTTACCGGCAGCACCCGAAGGACGTACCTGGAATCCGACAATAATCGCATCCGAAGCAGCAGCCAGAGAAACATCAGATTCAGAAATTGCTCCCACACCCTTATGGATAACATTTACCTGAATTTGTTCCGTAGACAACTTAATCAACGAATCGCTCAACGCTTCCACAGAACCATCCACGTCACCCTTAACGATGATGTTCAATTCCTGGAAGTTACCCAAAGCAATACGACGACCCAATTCATCCAATGTAAGGATCTTCTGCGTACGCAAACCTTGTTCACGAGCCAGCTGCTCACGTTTATTAGTGATCTCACGAGCTTCCTGATCGCTTTCGACTACATGGAATGTGTCACCTGCGGCAGGAGCACCATTCAATCCCAGAATCAATGCCGGTTCGGAAGGTCCTGCTTCCTTGACGCGTTGGTTACGTTCGTTGAACATAGCCTTCACACGTCCGTAGCTGGTTCCCGCCAATACGATGTCTCCTACTTTCAAAGTACCGTTAGATACCAATACAGTAGCTACATATCCGCGTCCCTTATCCAGTGAAGATTCGATGATGGAACCCGTAGCATTACGGTTCGGATTTGCCTTCAGGTCGAGCATTTCCGCTTCGAGCAATACTTTTTCCAGCAAGTCTTCCACACCCATACCTTTCTTGGCAGAGATATCTTGTGACTGATATTTACCACCCCATTCTTCAACAAGGTAATTCATTGCAGCCAGTTCTTCTTTAATCTTATCCGGATTTGCAGTCGGTTTATCTACCTTATTGATTGCAAATACAATAGGTACACCGGCAGCCATCGCGTGATTGATCGCTTCTTTCGTCTGTGGCATCACGTTATCATCGGCAGCCACAATAATGATAGCAATATCCGTTACTTTGGCACCACGTGCACGCATAGCGGTAAACGCTTCGTGACCCGGAGTATCGAGGAATGTAATACGACGACCGTCTTCCAATTGCACGTTATAAGCACCGATATGCTGGGTAATACCTCCGGCCTCACCGGCAATTACATTCGCCTTACGGATATAGTCAAGCAAAGAAGTCTTACCGTGGTCAACGTGTCCCATCACCGTTACAATCGGAGCGCGCGGTTGCAAATCTTCCGGAGCATCTTCTTCTTCAACGATAGCTTGTGCCACTTCCGCACTTACATATTCAGTCTTGAATCCGAATTCTTCAGCCACCAGATTGATGGTTTCAGCATCCAAACGCTGGTTGATGGAAACCATGATACCAATACTCATACAAGTAGCGATAACCTGGTTAACAGAAACATCCATCATCGTTGCCAATTCGTTAGCCGTAACGAACTCGGTCAACTTCAATACCTTGCTGTCTGCCATTTCCTGATCTTCCAGTTCCTGCATACGGTTGGAAGCCATTTCACGTTTCTCTTTACGGTATTTGGACGTTTTATTCTTACCTTTGGTTGTCAGACGTGCAAGGGTTTCTTTTACCTGTTTTGCTACGTCTTCCTCGCTCACTTCCTGTTTGATAACCGGTTTCTTGAAGCGATCTTTATTGTTGTTATTTCTTCTGTTGTTATTTCCCTGTCCGTTGGCCTGGCCACCCTGACCGTTACTATTGCCGCCTTTACCCTGTACATTAGGTCTTGGAGCAGCAAAGTTGGAAGTTGCAACATTGTTAACGTCCACCTTCTCTTTATTGATACGGTTACGTTTCTTCTTGTTAGCAGCCGCTTCCGCACTGTCCTTAGGTCCGCTCTTCGCCAATTTAGAATCATCCTTACGGATTTCCTTGATGATAGCTTCCTTCATCAACTTCTTCTGATCCTGACGGATTTTTTCCTTTTCTTCACGTTCGCGACGTTTCTCTTCCTTCGATTTCTTCTTGGGACGAGTAGACTGATTCAATGCAGCCAAGTCGATCTGACCGATCACATTAATCTTTGCGCCTAATTCCGGTTGACGGATTTTGAAAACACCATCATCCTCCGGAGCCTTTTCCGCTACCGGGGTTACTTCAGCCTGTGCAGTTTCCACCTTTTCTTCTTCTTTATGTTCTTCCGCCTTCACAGGTGCAGCTACTACTACCTTCGGCTCTTCTTTTTTCACTTCTTCTACTACTTTTTCAACTTCTACCGGCTTCGTCTCCACTACAGGTTCCGGCACTACTACGGGTTCAACCACCACTGGAGTAGGCTCTACTACAGAAACAGGAGGTGTCACCACCTCTTCCTCCTTCACCTCGGGTTCTCTCTTCTCGGGCTCCTTTTTCACTTCGGGTTTAACGACAGGCCGTTCCACAACCGGTTCTTCCTGTTTCTGTTCCGGTTCTTTCTCTACCTTTTCAGGTTTACGACCGTTCAATTTATCCAAATCTATTTTTCCGACAGGTTTAAACTTCGGACGTGCATCCTCAGGTACGACTGTCTTAATCACATCTTCCGACTTCGGCTTTTCGGGCTGCTTTTCGAAGCCCTCAATCGATACCGACGCCTTATTACGTTCCTTATTCTGACGTTCCTGTATGAAACGCTCCGATTCAAGTCTAAGGTTCTTATCTGTACTAAACTCCTTTACGAGTATAGCGTATTGCTCCTCGCTAATTTTAGTATTAGGATTAGCCTCAACGGTATGCCCTTTCTTTTGCAGGAACTCAACTACCGTCGCGATTCCTACGTTCAAATCTCTTGTAACTTTGTTTAACCTTATCGTCATATTTTAAAATTAATGAATAAATGGAGCTTGTTTAATTGAAAATTGAGAATTAAGAAATAAAAGTCTGCTGCATTATATTGTATCGCAACTTTTAATCTTTAATTTCATCTTTATTTTCAATTGAAGGATCTTCTTCTTCAAACTCCGATTTCAAAATGCGTATTACCTCGTCCACTGTCTCTTCTTCCAAGTCCGTCTTTTCAATCAACATCTCACGAGGAGCATTCAACACAGCCTTCGCTGTATCGATGCCGATAGCTTTGATAGCGTCGATCACCCATCCGTCGATTTCGTCTCTAAACTCGTCGAGATAGATATCTTCGTCAGCTACATTCTCATCCAACTCACGGAACACGTCGATAGTGTACTCAGTTAACATACTGGCCAGTTTGATATTCAAACCGCCTTTACCGATAGCCAGCGAAACTTCTTCCGGTTTGAGGAATACCTCTGCTTTCTTCTCTTCCTCGTTCAGACGAATAGAAGAAATCTTAGCCGGGCTTAAAGCGCGCTGTATAAACAATGAGATGTTCGATGTATAATTGATTACGTCGATGTTCTCATTGCGAAGTTCACGAACAATGCCATGAATACGACTTCCCTTTACACCTACACAGGCTCCTACAGGGTCGATTCTGTCATCGTAAGATTCCACCGCGATCTTGGCACGTTCGCCGGGGATACGGGCAATCTTCTTGATGGTAATCAAACCATCATTAATTTCGGGTACTTCCATCTCGAACAGGCGTTGCAGGAAAACGGGAGAAGTACGTGACAAGATAATCTTAGGATTATTATTCTTGTTATCCACGCGAGCAACTACTGCACGGGCCGTTTCACCTTTACGATAAAAGTCGCTCGGAATTTGTTCGGTCTTAGGTAACAGCAATTCGTTTCCTTCATCGTCTAAAAGCAACATCTCTTTTTTCCAGATCTGATATACTTCTGCATTGATGATAGTACCTACCTTATCTATATATTTATTATAAATACTGTCTTTTTCGAGTTCCAGAATCTTGGAAGCCAGTGTCTGGCGAAGATTCAGGATCGCACGACGTCCGAACTTGGCAAAGATAACCTCGTCAGTCACCTCTTCACCTTCTTCGTAAGAAGCATCAATTTTCTGTGCTTCGCTCAACGAAATCTGCATATTCGGGTTAGTCAAATCTTCATCGGCCACAACTTCACGGTTACGCCATATCTCGAAGTCACCCTTGTCCGGGTTCACGATTACGTCGTAATTTTCATCGGTGCCAAACATTTTCGCGATTACGCTACGGAACGACTCTTCGAGTACGCTAACCATTGTCGTTCTATCGATATTCTTCAGTTCCTTAAATTCCGAAAATGTATCAATCAAGCTGATTGTTTCTTCTTTTTTGGCCATAACTATTTAAAGCTAATTAAGTATTTAGTATATTTTATTTGCTCATAAGTGAAGGTTTCGTCCTCTTCTACCAATTTCGGGCGCTTTGATCCTTCGGTTTTTACTTTCTTTTGTACGCCTACCGTAAACTTCTCTTCATCGGCATCTTTCAGTATACCGGCCAGCTTCCGTCCGTCTCCGGTCAGCACTTCCACCTCTTGTCCGATGTGGATATAATACTGTTGCAGAACTTTAAAGGGTTGTCCGATCCCAGCCGACCCTACTTCCAGTTCATAATCTTCCTCTTCGCGGTTCAGTTTCGACTCTATGAAGCGGCTAAGCTCCACGCAATCTTCAATCCAAACACCTTCTGCATGGTCTATTTCAACCACAATCTTGTCATCCGGGCTCACGGTTACCTCTACTAAAAAGTAGTCTTTTCCTTCCAGCCACTCTTCTACAATCTGACAAACAGTTTTCTTTTCTATCATTTATTAGCTATATAAGAACAAAAAAAGGAGCTTAATTGCCCCTCCACCTTTCATCCGTTTTCGGTTGCAAAGATATAAATAATCTGTTCGACTACAAAACATTAAAGAAAAAAAGTATGAATTAACAGTGCTATATTCGTATCTTTACGCCGTAATTCAAAAAATAACGACTATGGCACATCGTCTCAACACAAATAAACAGTTTATGGTAGGTAACGGAATTCTTGCTTTTGCCGTCATTTTTGTCGTGGTTATTTTTGTCTATATGAGCATGCGGCTACAACGGGAAAAGCAGGAAGAACGTCATTTCATCGAAAGCTATACGATCAGTCTGGTAAAAGGTTTTGCCGGAGATTCTATCTCTTTATTTGTCAACGACAGTCTGATCTCCAACAAAACCATGTCGGAAGAACCTTACACTGTAGAAATAGGACGTTTTGCCGAACAGAGCGCCTTGTTGATTGTAGATAATAACACAGAATTAGTGTCTACGTTTGATCTTAGTGAAAAAGGAGGAACTTATCAGTTCGAAAAAGAATCAGACGGGATTAAACAATTAGCCAAGTAATAAAGGTATTAACTAAGTCTGTGCCACCATATTGGCACAACCATGCCATCGCATTGTCACGACTGTGCCAGCGTGTTGACACAAGTGTGCCAACACGATAGCACTATCCTGGCAATAAAGTATTCTAAATCTCCGTACGATACTTTCTCAATTCCCCCCGCAAAGCCAATGCTTTTCCTTCTGTAAATTGATTGAGCAATACCCAAAATCGTTCGCTATGATTCATCTCGCGCGTATGACATAATTCGTGCAGCAACACGTAGTCTATCAAATGAGAAGGTAACAGAACCAGGTAATAGGACAAATTAATATCCTTTCGAGCCGAGCAACTGCCCCATCTGCCCTGACTGGAGTTTATTTTCACACTCGAATAAGGAAGTCCGCATTGCTTGGACAAGGAAGCCAAACGTGAAGGAAGGATACTTTTCGCATTCCGCCTCAACGATTCTTCAATCACCTTATGCAACCAGCTTTGCAGTTTCTCGTCCGTAAAATCCGCATGAGGCGGACAAACAATTTCCATAACCCCCAACCGGGAATTAGCCAGAAACTGATCCTTTTCACCGGACACCAAGGACAACTTAAAGTGTTCCGCATCAATTTTATAGTCCAAATCAATCAATGGCCGGGCTAATTTTTGACGGGAGGCCAGAAGTTTACCACGCAGATTCTCGATTGCCTGCTTCACTTCTTTCAATGTAGTGCCGGGAGGAACTGAAACATAAACAGCATCACTCTTTGTACGAAACACAAGACTCCTCGCACGTGAATTGACACGCACTATCAGACGTCCTAATTCGTCATCTTCTACGATCTTATCCATTATAATCCTCCTATCAACAGCCACAAAAGTAATAAAAAAGAAGATTCCAATGAAAAACTTCGCGGAAGATGCAACTTTATATCAGTTTCTTCCGTCTAACTGTCATATCAATCATAGAAAAACATAATTATGAAAACAAGTTTATTGCTCGTATTAGTCACCGGATTGTCTCTAGTACTTACTGCCGGCTCTTGCTTGCAGGGAAAACACGTAGTAGGCAGCAAAAACTACATCTCCCAAGAAGTAAAAGCCGATCATTTCAATGAAATCAAACTATTGGGAAGTGCCAATATCAGTTATCACCAAGACACACGCAGTCACGTGGAGATACATGGTTCCGACAACATTATACCACTTGTAGAAACGTATGTAGACGGTAATACATTAATGATAAAATTCAAGAAGAATGTCAGTATATGGAAAGGAAAACTGGAAATAAAAGTTTTTGCTCCGGAACTGAATAAGCTGTCAATCAACGGATCGGGAAATATAAAATTAATCAATGGAATACAAACCTCTAAAGATATCGAGTTCCATATAAATGGTTCGGGGAACATTCAGGGAGAAGGGCTTAATTGCCGAAGAATGGCTGTTTCAATTAACGGATCGGGAGATGTTAGACTGCAACAAATAGAGAGCCAGGAATGTCAGGCAGGAATTTCAGGTTCGGGTAATATTAATCTTAAAGGTAAAGCCATTCAAGCAAAATATGCTATTGCCGGATCGGGAAACATTCAGGCTGCAGATTTAGAAGCAGAGAATACGGATGCAAGTATCAGTGGATCCGGAAACATCAGTTGTTATGCAAGTCAAAAACTGGTTGCCCGCGTGAAAGGAAGTGGCGATATTGCCTATAAAGGCAATCCACAAGAAGTGGATGCTCCACGGAAAAACATACGGCAGATCAAATAAAGACAATTTGAACAAATACAGTCTAAAAGCATAAAAGGGCTACTGCATCGCGCGGTAGCCCATTTATTTAGTTAGTTTTAATCTAAAAATTTGAGAGAATTGAAAACTTCACAGTTTCGCCTTCGTTGTTGTTTTAATTAAGCACACTAACTATATTATATGTTTAAAGCAAATGAAAATGTCTATTCGTTTATAACTTGCACCTTGTGGTTAACCCTCGCCAAACTATCGGCTAGAACCTGTTCCGCTTTCACATCATTTGAAATAGCGACCGATGGTGCTGTTACTTGTTTACCAATGGTATCCGTTGCCAATACACTTCCGTCATCTCCGGAGAAAGAATGTTGTGCCACATTCCCCAAAGAAAGGATGATTGCAATCACGGCAGCGGCTTTGAACAGAGGAATAAAACGACCGGTCAGTGTCAAGCGTTTCGCTTTTACGACCGTAGGCTCCACCTCTGCCAGAATACGTGTATCAAAGTCTTCGCCCAGTCCTACTTCCTGCTGAACCTGTTGATAAACAAACAGGTTTTTATAGCGAAGCAAATGAGCAGGAACTTCCTCCTTTGCGAAGAAGTCGCGCAATGTTGCTTCCTCCTCAACGGAAGTTTCGCATTGCCAGTATCGCTCCAGGAGCTGTTCTATATCCTTATAATCCATATTCGTCAATTTCTAAATACCTTTGTTTTACTTTTTGTCTGGCTCTGAAGAGGTTCACTTTAACTTGTTCCTCTGTCAGATTCAGCAACCCTGCAATTTTCTTATAGCTTTCACCTTCAATGTCCCTCAGTTGCATGATAAGCCGCTGTTTTTCGGGAAGTTCGTTTACCAGTCTATTAATAATGTTCATTCTTTCATCATGAATCATCTGGTCATACGGACTGTTTGCATCAGGTTCTTCCTCCATCTCGGGGGTGAGTTCCACGTTTTGAGCTTCTTTCTTTTGACTTCTATCTATCGCCAGATTCTTTGCCACTGTCAGGCAATAGGCTTCGACCGATTCAAATTGAGACCACTCATCACGCTTATTCCACACTCTTATCATGGTGTCCTGAACGACATCCTCGGCTTCGGCCCTATCCAGGGTGATTCTGAGAGCCAATCGAAAAAGTTTATCCTTCAACGGCAAAATATCGTTTCGGAAGCTGATTTCTTGCATCTCTATAATAATGACGGGCTAGGATATGAAAAGTTACAGTCGCCCACTACTTTTTTTTGAATTATTTTTTTATTCTTGTTCCACCAGAGTTATTAATCGCTGATGCTAAGGTGATTACCACTTCAGATACTCCTGCATTTATTGCTTCAAAAGAATTCTCCAACTTGGGAATCATACCTCCCTGAATAACGCCATCAGCTACATATTGTTCAAATTCGGCACGGGTGATTTGGGGAATCACACTGTCGTCATCATTCTCGTCACGCAACACGCCTTTCTTCTCAAAACAATATACCAATGTCACATCAAACAGGGCCGACAACGCTTTCGCCGTTTCTCCGGCAATGGTATCTGCATTCGTGTTCAGCATATTGCCGTGTCCGTCATGCGTCAATGGAGCCATTACCGGAACCACTCCCTTATGTATCAAATCGGATAACAAAGTAGCGTCCACCTTTTCCACGTCACCTACAAAACCGTAGTCTACCTCTTTCACCGGGCGTTTCACCGAACGAATCACGTTCATATCCGCCCCGGTTAATCCGAGTGCATTGACTCCGCGTGCCTGCAGACCTGCCACAATATTTTTATTCACTAATCCGCCGTATACCATCGTTACGACCTTCAAAGTTTCAGCATCGGTAATCCGACGACCATTTACCATTTTGCTTTCAATACCCAGTTGTGCGGCAATCTTTGTAGCCGAACGGCCGCCGCCGTGAACCAAAACTTTATGTCCGGCGATAGCGGCAAAGTCATTTAACAACTGACGAAGGGTGGCTTCCTCTTCTACGATTTTGCCACCCACCTTAATTACTGTTAGTTTTTCTCTCATTTCTTGATTTCTAATAAGTTCACCGAATGGAGAATCCGGCTCCGGCACCTTGCCGGTTATTCCAAATAAGTATATCCGTAAAGCCCTGAACGATAGTTGGAAAGGAATTCTTTTCCTTCTTCCAAAGAGATCTTTCCTTCTTTCACCGACTTCGTCACCCAGGTTTCGAGTGTACGTACCAGCTTCTTCGGATTGTACTGTACATAGTCCAACACCTCCGCTACCGTTTCTCCATCAATAATCTGTTCGATATTATATCCTTTCTCGTTCACCGAAACATGCACGGCATTCGTATCACCGAACAAATTATGCATATCTCCCAAAATCTCCTGATAAGCACCGACCAGGAACACAGCCACATAGTAAGGTTCCGTTTTCTTCAGTGTATGCACAGGCAGATAATGAGCCACGTTACGGGTAGAAATAAAATTAGCAATCTTACCGTCCGAGTCACAAGTAATATCCTGCAAAGTAGCCGAACGTTCCGGTTTCTCATCCAATCGCTGGATAGGCATGATCGGGAATATCTGGTCAATCGCCCAAGAGTCGGGAAGCGACTGGAAGAGCGAGAAATTACAGAAATATTTATCGGCAAGCAACTTAGACAGTCCGCGGAATTCATCAGGCGCATGCTTCAAACCGCCGGCAATCTGATTAATCTCACGTGTAATAGACCAATACAGACGCTCGATTTGTGCACGGGTTTTCAGATCTACGATTCCATGACTGAACAAGTCCAGCGCTTCCTCTCTGATCTGCTGCGCATCGTGCCATGCTTCCAACATCTTATTCTGATTCAGCGAATCCCAGATTCCATATAACTCCTGCACCAATTCGTGTGCATCCGGAGCTATCTCTTCCTCATCATCCCATTCGGGCAATGTAGCGGTTTCAAGTACCTCAAAGATAAGAACAGAATGATGTGCCGTCAATGCGCGTCCACTCTCCGTTATGATATTCGGGTGTGGGATACCATTTTTATCGCTCACGTCCACCAAAGTAGAAATAGAGTCGTTTACATATTCCTGGATGGAATAATTCACGCTGCCTTCGCTATTGGACGAACGGGTTCCGTCATAATCCACTCCGAGTCCACCGCCAATATC
The DNA here is from genome assembly GCF_003435205.1 of Bacteroides sp. AF32-8BH. Classification (NCBI taxonomy): domain Bacteria; kingdom Pseudomonadati; phylum Bacteroidota; class Bacteroidia; order Bacteroidales; family Bacteroidaceae; genus Bacteroides; species Bacteroides sp. AF32-8BH. The sequence goes on along the minus strand of NZ_QVLZ01000021.1, from coordinate 19,959 downwards.
TACAAATTCCACATTGAATCCCATCGAATGCAACTGCACGTAGAACTGTGAAGCCTCACGCAAAGCCGTTTTGATACGACGTATCTTTGTCACCTGACTGCCGATATGGAAATGAATCAATTTCAAACAATCCTTCATCCCTTTGCTCTCCAGGAAGTCGAGCGCTTCGAGAAGTTCACTGGAAGTCAAGCCGAATTTGCTGGCATCACCTCCAGACTCTTCCCACTTTCCGCTACCGGAGGAAGCGAGTTTGATACGTATACCGATGTTAGGCTGCACATTCAGCTGTTTTGCCATCTTTGCAATCAGCTTCAGTTCGTTCATCTTCTCCACAACGAGGAAAATGCGTTTACCCATTTTCTGGGCAAGCAAAGCCAGTTCGATGTAACTTTCGTCTTTATATCCGTTGCAGACAATCAATGAGTCAGAATCCGTATTGACCGCAATCACTGCATGGAGTTCCGGTTTGGAACCGGCTTCCAGTCCGAGATTGAACTTCTTTCCGTGGCTGATAATCTCTTCCACCACCGGGCGCATTTGGTTGACCTTAATCGGATAAATTATAAAGTTCTCGGCTTTATAACCATACTCTTCGGCCGCTTGTTTAAAGCAGGAAGACATCTTTTCAATACGGTTGTCCAAAATATCCGGAAAACGTATCAACATGGGAGAAGCCACATCACGCAATTGCAACTCATCGACCAGTTCTTTCAGATCGACAGTCACTCCGTCTCTACGAGGTGTAACAACTACATGACCTTTGTCATTAATACCAAAGTACGAGGTACCCCAACCTGTGATGTTGTAGAGTTCCTCAGAATCTTCAATACGCCACTTTCTCATTTTCTGTTATTCAGTGTTTTTAGTAAATAATTGGACGGCAAAAATACGGATTAATCTACATGTTGGCAATTAATTAGACATTAAATCTTTCAAACGGTCCATATAACCACTATTTCCGTTACGGGCGTCATAGCGACGTGCCAGCTCTTCTGCCTGTTGATAGAAATAATTGCGAAGTTCGTTTACCTGATAAATTCCATCCGGACGATAAAGCGGGAACTCTTCCGGCAAAGACAACGAGACTTCCGGACGGGTTTCATATTTCAGAGCCTCTACCATATCACAGGAGAAACGATAACTCTTCAGCGTATTAGTACGCAAACTCCAACCGATACAGCGTTCGGCATATTCCCAAGCTCTTTCCGGCTTCGTCATCATATAATAGGCAATAAACAATCCCAGATAGAGCAAAAGATATTCATCCTTCTCTCTTCCCACCAATGCTTCTTCGGCACGTGCACACATATCGGCGGCAATCTCCGGTTTACCTGCTTTCTGCGCATAATAAGCAAGCTTCAAATAGGCCCGCAAATTGGCTTCATAACAAGTGACCTGCTTATTAATCAACGGTTGCGCGCGGCTGTAAGCCTCATCAAACTGTCCCGTTTCCAGATAATAATCCAGCATAAAGTTCAATTCACAAGCCTCACACGACTGATCGTCTATCTTCTCATTCAACATTTTATCAATGTATTCTTTCGCCTTGTCATACTGCCGCATCCAGACACATTCCACAGACCAGCGGTGATAATAACTCCGCAAAGAATATCCGTTCCGGAGGATACGGGTTTTATAATCCTCCCCAATTGCCTGTACCTGCTCCATCGGGATCTCCGGAAGATCGAACGTACAAGCCCATATCCACTTATATTTCCACAACAAGTCATCTTCCTTAATCACATCCTTGTGGTTCTCGTAATCATCCAGAATTTTAGAGAACACGGTAATCTCTTCAGCATCCGCCGAAAGAAGATTCAGTTCATAAATAAGATCCAGTCTCAACCCCGTAGCCCATTCCACATCTTCGTTCTCATCGGCGATGCGGATAGCTTCTTTCAATAGATTGGCTTTTTCGCGGGGATGCAGGTTGTTATTCTGTGTCTGCAACAGCAATTTTTGTATTTCAAGTGTGTATCTCATACTCTTTTTTAATTCAGGAAATTTATAAAATCATTCATTTTCGAAGTCATCAATTCACTTAGCGAATGGTTGAAAAGCTCCATTTCTTCGCTGTTTACCGGATATTTACCTTGCAGAAGCGATTGTACATACAATATATGCACCACATGCTGAAACAGTTTATTGTCTCCTTGTATTTGCAATAAGGTCTGCACCATTTCATTATCCGCATTGAAAGTGAGTGTCGGCGGAATCTGCTTTGTAGTATTCACAGCTCCCAGTACAGCCGCCAACGGATTATTAGCACTTTTAGCAGCATTCTCCTTTTCCTCCGCCACAAAAATAACCGGAATATCCACCGGAGTAAAATGCTTCAGACGACAGATACAGCCAAACCGCTTCAACAACTCGTTCGCTTTCACCTCAAAAGCCTGAAACTCCTGGTTCGCCTCCACTTCACCAAACTGCTCCAGCAACCGTGAAGGAGATATTTCATCCAAAGTAAGTTCCGGATTCAGGCGGACATACTTTTTCAATAACGTTTCATCAAACGTATAAGCAGCATTCACGACCAGCCAACCCTGTGCTCCGGCTATACGCCGCACTTGCCGGAAATCCTCCAGATTCTTGGTATAACATATCACATTGCTTGCCGAACGAATACTTCCAAAACTACGCAAACCCTTATTGGTTTCAAAAGGAAGATAATCCATAAACAAACGAAGCAATTCATTATCCTCCGAAGCAATCGCCTTGATATGAAAGTGATGAACATCCAGAATCCGGTTGAACATGGCACGGTCATTCTGCACCAATCCCCGCAGATAATCCTTGATAGCCACCCCGATCTCTTTCCGGGCATCTTTCAGTTGGTCATTACTCACCAAAGACTCCCGGGAAGCGGTAGACAGCAACCCGTCCGCATTCACCAGACAACGGATAAAGAAAGCCCACGACGGCAACAGATTACAATCATCCTCACTCAACAGCATACGTTTGAGATAGACCTTATGAGAGTTGCGCACTGAAAATTGTGTACGGAAAGGCAGGACATAAAGCACCCCTTCCACCTTGCCGCTTTCAGTATAGATCCGGAAAGCATCGAGAGCAGACGACTGAAACACTTTCGCCCCATAATCCAGCAACTCCTTACGAGTCGCCTTCGGGTCAAGCCATACAGGCGAAGGCGTATTTACCAACTCCTCTTCCCCCTGATAATGCAGATAGATAGGATACGGCAGCATTTCTCCGTAACCGACCAGTATCTTCTTAAATGTTTCATATTCAAAAAGATGCATCCAATCTCCTTTCGGGTGCAATACTACCTGCGACCCGATGGGCCGTTCTTCGTCTGATAAAGTCAGCTGATACGTCCCATCCACTTTTCCACACCAGCAAACAGGCTGTCCGCCCATTGCAGAACGACTCTCTACGGTGATTTCATTGGTCACCACAAAACAAGATAACAATCCGATACCGAACCTTCCGATAAAATCGTCCGCATCGGGAGTATCCCGCTTTGAGCTCTCCCCGATAACAGTCAGAAAGCGATAAACTTCCTCCTCTTTCAATCCGATACCATTATCCCGAAATACCACTGTCTTGTCCTCATTCAGAAAGACATCGATGCGACCTTTATAATTCTCGTCAATATTGCGTAGTGCCGTGATGGCATCTACGCAATTCTGCAACAGTTCGCGAACAAAAGTATTCGGGTTACTATAAATGTGCTCTGATAACAGGGCAATCATACCTTTAAGATTGACCTGAAACAGATTATTCCCTTCTTTTTCCATGTTCCTCTTTTACTTCCTCCTCCTTCCGGTGATTTTAAGAGCTTTCTCATTGCCATTCTCTGCGGCCTTTTCGAACCACTCCATTGCAATTTCATCGTTTTCTTCGACGCCATTTCCTGTCAGATAGGCATTTCCAAGTTCAAATTGTGCTTTATCGTTGTTTTTCTCAGCAGCTTTCAGCAACCATTGCACCGCAGTTTCCGGATCAGGGTTACAACCTTCGCCATACATCATCATCTTACCCAGATAATAAATTGCAGCGACATTCTCATTCCCCGCCGCATCCGTGAACCAGCGATAGGCCTCGGCATAATTCTGTTTCACACCTACTCCGTTATAATAGCAAAGTCCGGTACGATACATACTTGTCGTATTTCCATTATCCGCAGCCAGTGTATAATATTTAAAGGCTTCCGTTTCATTCTCTTCCACTCCGATACCCATTTCATAACAGATCCCCAGTCCTTCACTATACCATTCATATTCGGCAGCTTTCTTGAAATAAGCAAAAGCCTTTTCCGACTCATTCAGGCTATCATAGTCATACAGATAATACTCACCCACACGCAGCATAGCCATCGGAATCTCATTAGCCACTGCCTTTTCATACCATTCCACTGCCGTTTTATTATCTTCCAGACAGGGACCGCAACCGAAGAAATAATAATCTCCCATCTTAAACTGAGCATAGCCATAGTCCTGTTCGGCAGCCTTCATCATATATTCCACTGCCTTCTGTGGATTCTCTTCCACGCCATTACCATTCTCATAAGCCATCCCCAGTTCCGTCAGACAACGGGCTTCATTCTTTTCCGCCCCTTTACTAAACCATTCGAGTGCCTTATCCCAGTTTTCTTCCGTTCCGATACCTTCTCTATAGCAACGCCCCAGAGCAAAGATCGCATCATTATCGTCCGCTTCAGCTGCCTTTGTATACCAAGTAAAAGCCTCTTCCGGTTTCACTTCACCAAGAACACCCTTTTCCATATAAAGACCTACACGGAACATTGCATAAGGATAACCCTGTTCGGCAGCCTTGCTAATCAGTTCAAATGACTTTTCATAATTCTTCTCCACTCCATCGCCATTCTCATATAAGAATGCCAGTTCCACAAGGGCAAAGCAAGCACCCAGTTCGGCCGCTTTTTCATAATATTCCCTTGATTTTACAGGGTCCTTCACACCGCTATATCCATTAGCCAGATAAAGAGCCACACGGCAATACCCATCGGCATTATTCAGTGAAGCCGCTTTTTCATAAAACTCTAAAGCCTTCACATAATCCGGTTCTTCAGACAAGAAGCCACGTTCATACATCCAGCCCAAACGATAAGCAGCACTTCCCGAACCCAACTCAATGGCTTTCTCCAGCAACTCTTTCGCGCGATTCATGTCTTCCGGCACCAAATCACCGTTGAAATAAATATTGGCCAGTCCTTCGATACCTTGTATATAATCATCCTCCACGCAACGGTTCAGACACATCAGTCCACGTTCCACGTTCTTATATTCATCATTATACAGGTAGATCAATGCCAGTTCATACGCACTGTAGGGTTCACAATAAAGCATGCCCTTTTCCAGCCATTCAATCGCCTTAGGCATATCCAGCCATTCCTCCTCCTGATAGTTATATCCCAGGAAATTGGCGGCAGACCACACACCGGCATGCCAAGCCTTTTCCCAAAGTTCAAAGCTCAGTTCTTTCGGTTTATTCAGTTCCGGGTAACGGAAATAAAGCGTAGCCAGATTTTTAAGACTATAAAGATTGGGAACTATTTCCAGGGCTTTTTCGTAATAAGCAGCTTCCTCTGCCACGTTACCTTCCGCCCTGTCGAGCGCATCCCCCAACGCTGCATATACATGAGCACGCAAACGTTCTCCTTCAGGCAGTTCGGCAAGCAGTTCATTCCGTATCTGTAATGCCTTTGCTTTATCCCCTGTAAATTCTTCGGCAAAAGCACGATAATGCTTTCCCCATAAAATAGCTTCGGGAGAAGTGAGAGCTGCAAAACGCCGTTCACCCTCTTCTTTATCTTGTTCGCAATAGAATCCCATGTATCGCCAATAGGCAACAGTTGCTTCCGCTTCAGCCCAACCCATATCGGCGGCCTTCTCGTAGTATGGAAACAAATAACTCATGTCCCGCTTTCCATAACGGGCTTCGGAATATTGTGCACCCTTCTGCGCCCATCCCGCACCGCTAAACTCTGCCACACGGTCGCATACCTGCATCACCTTTTCCCACCAGAATTCATATTCTTCCGCGTTGAGTTCCACCTCTACGTTACAGTCAAAAGCACTGAATATCAGTTCAAAAAAATCTTCTGTTAATTTCTCGTCTTCTTTTGTGTCCAAAGCATATTCACATACAGCCAATGCTTCCCACCAGTTTTCCGCACTTAACAATGAAGCCGGTGTATACTGCGGAAACCATACCCTTGCAGGCTGTCCGGATGCTTTAATTTTAGCGGATAACTCCCCAAATTTCTCTTTTAAAGTTTTCATGATATAGAACTTTACCTTAATTTTGTGTTACTAGTCAATAAAAAATCTCATAACGAGTGCAAGGTACAAATATTGACCGAATGCACAAACAAGAGTCTCAAAAAAAACGAAGTTCCAACAAAAAGAGAACATTACAACTACCTGATTTCTGAATACAGCAAAATTCCTCCCAATAATCATTCATTATCAGGCACAAATTACACACATTTCACAGCTTTCCAAATGACGATTACACAAAATATAACGACTGTTACTTCTACAATCCCAAAAGTTGTCGCAAACATTGCACCGATGTTTCAATCTGCCAACGATCTTCCAATTCGTCTGCATTAAAGATATATTGTGCCTGATGATAAAAAGGAGCACGCTTCTCGAGTGCCTGAACAATGAACGCTTTCAGTTCTTCATCCTCTTTACCCTGAAGAATAGGACGTTGTTGTTTAGCCACACGCAAGCGCCTGAACAACACATCCGGATGCACCTTCAGAAAAACAGTCTTTCCGGTCCGGTTCATAAAATCCATATTATCATAAAAACAAGGCGCTCCACCCCCCGTCGAAATTACCACATTCTCAAACTCGGCTACTTCATGGAGCATATTTCTCTCCAGCTCCCTGAATCCTGTTTCGCCTCGTTCAATGAATAATTCTCCAACGGTTTTGTGAAAACGCTCTTCAATATACCAGTCCAGATCGATGAACGGTATATTCATATATCGGGCAAAAGCCTTACCCAACGTCGTTTTTCCGGCACCCATATAGCCGGTAAGGAAGATACGAACCATAAATGATTAATTTTGCTCACAAAATTAATCATTTAATGAAGAATGAAGAATGAAGAATAAAGAATTTTAGCCATTATGCCATCCAATTCTTCATTATTCATTCTTCATTCCCGATTTATTTAAAGATTCTCACCCGTTCTTCAAGCGGCTGGAATTCTTTTTCACCCGGTTTGCCGACAGGAAGTCCGAACGGCATTTCCGCAATCAGATGCCAATGTTCCGGCAAATCCCATGCACGGCGCACTTCTTCATCAATCAACGGGTTATAGTGTTGCAGCGACGCTCCGAAACCTACATCTTCGAGCATCACCCAGATAGCTAACTGGTGCATGGCAGAAGTCTGCAATGACCATCCCGGGAAATTCTCCTGATAAGACGGGAAAGCCTCCTGAAGTCCTTTCACCACTTTTTGATCCTCAAAGAACAGTACAGTTCCATAACCACAGGCAAAGGAATGATCTATCTTCTCTTCTGTCTTGACAAACGCTTCAGCCGGTACAATCTTCTTTAATGCGTCCTTCACAATCTGCCACAATTTCTTATGCGATTCTCCCAATAGAAGTACCACACGGGTAGATTGCGAATTGAATGCCGACGGCACATGGCGCACGGTCATATTAACGATACATTCGATCTCCTGATCGGATATAGGTGACTGATTAGTAATTGAATAGTAAGTTCGACGTTGTTTCAAAGCTTCACTAAAAGATCTTTCCATCATAGTTCCTTTCTTATTTTATATTCTTAAAACTCTCTTTTTTTTATAACAAGTAGCCCCCCTAACTTGTTCAGTTAGAGAATATATTTGTACCTTCGCAGCGTCAATTCATTGACTATCTAAAATTATCGTCAGAAAAAATGGCTAAACAGAAATTTTATGTAGTATGGGAAGGCGTCACCCCCGGAGTTTATACTTCCTGGACAGACTGCCAGCTTCAAATCAAAGGATATGAAGCTGCCAAATACAAATCATTTGACACGCGCGAAGAAGCGGAACGCGCGTTGACAATGTCTCCCTATGCTTATATCGGCAAGAATGCAAAGGCTAAATCAGGAGGTCCCAAACCTTCTTCGGATACTTTACCTTCTTGTGTGATCGACAATAGCCTGGCTGTCGATGCAGCCTGTAGCGGTAATCCGGGACCGATGGAATATCGCGGCGTACACATTGCCAGCCGTCAGGAGATTTTTCATTTCGGCCCGATGAAAGGCACGAATAATATCGGTGAGTTTCTAGCCATCGTACACGGTTTGGCGTTGCTGAAAAAGAAAGGTTTCGATATGCCCATTTACAGTGACAGCGCGAATGCCATCAGCTGGGTGCGACAGAAAAAGTGCAAGACCAAACTCCCCCGAACCCCGGAAACAGAAGAACTCTTTCTGTTGATTGAACGGGCAGAAAAATGGTTGCAGGGAAACACCTATACCACCCGTATTCTGAAATGGGAAACGAAAGAATGGGGAGAAATTCCGGCCGACTTCGGCAGAAAATAAAAGAACATAAATTTCAATATAAGATAAAGATGAAAACATTGACTTCAAACAAAGCTTTCTGGCTGTTACTAGTCATTTGCGTAGTTACTATCCTGCCTTTCCTCGGTTTATCGGAGTACCACACCAAAGGGGAGCCTCGCGAATCTATTGTCTCCTACTCCATGCTGGATAGCGGAAACTGGATTTTACCCAGAAACAACGGAGGAGAAATGGCTTACAAACCGCCTTTCTTCCACTGGAGCATAGCCGCTGTTTCGGCAGCAGTGAATGGAGGGCAAGTCACAGAAATGACCTCCCGCTTGCCGTCTGCCATCGCCCTGATCGCCATGACCCTCTGCGGCTTTCTGTTCTTTGCCAAAAGAAAAGGAGTGGAACTGGCGTTGTTGGCCGCCTTTATTACCCTGACTAATTTTGAGCTGCACCGGGCCGGAGCAAACTGCCGGGTGGATATGGTATTGACAGCGCTCACCGTTGGCGCTCTGTATTGTCTCTACAAATGGTATGAGAAGGGACTCAAAGGTATTCCCTGGCTGGCCATTCTCCTGATGAGCTGCGGCACACTGACTAAAGGACCGGTAGGTACTATCATTCCATGTTTAGTGGTAGGCATCTTCTTGTTACTCCGGGGTGTCAACTTCTTCAAAGCATTCTTGTTACTTTCCGCCTGGGCCATTCTTTCACTCATCCTGCCTTTCTGCTGGTATGTCGCTGCTTACCAACAAGGTGGAGAAGAGTTCCTGGCATTAGTTATGGAAGAAAACTTCGGTCGTATGACTAATACCATGAGTTACAATTCATGCGTGAACCCCTGGCATTATAATTTTGTGACCCTATTTGCCGGATACGTTCCCTGGACACTGTTAGTCGTGCTCTCCCTGTTCAGCCTGACTTACCATAAATTCAGCATCCAACCGGCAGCCTGGTGGAAACGCTTCACCACATGGATAAAGAATATGGACCCGGTGGATTTATTCTCTTTCACCAGTATCGTTGTAATCTTCGTCTTCTACTGTATTCCGCAGAGCAAACGTAGTGTATATCTGATGCCGATCTATCCTTTCATTGCTTATTTCCTTGCCAAATATCTATTCTATCTGGTCAAGAAGCAATCTAAAGTCATCAAGGTATACGGAAGTATTCTTGCAGTAATCAGCCTGCTACTGTTCACCTGCTTCATCGTATTAAAATGCGGACTCATCCCTGAAACTATTTTCCAGGGTCGTCACGCGCAGGACAATATTAATTTCATGCGTGCAATACAGAATATCAGCGGAGCAGGAGCCTTATTCCTGATTGCCATTCCTACCATTCTCGGTATCTACTGGTGGTTCTATCAACGGAAAAATGCATTGAACAACCGCTTCCTATACGCTCTCGTTGTGCTTACAATGGGATTATACCTTGCATTGGACGGTGCTTATCAGCCGGCAGCATTAAATTCGAAGTCGGTCAAATTCATTGCTACAGAAATAGAAAAGGTTGCGCCGGAAAGCGAAGGAACGATGTACGAATTCATTGAAGAAAGTCTGCATGCAGCAGGTGACCCCGTACATTATTTCGAACTCAATTTCTATCTGCACAATCGTCTCGACAACTTCTATGAGAAACGTCCTTCGGAAGGTTTCTTGTTAATCGGCACGAATGATGCAGAGAAATATCTTCCCGAATTCGAGAAAGAAGGGTATCAGTTTGAGGAGGTATATGAATCCCCTAAACGAGTACTCCGGCAAATAGCCAAGATATACAAGTTCGTTAAAAACCAACAGCCTGAAAATAACGAAACGACTCCTATTGTTGAGTAAAAGGTATAGAATTAAGCGTTTTTCCATGCTTCACAAGGAACTCCGCCGATTGGAGCATGGAAAAACTATATTCTTTCAAAGGAAAAAAGCTATCATCCATTGGAACAGCATTCAATTTGCCGTTACCGATATGATAAGTAAGTTCCTGCTGAGTCTCGTAATTATAAAGATAGAGTAACGTGTCATTGCGTCCCACCACCATATTGTCAGCAGTATAGAACATACAGGGACGTTCTTCCTTCAGCAAGTCCACTCCAAAATTATTCTGTAAATAATCAATATTCAACAACCCTAATATCGTTGGCTGTATATCTACCTGACCGCCAAATGCTGTTTTCTCTTCCGGCTGAATACGGCTGGAGTAAATCATCAGTGGAATATGATTATAAGATTCCGGTAGTTCACATTCGGCGTCTCCCACCAGTTTGCCATGATCTCCTTCCAATACGAATATCGTATTATCAAACCAGGGTTGTTTACGCGCCTCTTCAAAGAACTGACGCAAAGCCCAATCCGCATACTCAACGATCTGCATCTCCGGTTCACTTGTTTTCGGATGGAAGAAAGGAGGTATCACATACGGCGGATGATTACTGATGGACAGTAAAGTAGCAAAAAACGGTTGTCCGGTGGCAGCCCGCTGATTCAATACCGGAATTGCATAGTCATACAAGAAATCATCCTGCACTCCAAAGCTATTCACAACCTTATCAGCCGGATAGTCTTCTTGTGAAAACACTTCATCATAGCCGTTCGTCCGAAAGAAAGCGTTCATATTATCATACTGCCCTTCATGCGTCATAAAGAAAAGGTTGTAATAGCCGTTTTCTTTCAGTACGGTAGGCAGTCCCGAATAGCGGGGAATGACAGAGCCTTTCATCAGGTTCCGTTTCATCATAGCCGGAAAAGAATACAAGGTGGCATACAAACCATGGTTCGTATGGATTCCTGCCGAATAGAAATTGCGGAAACTAATAGAACGGGTATACAGGCTATCCAGGAAAGGAGTCAAAGTCTCCGATTGCCCGAAATGCTTCATAAACTTGGCGGACATAGACTCCATCATAATCAAGACGACATTAGGACGGCGTTGTTGCACGCTATCCGCTTTTGCAGCATGCCTGTAAACAGCCAACGGGGAAACATTCGCATCTCCCGGACGGTTGAGCAGAGCTTGCGCCTTGGTGATGGCTTCCTGCTCATCCATCAGATGCAAGTATTTATTTTCAGGCCTCATATCATCCATCACACTCGTCAGCAGGTTAAAAGTAGGACTTACTCCCAGTTGATTGAGAAAAGCATCCTGACAGAAATATGCCGCACTTACTTTGATCGGGTTATAGCCTGTACGCCCCCGGATTCCAAAGATGCAGAGTCCGATTAAGCAAGCACCGATCAGAACCGCCCCTCCTCGCTTCCAATAAGGAAACGGAGCGGAAATGGTAAGGCTACGATGATGGAAATAACGTGCCAGATAGATAAGCCAAACTACGAATCCGGCCAGAAAGAGAAGGAATAATCCGATGGACAGATAATAGGCACTTTCCCCCAATATCATTCCGGCGGTAGTTCCCGCATAACCGAACCATTCGAATATGGAAGAGTTGATATGTTTAAAGAAATAGGCAAAATAAGGAATGTCTGACGCACTGATTAAATAAACCAATCCATAAAAGACACTGAAAAAGATCGTAAAGAAACGGAACAACGCTTTCCCATAATAGTTGCAAACTCCACATACCACCGCAACTACCAGAGGCAACAGAAGTATGTAACAGCCTATCACATTGTCAAACCAGACACCATGCACAAAAGCAAGCATCGGAAGTGTCTTATCCGACAAGGCTTCAGAGGTCAACTGATGATAAGATGAGATAAAAAGTACCAGGCGAAACAGTCCTGCGATCAGTAAAGCCGAAACATGTATGGTAAGTATATATACAATAAGATTTAGAAAACGTTTCATAATAGCCTTTTCTTTTTATGAATTAAATGAAAGGGATTGAATAGTGTTATTTCCTCCCTTTATAGATATAAACGAAATGAAGAATCAGGAAATTGATAGGCACCACGATAATCATTACCAGTATCGGTGCAAGCAGTTCACCCGCCCCTATCCAGAGGAAGAGATTCAGTAAGCCGATCTCAAGCAGGTAATTAATCAGATGACTAAAACCAAAGCCGATCGCATTATGCGAGGATGGTTTGGAACGAAAGGTGAAGAAAGTAGTCAGGAAGTAGTTGCAGACAAATCCTACAGCATAACCAGCCGTAAAGGAGATATTGGCATTCGCAACCAACAAGACCAGGCAATATACGCCGTAATGAATGGCTGAAGATATAGTGCCGACAACTCCAAAACGAACAAATTGCCAGAACTTATCCCGCCAATCCGGGTGCTTCTCAAGTATAGCCTTACTTATTCTGATCATCGTACAACACTTCTTCCACATTATAGAGCGGACGACGTTTTACCTCTTTATAAATCTTGCCAATATACAGTCCGACAGCTCCTATGGATAATAAAACAACCCCGCCAACAAACCAGATAGACAACATCAAAGAGGCCCAGCCATGTTCCGCAGTACCCGAAATCAATGCGTAAAGAACATAGATTCCAATCAAAATACTGATAAAAACAAAGATACCTCCCAGATAAACAATTCCGTAAATGGGCTTTACCGAGAAAGAGGTTATCCCGTCCAAAGCCAGACTGAACATCTTTCTCACTGTATATTTGGAAGTTCCGGCTGTCCGTTCCCGAATCACATCATCTACCGTAGTAGAAGGGAAACCCAGCAACGGGATAATACCACGCAGATAGACATTGCGTTCCTGATAATGAGACAACTGTTCCAGCACTCTCCGGCTTAGAAAACGAAAATCCGCATGATTGTAGATAGTCTCCACTCCCATCCGGTGCTGTAATTTATAAAAGGCTGTTGCAGAAAGACGTTTCAATACGGGGTCTGCCTGACGAGATACTTTCACTCCATATACAACATCATATCCTTGCGTATAAGCATCGATCATCTCCTCAATCGCATTCAGATCATCCTGCAAATCGGCATCAATGGTAATAACGGCATCACTCCAGTCTTTAGCGGTCATCATACCGGCCATGATCGCATACTGATGTCCCACGTTCCGTGCCAGATTCATTCCTTTTATATAAGGATTCGTCCCGTGCAATTTCTTAATGATGCTCCATGTACGATCTTTGCTGCCATCATTCACAAAGAGCACAAAGCTGTCGGCACTGATTTTTTCTTTCGCCACCAACTCATCAAACAAGGCTGTCAAACGGGCGGCCGAATCTTCCAACACTTCCTCCTCATTATAGCAGGGGGATACAATAGCCAATTTTATCATTTTTCGTCCGGTTTATTTAGTTCAGCCAGTTTTATCTGTGCAAATTCCGAGTAAGTCATAAAAGCATATCCTTTTTCTTTCAGTTTGCGGATAAGCATATCCAGACGTTCCTCCATTCCTTTACCGGAATGATTGCGGATAATAAAAGGCATCTTAAATTCAGGATGTTCACCCAACGGGTAGAATTCCCACGGGTGGAAATAAGTCACAAAATATCCGTCATGCTTCAATACCCGGTTTACCAGGAGTTGATACAGCCACATCGGCAGATTATGACAAGACAACCAGAATAGCGGGAAGCGAATCCACGGAGTTACAGAAGCCGGGATTTGAAGTAACTTACCTGTCATAAAGCAGGTACGGGGCTCCGACAAATGCATATATCTTCCGGGGATAAATGCGGGATTCAATGAGGAGTTATATACATACCCCATCCGTTCAAGTTCCGTATCTGATACGGGGAACATACGCGGCTGGCGATAACCTTGTATCGTCCTGCCGGTAAGACGTTCCAGAATTTCTTTTGAACGACTGACATCCGAAGCCTGTGGCTGCCAATGGTCACATCCATGCGCAGCAACTTCATGTCCTTCGTCCATAATGCGCCGCATCACTTCCGGCGCATTTTCTGCAAAATTGCTTGTACAAAAGAAAGTAGCTTTCACCCCGTTGTTTTTCAGGCAGTCCAGTATCCGATTTGTACCATAGACTGACACTTTCATTGCTTCATCCAACGGAAAGTCTACACCATGCTCGCGAGGTACATCAAATTCTTCTGTATCAAAACTTAATAATATCATTGCAATATCAAGAATTACAACTGCTGCATATCATGCAGACGTTTATAGTAACCGTTTAACTCAATGAGTTCTTCATGCTTACCACGTTCCACAATCTCACCCTCATACAGTACACAGATTTCATCTGCATTTTTAATAGTAGAAAGACGGTGGGCAATAGCAATCGTCGTACGTGTTTTCATCAAACGTTCCAACGCTTCCTGTACAAGACGTTCTGATTCGGTATCCAAAGCAGAAGTAGCCTCATCAAGAATCAGAATCGGAGGATTCTTCAAAATAGCACGCGCAATACTGATACGCTGACGCTGACCACCGGACAATTTTCCGCCACGGTCACCGATATTCATATTATATCCTTCCGGTTTCTCCATAATGAAATCATGCGCATTGGCAATCTTCGCCGCCTCTATAACTTGTTCCATTGTCGCATTCTCCACGCCAAAAGCAATGTTATTGAAGAATGTATCATTAAACAGAATAGCCTCCTGGTTTACATTACCAATCAAACTGCGCAAATCCGCAATACGTACATCACGAATACTTGTTCCGTCAATGGTAATATCACCTTCCTGTACATCGTGATAACGCGGCAACAAATCGACTAATGTAGATTTACCGGATCCCGATTGCCCAACCAGTGCGATTGTTTTTCCTTTGGGAACTGTCAGGTTTACATGCTTCAACACCTCTCTTTTACCATCATAGCTGAAAGAGATATCTTTAAATTCGATTCTATCATTCAAACCTTTCAACGGTTTCGGATTCGGAATTTCCTTAATCTTATTCTCTGCCTTCAGGATTTTGTCCACACGTTCCATGGAAGCCAACCCTTTCGGAATGTTGTATCCCGCTTTAGCAAAGTCTTTCAATGGATTGATTACACTATATAAGATAACCATATAGAAGATGAATGTAGGAGCATCGATGGTTGCATTCTTTCCTAAAATCAATGTACCTCCAAACCACAATACAGCTACAATCAGAATCGTTCCTAAGAACTCACTCATCGGATGAGCCATAGCCTGACGTATAGCAACCTTGTTTGTCGCATCCCGGAGCTCGTTGCTACATTTGGTGAAGCGGTTAATCATTTTATCTTCCGCAATAAAAGCCTTGATGATGCGCAAGCCTCCCAGTGTTTCTTCTAATTGTGACATCGTATCACTCCACTTAGCCTGTGCTTCCAGTGATTGACGTTTCAGTTTTCTTCCGACGACTCCCATCAACCAACCCATTCCCGGTAATACAATGATAGTAAAAAGAGTCAACTGCCAACTAACCGTAACCAATGTCACAAAATATATAATAATCAGAATCGGGCTTTTCATCAACATATCCAATGAACTGGTAATGGAATTTTCCACTTCCCCCACATCACCACTCATACGAGCTATAATATCTCCCTTTCTTTCTTCCGAGAAGAAAGACATCGGCAGACGCATTACCTTAGCATACACCATAATACGAATATCACGTACCACTCCTGTACGTAATGGAATCATCACGGCTGAAGAAGCAAAGTAACAACCGGTTTTAAACAATGTCATCACCATCAGGAATAGTCCCAAGAAAATAAGAGCTACAGTGGGACCATTATCCACAATCATCTGAGAGATGTAATAATAGAAGTTATTCTTGGCAACATCTGCTAAATCGCCACTACCCCATTCCATAAAATGGTACACCTTATCTGCTCCTTCTGTTTTAAACAGAATACTCAAGATAGGAATCAAAAAAGTAAATGAGAACACATTGAATACAGCAGACAAAATATTCAGCAAAATAGCCCAGCCGATATACTTCTTATAAGGCGACACAAAACGTCGCATTAGTTGTAGAAATTCCTTCATTATTTACCATTAAAAAAGTTAAGACCGCAAAGATACAATAAAACAGATTAACAGGCAGCAGTTTCTATTAATTATTAACGCGATTTATCGAAAAGCCCTCTTCAATAAATGAAATATGACTTAATAATTCTCTTTCAGCCAAATACCCAAGAAACGATCATATATTTGACAAATACCCATTTCCTGAGTCACAAAATCCTTTTCCAGCAACCCTTTTAGTGCTGCCTGAACTGAACTAGCAGAAGCCAGTTTGTATTTTTTAATAAAAGTGCCGGAAGTGAGAGCTTTAGCCCTTCCTTCTTTAGTGATAGCAATTAGCAGTTCCTTTTGTTTCTCCGGCAAACGAAAAAGAATTTCCGAATAAGTATATCTGAATGAATCAATAATCTGCCGAATAGCCCCTGACACCATTCCCACTTTACAAACTCCGTACTCCGGGGTCATATCATAAAGTGTATTCAATACTTTTTGTATATACCATGTGATTCCTTCAAACTGTTGATAAACTGTGGTAACAGCACTTTCCTCTATTTCTTTGCCTGCACGTTTGAAATGCATACTTGCAAAACGAATATATTCTTCTAAAGGAATACTTTCCAAATGCATCATTGACACACTTTGATAAAAAGGTCTGGAAGGCGTCAAAAACATATTCCCCATCACATGTCGCTGGCTCCCGGCAAAAATGAAACGCGCATTATTACAATGCTGCACATAAGTCCGGAGAGTAGCCTCTACATTTTTCTCCACATATCCAGTAATCTGCTGAAATTCATCAATAGCAATCAAACAAGGCTTATCCGCTTGCTCTAAATACCGGAAGATTTCATCAAGCGTAGTAGCCGGAGCTTGTATATCTCCTAATCCCAGATTCAAAGAAGGCATACCATTCACATCAAAAGAGATACTAGCCTGCAAAGATTTTACACATTCCCAAAAGCCATGCAAAGCTTTCTTCCCCATAGGTTTCAGTACTTCCAAAATCTCCTTACTAAGTGCAAAGACCAAATCACGCAATGAACGGCTATCATATATATCAATAAAAAAGGTATAGTAACCCTGTTTAATTTCAGGAAACTGAAAGCAATGACGGATCAGCCCTGTTTTTCCCATTCGCCGGGTAGAGACAAGAGCCAAATTATTCCCATTCATCACCTCGCGCACCAACTGTTCGCTCTCAAAACGGCGATCGCAAAAATAATCAGCAGAGACATATCCGCTTGTTATAAAAGGATTTCTTATCATAGTCTTCATACATCTCACGTTATTACGCAAAGATAATTATTATAAAATAATAAAAGCCATCTACTATACATTATTTCATCATCATCCTTACTCTACAGGCATCACATGATAATAAACCCCACGTGTTTTCCTAAACGACTTTACTCTCAGCCTCTGCAATATACGTCCGAAATAATTAACTTGTCCGGCAGAGAATTTCATTTTACTTGCCTTTTGTATCCGCTGCAATATATCCGCAGCAAGCAACCATTCTCCCTCTTCTTCCTCTTCCGCTGCCCGGTAATATACCTGAAACAATTGTTCAATCGCCGGCGACTGTTCAAACTCCCGGTTAGCCTCCGTCATAATCGCCTCCTCTTTTTCATCAAACCAATAGCGCTCATTACTCCGCAATGCAGCCATTGCCTGTGCATATAACTGCTCATAATCAATAGGGCGGACCACATCTATCACTCCCGTCACCTCGACACCGATAAAACGGCGACTGCCGGAAGTATCCGTCAACAGATCCTTATGATTACTTGTGCCTATAAAAGAAGCGTACCGGCGGAGTTCCTCCACTGCCGAAGCATTCGGACGTCGCGTATTGACAACAGGCTTTTGCAGAATATGCTTGAGAAAAGACTGCTGACTGATGCCAATCTGATCGAACTCATCCATATTAATCAATAAAAAGCGATTCAAATACAGTTCAGCATCCCGTTTCCGACTGAAATCGATACTGTCCGTATAATATGCCTGTAAACATGGTGGTAAGATCAAGCGGCAAAATGTAGACTTACGATAAGCTTGCGGGCCTATCAATATAGGCGAAGTGCTATTCGCATGATTCTTACCCATCCCACGCCAATGTGCGACCATACTAAGAAACCAACGACGAAACAATTGAGTCCAATAAGGATGGTCACAAGGAACCCGTTTGGCTAAATTGCCAATATAATCCTTACCGTTCCAACGAGGAAGGTCATAAAGAAACTCTTCAATAGGTTGATAAACCGGTACATGATCCGAATTCAGGAAACGCACGACATCTTTATCCCAAAGTTTAAGCCCCTCATATTGTGCATTCATTGTAATGCTTGCCATCAACCGTTTATCCACCGGAAGAAAATAAAAATTAAAGCTATTCCGTTCGCGACATTCCACTTGTGACGTTAGTTGGTTGAAACGGAAATCATAACGCCGTTTCATAAACTCATCCATCTGCATGACAAATAATTGTTCCGGCAACAGGCTGCTCTTACTCGCAAATCCCTCTGAAGTCCGATATACATTCCGTACAGTCCCCCGAACCAATGTATCATCTTTTGGCAAACGATAATGCGCCCGACACCATCGCACCGTATCTTCTTCAGGAATACCGGCGCGAAAACAATACCCGGCCAGATTTATCAACAAAGACTGTTTATCACCTTCTTCCGGTTGATAACCATCCTCCTCATCCAGTGCACGTGCGAAGGCTGCTTCAAAAAGAACAGAAAGCGCATCACATCTTTCATACCCCGGTGCAAGCCGTTGCAATGGTGAAGTTTCCGTTTGCACCCGTTCACGATAAGTGGTTTCGCCCGGCATAGCCACAGGTTGTTTCATATAAATAGGCATCGCTTCGGGATTAAAATACAAATCCGGATCAAAAGTCCAGCGACAATATTGTTCCAATGAAGGTTCTTTCAGTTCGATATCAAAAGGAAGTTGGGGCTGATAGAATTTCACAGCCAACCGATAGGCGTGTGCATGAAAAAGCTCTGCCTGTTCACGGGTTTCCGGTAAAAGGTCATTGGGATAAGTAAAACGGACCCATATCTTCACTGACTTTCCGGAAGAACCGGTGAAAGCTAAATAAGTTTGCGGCAGCTCCCTCACCCGCTCTTTCACTTCATCCGCTTCCATATTCCCGGATAAGTTATTCACCTGAATCATCACAATTCCGTTGTATTCACTCATGGTCGTTATTCCGTCTTTGCGGAAAAAGGCCGCTGCAGGTATCACCTTCTGCACTTTCTGCACATAGTCATTTTTATCACCCGGAAGCATAAAAGGCAGGACTTCTCTCATTTTTGAAACAGACTGTGCTTTGGTTTCCACTTTCATTTGCTCTACGAGCTGTTCGATTCTTAACGTACGCATAGTGTTCACCTTGCCATCGTCTCTTACCAATGTTATTCTCATTGCTTAATTAATTTATTTGTCCTGCATGTGTTTGTAGGGCGATTATTACCACAGACAAATGTACGGTTAATATCCCGTATAAACAAATTTGACACCTCCCAAACGCACGTCCACTAGTAATGATTTGGGTTCTTCGTCAAATTTGGTGGTACTTCTTCTATTGTGAATAAATAATCT